>CANAZG010000041.1 GCA_947365965.1 uncultured Clostridia bacterium
CCATACAGTACCAGAAAAGATCTATTATAGGGCAAGATAATTGCAGATTATCTGTCGAATAAGCAAAGGCCACCATACGGCTGGTGGCCTTTGCCAATCATTAGAGCGAGAATGTCATTTTACCTCTTGGATGTTTTTCAGCTAACAGCAGCGTCTGTTGCCGGGCAGTCACATGGGTGTAGATTTGCGTGGTGGAAATGGAACTGTGACCAAGCAGGGATTGAATGTACCGTATATCCATTCCCGCCTCTAAAAGTGAGGTTGCAAACGTATGGCGAAACATATGAGGTGTTACATGGTTGGATACACCAATTTGGTTCAGATATTTATTAATGATCCGCCTGACTGACTGCGGGGAGAGGGGGCGTCCCCGCCGGTTGAACAGAATTGCCCCCTGTTCCTGAATCTCCTTTGAAAACACATCGCAGTACGTCTGTGCAAGCTGGAGCAGTTCGGAAGTTGTAATTTGAATGATACGCTCTTTTCGGCCCTTACCCTTGACTAAGAGCCGAAGCCCGCTGTCACTTAACAGAAAAGTATCCTGTGACAATGCACACAGTTCCGATACGCGAAGTCCCGTACTGAACAGGAGTTCCAGCACCAGGATATCCCGAAGGACCTCCCGGCACCCTTGTGTATAGGCATCATAAGCACTTTGCAAAAGGGCCTGCACGATTTGCTCGGGGATGATCCGTGGAAGTTGCTGCGGCGAATGGATACGGATGTGGAGTTTGTCAAATGGGTTCCCCTCTAGTTCTCCACTAATTTCCATCTCGTGATAAAAAGCTCGAATGCTTGCTAGTTTACGCTTGACAGACCGAGGGGCAAAGTGCTGGTTGAGATATTTGATGTACTGATTTAACATATCCTTATCAGCCCACGCACCTTCTGTAAAGTCAACAAACTGCCGTAGATCGATGCGATAAGCTTTTATCGTATCTGGCGACAGTTGTTTTTCGTACTCACCCGTTTCAAGATAACCGGCGATTAGTGACGATAGTGTCCGCATAACACAGCCTCCATTTTCTAAAAACTTTCTTTATTATGGAGATTCTGTTTCTGCCTGTCCACACGTGCATTTCAACATCCCTCAAAATTTAAAAATTTCGCTGCCATCATCGCACCACGTGCGATGATGGCAGTATGGTTGCTAAGGGCAACCAAGCCGAATCGCACATGATTTCTGAAACGCAATGATCTCAGGAATCATATAGTATTTGAGAGGGGCGTTTTTCTGGTGACTCGGTAGGCGGGTGACCAGGGGACCCTTGCGATTTCTTCTGATAAGTGCACAAATTTTCTTAAATATGCTTGAAATAAAAACTTTTTGAGTGTCAATATTGGGGCGAGGGGTATAGCTCAGCTGGGAGAGCGCTTGAATGGCATTCAAGAGGTCAGCGGTTCGATCCCGCTTATCTCCACCAAACAAACCACAAAGCTACGGCTTTGTGGTTTGAACTTTTTAAGAAAAAACTGAGGATTCGGATACCAAGAAAAGGGGCTAGGGGTACTCCTGTCGAAGTGTCCTTAGTCCTTTTTCCGTCTCTTCCCTTTTATCCGGTGTTAGGAATAGCACTAATGCGAGTCATAGCTACGAAGACGCTAGAAGAAGCCATAAAAAATGCAGATATGATGTGTTCACAAAAAATTAACACACAAGATATTGACAGTTTCTGCTTATTCATTCATAATGTTAGCACTCGAATATTTTGAGTGCTAAAGAGGTGAAAATGAGCATGCTGTCCTTTATTCATTTATCTGACATTCACTTTCCATAATTTAACAGGCGTATCTGTCAGGTAATCACGCCTAATCCCCAAAGCCTGTATTTGCAATGGTTTCCGGCACTCCGTTCTCCCGCCTATTCATGCCTAACGCTATCAAAAATTAACCGCTTAAGGGAAAAACAAGGGAAAAAAGGGTAACAACAATAGTTGCGCAGATGCACTCAACCAGAAATAAAAGCTTCATTTCAAGGCGAATAGATGTTACCTAATCTATCCAAAATCGCAGGTTTTTGAAACAAACGAGTACAGTTGCTGCTGGAGGTTCAACCCGCAACGCCGCCCAGGGCGGTGTCTGCGGCGTTCTGTGCCCCGGACGGATGTAGCCGCGCTATATTCCCGTCCGGGGCGTTTCTTTATTGTCACTGCACACATATGGGCAATAGCGCCGGTGGCGCTATCGCCGCAAGTCCCCCGGAGGATACAGCAGAGCTGCACCCTCCGGAGGACTTATTTTTTTGCCCTTTTGCGTCCCCTAATACTTTTTTTCGCTTTTTCATACAGTACAAACGTGCGATAAATGGCAGCTTCTCCCGCCTCCCCTGGGGTGCCCTCCCGATTGCACAATTTCGGGATGGCCCCAGGTGGTTCGGCGGCGGGAGAGGTGCCAGCGTACACCCAGCCCCAAAGTCTCCGCAAGGATGACGCTGAGGTGATTGCGGAACGGGAGCAGGGGTCTCGCTGCGGGGTGTCCGTCCCGCTCTGCGTCACAGGCCCCACAACTGCCGTTGCGGTCCCTGCGGCTTGACCGGGCCGCGTCCCAGTTCCCCCATGCCGGCCCTCGCCGTCAGGAGAACCCGGAACGCTCCCACGTCCACTGCGCGGAAATCGCTTCACGGTTTGCTGCGCAAGCCCTACGATTTCCGCCCCTCCGCTCGACCCCTGCCGGGGGGAGGAAACCCGCTGCCCTGCAAAGGAGGCAGACCCAATGGCAAAGAAACGCATTACCACCCTCTATCCCCGCGACAAAAACGCACTATCAGCCCTTGCCCGTTGTGGCTATGTCAGCCGGGAGCAGCTGGGGACATTCCTCCGTGAAAAGCGCGTTCACGCCTACTGCAAGGACGGATTAGTCGAGAAATCCGTCTACAGCCGCCCCGGAGCCAAAGCGCAGGACATAGAGGTCTACCGCCTGACCAAAGCGGGGCGGGAACTCTGCCGCCGGGAGCTGTCCCTGCCCACCTACTGCGCCCAGAATCCCGCCCATGACCTTGTCCTTGCTGACCGATACTTTTCCCTGTCCCAGTCCGAGCGGGAGACGTGGCGGACCGAGAGCCAGAGCCGGGAGGATGTCTATGCGGAAATCCGGCAGCTGCGGGACCAGGGCGAGGAAGAGCGTGCGGGGGAGCTGTGGGCAAAGCTGCAAGAGGGGCGGCTGTCCATGCCAGATGCCGTCTACACCCGCTCTGACGGTGTTTCTGTGGCCTATGAGGTGACTACCGGCAACTATGGGCAAGAGGAAATCACCGCCAAAGTGGAGGCGGCGGAGGCCCTGGGCGCGGAAATCGAATTTTCTCGCGCTTAATCATGAAAGAAGGTGATGAAAATGCTGCAAATCCAAGAAAAAACCGTGGTCTGTCAGACCCACAAGGCCCTGTTGTATCTCCTGGTCCGGTATGGAAACGGCGCGTTGCCCCTGCCGCTGCTGCGGACGCTGGCGGTACAGATGCGCTTGTACCCCAACGGGCAGGCGGTCAACAAGGCTGTGCGGGAACTGCGGGAGGCCGGGGTACTGGACCGGCAGACGTGGGTGGATAACAACAGCGATCTCATCCTTGTGCGGAAATTCGCCCTGCGCTTCCTGTTCAACAAAACGAGCCAGGAAATCGCCACCCCACAGCGGCCCCGCACCATGGCCCCCTATATACTTCAGGCCCGCAAGGTGGATTGGCTGCTTGGCGCAATGGAGAAAAAGCATCTGGATACATTGATGTCCGTAGAGACATTCATGAAAAAACATGCTTGCAGTCTCTTTTGCCGTCTGCCGATGCTCCCAGCCTACTACCGAGACTATGCCGGAGTGCTGGAGCGGGAGAAGCCGGGGAACTACCGGGAGCAGCTGGCCCGTCTGGAGGGGGAGCCGCAGACCAACCCCGGCCCCACCCTGGAGCAGCTGCACCGGCGGGGCATTTACATCGTGGGCATTAACCCTCAAAAGCGGACAATCCAGCTGGCGTCCTTCCCCGGACGGGACGCGAAAGCGGACCGAATCATGGACTGGACCATAGAAGCCTATCAATGGGTTGCCTCGCTCCTGCCCTATTACCACCTGTATCACTATCTTTACGCCCTGGACGGAAACCACAGGGAGGCCCTGCGGGCCGCTCTGACCGCAACCGCCCCTGATACCACTGCAACCGCCTATCTGGACTACCGGCTCCAGGGGGCAAGGCTCTCCGGTTCGGTCCACATCGGCGTAACCGACAGCGATTTCGCGAAAAACTGGTGCGGCAACGTCCGCCGCACCGGAATCTGAAAGGAGTTTCTTATTATGTTGAACTTTGTACCGTTCCCATTCCACTTTGTCTCTGCGGACCACGAGGAATTTTTCCACCAGGCCGTCCACGCGACCGGCGCCGCCTACCCGCCCACCATTGCCGCCCTTTACCTCCTGTCCGCCTGTGCGGAGACACGGGAGCGCGTCTGGGAGGTCATGGACCCGGACGGCTATGTCAAGGACGATTGCTGGGACTGCTGGCAGGACGAGGACAGCCGCCGCTGTGTGGCACTGGCGGTCAACCTCACCGGCGGCGGGTCCTATCCCGTCCTCTCCCCGGCGTACCTCTACGATACCCCCATTGCCCCCGTCCTCTGGGCGGCAACGGAATTTTGGTTCCGCAATCGGGACATTGCCTGAGCCATTTTGGGGTATACCCCATCTTTACATAGCAGAAAGGGCGGAAAGCAGTAAAAATAGAGTTGCTTTCCGCCCTTTTTTACATTTTGCAGACCAAATCCAAAGCCTAATTTTACAATGGAGGATTTCAGAAAATGTCTAAAATCGCCTATGTTCGGGTAAGCACCCAGGAGCAGAACGAGGCCCGGCAGCGGGAGGCCCTTGCCGCCCGTGGGATTGATAAATGGTTCATCGAGAAAACCAGCGCAAAGGACACCGACCGCCCGGAGTTTCAAAAGATGATGGACTGGGTGCGGGAGGGGGACACCATCTATATCCACGACCTGTCCCGGATTGCCCGCTCCACCCTGGACCTGTTGCACCTGCTGAATGTCCTTGCGGAAAAAGAGGTTGCCCTGGTTTCCGATAAGGAAAATATTGACACCGGCACCGCCACGGGCAAGCTGATTATTACGGTGATTGCCGCTATTAACGAATTTGAGAGGGCAAACCTCCTGGAGCGTCAGCGGGAGGGCATCGCCATTGCCAAGCGGGAGGGAAAATACACGGGGAGAAAGCCTGTCACCGTTCCGGACCTGCCCCGGCACTATGACCGCTACAAACGCCGGGAAATCAGTAAGGCGGCGTTGGCACGGGAGCTGGGCATATCCCGCCCCACCCTGGACCGGCTTTTTTCCGGTTGTGAACGGCGGCGCAGCGGAGAGCAGACTTGACGACCACCCCGATAAACTGAAATTTATCACACACACCGATAATACTTAAATCCGTCCGCCTCTCTTATATACTGAAATCCTACTTTTTCAAGAACGTGTTGGCTTCGAGTATTCTTTATAACTGTATCAGCATTTACTGCGACCATTCCCAAAACATTAAAAGCGTACTGCAAAATTAACCGTTCTGCACAGGATCCATATCCATGCCCTTTTACGTCGTCATTTTGCATATGAATACTTAATGTGCATTCTTTGCTCTTGTAATTGATTTGCTTTAGTTGAATCTCTCCTATTGGTTTGTCATCTTTCATAATTGCAAAAAGGACACGGGAGGAATCCTGCTTGGAGTCAAAATATCTGTTTACTGCGTTCTCATTATATTGGTAAGGCTCAAACAAATCCATGTCCATATATATGTCAGGATCATTCTCCCAACCTTTATATAATTCGTGGCAAAGCTCTCTGGTCATAATACATAGAGATATGTCTTTCATAGAGGCCTCCAAATTCCGATTTATCGCGTTAAGACGATTAGAGTATATCACCATCGTAAGCGACTTTCAAGCCCAATATCAAGAGTAAGCCCCCGCCCAGCAGGGCGGAGGGCTTCTGTGTCTCTACGGACATTGACCGCGTTTTTCAATGTCCCTGCGGACATCGCAGGTATTATTTCAATGTCCTTACGGACATACAACTTTTGCTCTTTTGTGAATAATTACAAACTTTTCTTATATGTCTCTATGGACATACAACTATTTTACTTTTTCGAGAAATTTCAATCACATTTTAGCGAAAGACAATGCTATTGCAACAAATTTCAGAAAAAATATCGACGAAAGGGAACCTTTCTTTTGCGGGATTTCCTTCTTTTTTATTCACAAAACATTTTGTAATTTTGCGCCCACAGGCATACCATATACAGCCCCATCTGACCGGGCCTTTTCCGGCGGTCAGGGGGCTGGCCTATCCTAATCTAACAAATGTCTGGGGGAATGTGTCAACTTTTTCAAATCACGTTAATGATAGGGCCATTGTAAGCAGCGGAAAGGAATGGAGCAACGGAATGGAGGTATTACAATGGACACAATAGATTTTTTTCGAGTTTATCATCACTGGGAGGACCCGAAACCATATATAGCACTGAAAGGAAACCCTGCTCCTGATGGTTGTAAAGCGTGGATTCGCTCGCTGAAAGGAACCGGGAGCCATGTCTGCTGGTTCAAAATTCAATGTCATGAGTTCATCGGATACAGCACTGCAACGGAGCGGGACATAGCATATTTGCGGTCCGTTGTCGATGAATGGCTTGCCCGCGCCGGTCTTTTCCTCGATGATTTCACCCTGGGGCGCATTGACTACGACTATAATTTCTATATGTCTCCCAATGAATTTCGTGTATTGATAACGACCATGCAGCAGCTTTCTAAACGAATTATGCGGATGAATAAGTGGCGCTCTGAACAGAAGTCTACCGTCTACTATCTCAGCAAGTCACGCCATGCCCAGCTTTACCGTAAGGACCTGGAACGCATGGCGAAAGACTTACCTGTCCGCGAGGTGGAAATCAATCTGTGCAGGCAGGAGGTTCAGTGTCATGCTGCGCGGATTAAGTATATGAAGCGGGAGTACGGATTAGTCCGGGACTGGGAAAACTGGGTTACTCCGGAAATGGAGGCCGAATATCTGACCACAGCGGAGCCGGTTTTTCTGTCCGGTGATTTCTATTCGATGGACGGAGCCGTTGACATTATCCAGGCCAGCGGATTGACCCCATGCCACAAGAAGCGGCTGAGAGATATGCTTGCCGTCATCCAAAGCGGCACTATGGACGCACTGAAAGGCTACGCTTCCCGCAATACCGTCTTGAAATATCTGACTATGTTGAAAGATTTGAACGTCAATCCGCTGACGATAAAGACCAATTTCGAGAACAATCCATGCGGGATTACATATATCGCGAATCCGTTTTTTAAGTGCAAAGGAATTTGAAGAAGGAGGGGAAACGAATGAAAAGTAACGAGAAAAAGTACACAAGTATTGACCAGCTCCCCCTTGTCCTCTCCGTGGAGGACCTTGCTGATGTGCTGGGTATTGGAATCAACAGCGCCTACGAGCTTGTCAGAAGCGGGAAAGTGGGGAGTATTCGCATCGGAAGACAGTACAAAATCCCCAAAAACGCGCTGGAAACGTATCTTGCAGCTTAAATTTTATTGACCATCCGCCGCGCACAGTGTACAATATGTATAGTGCATCTGCGCGGCGGTGAAAAGGAGGTTATACATATGCCGCGCACGAAAGGAAAAAAGGGCCGCAATGCCAACGGCAGCGGAACAATTCGAGAGAAAACCATCATCCGAAACGGTAGAAAATACACCTATTATGAAGCTCGCTACACGGAGGGAATAGACCCCCTCACAGGCAAGCAGAAGCAGCGAAGTATCACCGGGAAAACGAAAACGGAAGTTGCACAAAAGTTACGGGAGGCCACCGCCCAAATTGACGCTGGCACCTACACCGCCCCCAGCAAAATGACCCTTGGGCAGTGGCTGGACATCTGGCTGGAAACCTATTTGATTGATGTAAAGCCCCGAACAGTTGAATCGTATCTTTGCCAAATCAAAAACCACATCCGTCCAGACCTGGGAACGCATCTCATGGAGAAACTGGACCCCCACATGATACAGAGGTTTTATAACAATCTGAGCAAGGAACACGATGGAAAACCCGGTCTGTCTCCAAGGTCTATCAAGGTTATCCACGGAATACTGCACAAAGTTTTGGAGCAGGCTGTGACACTGGGGTATCTGCGGACTAATCCAGCGGATAAGTGCGTTTTGCCAAGGGGAGAGCGCAGAGAACTCAACCCACTGGACGAAGACGCGATCACTCTCTTTATGAAAGCCGTCAAGGGGCATCCGTTTGAGAGAATTTATCTGGTCACGCTGTTCACCGGAATACGCCAGGGGGAAGTCCTGGGCCTCACCTGGGACTGCGTTGATTTCAACAGGGGAAAAATCTTTATCAAACAGCAGCTGCAAAGGGCGGCTGACGGGAGCGGGGAATATCGTTTGACCTCTCCCAAGAACGGCAAGGGAAGGACCATCACCCCGGCCTCCTTTGTGATGGAACTATTGCGGACCCAACAGAGAAAGCAGGCTGAATGGAAATTGGCGATTGGCCCCGGCTGGGAAGACAGCGGCCTTGTGTTCACAAACGAAGCAGGCAGGCACCTGGTACCGCATACCGTTCGCCGCAGCTTCAAGCGGGTAGCGGCATCCATTGGCTGTGCGGATACTCGTTTTCACGACCTGCGCCACTCTTACGCCGTGGCAGCGATAAAGAGCGGGGACGATATTAAAACGGTGCAGGGCAATCTAGGCCATGCAACCGCCGCCTTTACTCTGGACGTTTACGGTCACGTCACCGAGCAGATGAAAAGAGAAAGTGCTGACCGGATGGATTGCTTTATCAAGAATGTTGCCGCCGGTTAAGGGAAACTGCGCAATAAGGGTAAAATAAGGGAAACATTTCCCCGTCATCATCAGAAAATCCCCCGAAGCCCTGCGGTTTTAGGGGGTTCTTCTGATGAAGTCCACTATCAAAAATATAGCGGTGACGCTTATGACCTAGATGCTGACCTGCGCAATGAGTTGCTTATTGATCTCAGCAAAAATTTTCCCCAAAGCATTTCTAACGCAAATGGTATTCTGATTTGTGGGGACATCGCTTTCAGCGCCCAAAAAAAGGAGTACGCTGTCGCCTCCGATTTTTTGGAACAGTTATGCCAACAAGTTTCCCTGGATCCATCTATGGTTTTCTGCGTACCTGGCAACCATGACGTGGATCAGGGAATGACTAGGGGAAGCCGGAGTATTAAATCCTTACAGCAGGATATTGAGATAGCAAATCCACAGGAAGCAGAGAAACTTCTAGGCCAGATATGCCGCAATCCTTTGGATGCCCAAACCCTATGCGCATCTATCGAGCACTTCAATGCTTTTGCCACTAAATATCATTGCGGATTTACCCAAAATGTTCTATTCTGGGAACAAGATATGCCGCTTAATGGCACTTATACTCTTTGTATTGTTGGGATGAACTCTACGTTGATTTCTAGCGAGAGAGATCATGTGGATGAAACCACGGAACGTCCAATGCGTCTGAGTCTCTCTCAAATCCCCAAACGGCGGGCAAACACGATTTTTCTCAGTCTTTGTCACCACCCGCCCGAGTGCTGGATTGATTTGGATGGTAAGTTACAAACCAAAATGGATGCTCGGGTAGCTGTTCAGTTATACGGGCACAAGCACCTCCAAACCGTTCGGCAAACAAAGCAGGGCATTGCTGTAGGAAGTGGCGCAACCCATCCCGTGCGGACCGAGATGGATTGGATTCCTCGATATAACTGGCTAACTCTGGAGATTGGGCAAAAGTCCGGAAAGAATATTTTGATAGTTCATATATACCCCCGAGTTTTCAACAAAGATGAGACTGCATTCGTTGTTGACCCCGCACTCCAAAACGGCCAGAACTATCTTGAGTATCACATTTTTCTGGATGAGCCGGAAGACATCCCTAAAGATAACGTATCTGAGGGGGCAAACACAGTGCATAAGGCTGAGGCTAAGCAACCAATGAGTTGCCCACTTTCAGTGGGTTCTTGGGAACGAGCGTTCATCTACGACTTTATGAATCTTTCGTTTTATGCCAGAAAGCGCGTTATAGAGACTCTCTCTTTAGATCAACCGGAGGATGTGGGAAAGACACTTACCGAACTATTAGATTGTTACATAGAGCGTGCCAAAGAAAAAGGCCAGGTAGAGAAGCTTTTAAAACAAGTCCAGGATGAAAGAGAAAGGTCGTGACAAAGCATGAATCGTAACCTGCACGAATGGTATCTGGATGTTGGGATTATCCTTCAAGATGGACAACTGGAAAAGCGGGTTCTGGGAATCGAGAAATGTGTGGAGGCCCTTGAAAAAGAAAAAGACTCTGGCCACACAATTGTGCGGATTACAATACTCGTTAAATTATATTATGGTATCCCGGTTGATGAGGAAGCAAGAAATTTATTTGCAGATTTCTTTTCTACTGAGGACCCCTCTTTTTCTGTTCGTAATACGCAGGAGCTTGCACTACTGGCCGGTGCCACGCTGGTGGCTTTAGCAGAGGACTCACCTTATTTTTACCTTGCAGAACTTCTGTCTCTTGCTGTTTCTTTCGGCGGCACACCTACATCAACGATGGGAATACTGGAGCATATTCGCACTCAGTTTGATGCGAGTCGAATCAAATTGCGGGAGAAAGCGAAGAACGTTTCTATAAAGCCATTCCCTGCAAAACAAATTACCGAACTTGAAAAAATGAATGCTGAGGGAAATGAGGAAGAATCGAAGCAAATCACTGAAATTATCAAAATTCTGAAAGTGTTTCAAACGTCTTATTCTGATTTAAGAATGAAGGTGCAGCAACTTAGCACTGCAACATCTATCTATGAAGAGGACTCTCAGCTACTATGGTGGATTCTATCGGAGTGGAGCGAGATGCTCCACTGCTCCCTGCATATGGTGAAGGTCCAAACGTCATGCTTGGTTCTGGGCTGGGAAGGCGCCAGAATGGTAGAAAATTTTCCTGGTCCTTACGCTATGGAAGGTGTATTACAAAAACAACTTAGGGCCTGTGAGGACGGAACAGGCGAAGTTGCATCTTTTACCCTTAGTGAGATAATTGCAAACACGGCGTCCGAACTCCGAGCAGATGTTATAACAGAGTGTCAGAACACATCGCTTGCAAATATGCTGCCGCTGTGTAGTGCCATTATCCGTTCCGATAACACGGAAAGTGTGGATGAGTGGTACCCAAAGTACCGCAAGGAGCTCCTAGGGGGAATAGATGTTCCACCCAAGACTTTCTTGGACTACGCATGGCAGATATATTTGGAACATCTTGTATTACGGTGCTGTAGTGAGTTGTAGTGAGGGATAAAATGACTTATGGCTGAAATAATGGAAAGAGAAGCTCTCCCAATTCCAGAGGCATATTCGGAGAACGCCACTGGCGCAGAAACCACATTTCCTCTGGCCCTGGGGCGAGCCTTGCCCTTGGATGATTTATATCCTATTACTGCTCAGGAGTTCTCCCGCTTTTTTGCCATTATTGGGGATACCGGCAGCGGAAAAACGACTCTCATTACTTCAATCTATCATCTGTTTTTAGATGGAAAGTCTCCTGCCCCGTTCCTTTTTGCTGGATCAGAGACGTTGTGGGCTTTAGAAGAGCGCGCATTTTATCTTCGTGTTGCATCCTATCGTTCCGATGCCAGCATGGAACGAACACAACGGGGCATTGAAGAAAATGTTCTGCACCTCCGATTGAAAAATCAGGACACAAAGCGGATGCTGAATCTTCTTTTCTCTGATCTGCAGGGAGAGGATTTTGACAGTGTTATTGCAGATGTGGATGCGGCAAAAGAAACCTTTTCCGCTCTTTTCGCTGCGGCGCGGCATATTGTGGTGTTGCTGGACGGTGCAAAGCTACTTGGTAGCACCTCCCGATTTGCAACCATCCAGAGGGCAGCTCATCTTTTGCACACCTTACTGGATGCTGGATTACTGAACGAGCGATCCCGGGTGTTCCTTACCGTCAGTAAGTACGATATAATTCTAGAGCAGAACGATCCTAAACTGACCGCGAGGATTGAGCGCATCCCCGGTATCATTACATCTCAGCTTCCGGATTTAGAAAATCGCCTTGAGTTTTTCCACTTAGCTGCCATGCCTGCTGTTGCTACGGAAGAAGTCCCCGTGGGCTACAATGTTTCAGCACTTCTGAACGCACTACTCGAAACGCCCCAACAACCAATTATACAATACGAAACACCTCCTATGCGCTCCCAGTGCAATTTATGGAAGGGCAGGATCATATGATGGGTACAAGATCATGTTTTATAGTGGGGTTTCCCTCAGCAGGCAAAACCTCTTTCCTAGCGGCTCTGGCATATTCCTTAGAACAACGGGAAACCCCCACCCGTCTCAAATGGGAGCAGTTTTCTGGGAATCAGCAATATCTGGTAAAGTTGGCAGAGACTTGGTGTGCCGGAAGCCAAGTTCCCCGAACGATGCTCAATACCCAACAGGATGCTTTCGAAAAGCAGAGATAACGCTGCGTCTTCGGACGGGGAATGAATTAATTCGCGTTGCAGGAATTCAACCATTTCATGTTGAGCATATACATCCATACGCTTTCCGTCCGGACACCGCTCCGTTGCCGCAAAAGGGAAAACGCCAGTTACCACAATCGAAAAAATCGGGTCATCCAAGCTTAGGCCACACCCCATAGTCCTGCACAACATTTCTACATCATACTGTTCTGGCTGAAATGAATCAATGGTTAGCGGCTCTCCTTCAAAAAGATATTTCCTGATATAGTCTTCATCATCGGTGCCTTCTTCTTTTGGAGCTTCGTGTATCCCTTTACGAGACACATGGAGTTTTGCGATGGCAACAGAGGTATTAAATATAATGCGAGCTACCGCAGGCGTTTGAATCAGATAATTTTTTATGTGCTGGGCCAGCTTCCTGACGTTTCCATCCGATTTATCATATAGAAGGCAACTGAGTATCAGGAGCAGAATTCCCTCTCGAGCTCGACCGGTCACTCCTGTATCTAACTGTTTTAACAGAGCTATTGTAAGGGATATTTCACCCAAATAAGTGTCGTGAGAAAAAATCCGACCAATTTCTCCAAGCCAGAGCAGGCATAATTCTTCCCTTTTCTCCATGGATAACGCAGGATTTGTCAAGGCGGATGCAACCACTGTAATAAGGGTTTGTTGGTATTGAAATCTCAGAGGGTTCTTCTCCATTTGATTTAGTATCTCGTCTATCGCCTTTATCGCAGCATCCAAGTCAGGGGAACCCATGGAGACAGTTTTTGCATACCTTGCCACTGAAGACTCCATATGCCTGACAGGAAGTTCTGACCGTTCATTCTCCCGCACAAGTTTCTCCGCTTCCCCAGTAAGCCTTGGGCTAAAGGCCACCGCTCCGTCTCCTAAAGATATTTCTGTTGCCCCCCTCAAATCCATCTTTTGTATTTGTAGGTAGTCTGAAGCGTGTTCCCGGTTATCTGGTGTTTTTTTGTACATATAGTCCAGAATAGCTTCGTACTTTTCCCGAGCCGGCCCCTGCTGAAAATAACTTTGTGCAACATATGACTGAAGGGGTATACCGCATATAGGGTCAAGAGGGTATCGGGGTTCCAGGAACGGCATCCCCACAGACATATAAATTAGTTGCTCCAGTTGAGTATGTACTGGGTTCTTTAAATATTTGCTGTATCGGAGTGCATCCCAGTGAAGAAGTTCCATACCTGTAGATAGATCAAGAGCATATCCAGGGAGTGCCTGAATAAAGTGCATTCCAATTGCCTCTACGATGGTAAGAAGCGCTATATTATTGGAATTCATAAAAAGATATTCCCTCAAAATCTTTGCCACTTCTATGAAATCCTCAGGTGATTTTTTATATGACGCTTCCAATTGTTCTAGCACGGCACACCTGAGGAGATAAATCATGTCTCCCAACAAAAGGGGTACGGAGGTTTCTTCGATTCCAGTCAGCCACAAGTGCGCGTTGCCAAGATATGTCCGAGATGTATTTGTATCGGCAAACCACAACGTCACTGAAACCACTTCACTTGGAGATTCCCGAGAAAAGGACTCTACCGCTTTATTGACTAAATCCACTGTCCATGTGAGGCCCCTAATCAAATCCCGGCGGAATAGCGCCCAGAGAAACAGATTGCTTTTGGGTGAGCGAAAATGATAATCATCTGCGTTCTGGCTTAGCCCATACAATCTTTCACGATGAAGCGAATCATCACTCCACACTGGATTTTCAATAGGTTTTTGAACCCAGTATACTTCAGCTAACGCACACATCTCTTGCCCCAAGTTGTCAATCAGGGATGCGCTGGGATTTTGAAGGGTCCATTCGATCAGTTTTTCAGCCGCTCTGGATTTATGGTGGTCTTTTTTGAGGTATTCTGCTACCCATTTTCTCCAGAGATCACGAATCCAATCAAGGGATTTTTCTGCCAGGGAATAGAGCACATTGAGGCAAGCGGCCAGATTTGCAAACACACCATAGAATGAACCAAATTGGTAGCAGTTCTCCCAATGCAGCCCATAGAAGAATTCTGCCATTTCGCAGGCGGCAAGGCTTATTTCGTCACTTTTCTTCTCGCCAGCTGCATAATTTCCGCAGAGTTGTATTACTTCTGTGTACTCTGCCTCATGAAATCTATTTTCATGGCGGAGCAGACGAATCAAGCAGGAGCAGCCCATCCCAGTAGGCCGTAACAACAGCTGGGGTTGTGAATCTCCGTTTTGACGCAACTGCGCTTCGAACGCAAATAGATTGATTGTGTTCAATAACCCACGCCACTTCCCGCTTTGCCATAGTTCAAGCTCATATTGCGCAAACATTTCATCGCAATAGTTTGATTTTACAATGCCAATCTCAGTTTCACGTTTCCACTGCGCAGGAATACAGTCAGAAAACAGAAGAGCATAAACAAATTTATCCCGGTTCTCTTGAACGAAAAGTTTATTTGAAATCCAAATCTGATACCGCCGGTATGCGCAGCGGCCCAATGAATTAACTTCCTGGAAAAACATCTGGTATTGTCCACGACAGACCTCAAATGCTCGGTCGAAGTATTGCTCAAAGCAGATATCCTCAAAGATGTCATATTTTAGGCGGACATAGTCCCCCTGCTGGCGCAGGATATTTTCTGAAAGCAATGCATGTAGGATATTTGATGATACTTCCCGTCGATGTATCCCCAGCAGGAATTTTTGGGCTCGCTCTAACGTAAGGCGCTCCACTGTCCCTTCAATCGCCTCAATGGTGAGGCCATAGGATTTGGCGCGACTACCCAGACAAATAACTGACTCCCACAAATAGTGCCGAAATTCATTTTCATCCCTGATGTTGTCCAAGTCCACCTGATGACGAATGATGTGATCAATGTAGAATGGAGATCGGAGCAAATCGGAATAGCAACGGGATTGGTGCATTTGCTTCAGTACCGAATACCGTTCCATCAAAGGAGATAGTTCTTCCTCCGTTATCTCTCCAACTCCATAGGGCACAATGCCAAAACGGGATTCCAAGGTAAGAAAAGAAGACCAGTCTCCGCTACGGCAGGAAACCAGTATAGAGACATAGGGAAACTGATTTGTAGCGGTGTAAAGTTCCTCCAGTATGCGGACCTTCATTGGGGAGCAATCGGAGATAAATTCCAGTGCGTCAACAAAAATCAATATACGCCGCTCACCTAAATATGCCAATGCCTTTTTTAGATCCAGGTCCCACACCTGATTCAGATGGGTTACCTCTGCTAAGAGTTCCGCACGGGCGTAAAGTACCAGTGTTTCTTTTTCCGCCAAAAGCCGACACAGAGCTGACTTTCCACAGCCTGCAGACCCTAAAATAACAACATTTTTCGCCCCAGCCTGAAGGATCTTGTCAACTAAGGCACTTCGGTCGATCTCATACTCACCATTGATTTTATACTCGATCCCGGCAAGTCCCACATCTCGGCTGACCGCGACTGCGTCAGAAAGGGATTTGGAAATTGTCTCAATACTTGTAAATTCATCATAAAGCACATCATAGAGTGCGTGTTGAAAATCCATATCCTCCATGGCACGCTGGGCGATAGCTTTAACCGTCACGATATCATCTGCCGCAGAGAATGAAATTCGTCCGGTGGATTCTCCAAGTTCATCCTTTACCTCGCTTTGATCGCCCAGCATGAAAAAGACGACCCGTTGGATATCACAAAAAGGTGGATCTGTACAGGCACGGAGATTTTTTAAGGTGGATCTAACCTTTTTTGATGTGTCTAATGCAGTGCTCACCTGTACATATATCATTTCATCTTCAGAAATCAAATCCACATAAGGATAGTTCACCGTTTCCTTGTTCAAGTTGCGAAACTTCTGACCAAACCATATCCCGCAGACCCGGACAGCAAACAACTCAAAAAGTTTTGCGTTGTCAAGCAATCCCAAGCGGTTGGATAAATGAAGTTTTGCCTCATACGCAGAAAGATACTCTTTGATGTAGTCCATTCTTCTCACGTCGCCAGGCATAGAGTGCGCCTCCTTTCTACATACCTCAGTATACCATATTTCTCTGGATTACAACAGCTGTTTCAAAAAATTGCGCTGTATGGTTTTGCCAGGCAAATACTTGGTTTCTATGCCTTAATAAAAAGTGAAGATTAAATTTTAAAATTTCGCCCCCATCATCGCACTTCGTGCGATGATGGGGGTATAGCTCAGCTGGAAGAGCGCTTGATGGCATTCAAGAGGTCAGCGGTTCGATCAAGATTAAGCACCCTTTTGAGCGACCCACGGATGTCATGGTTGTCATAGGGAACCCAGGCCATCTGCTTCACTCCGCTCCCTTCTCCAAGGCCCGCGAGAAATTTCTTTACCAGTTCTGTATTCCCGTGATGAACCGGGAAACCTGGTATGGATCGGTCTGATACCGGAAGTAATCTTCCTGATTGGATCATCATTATAAACTTCTCCGAAACTGGTGCGTTCAAAGATGAGCCGGTATAGGTTCACACTACTGATCTTTGTTGATAACTCATGTGGTAAATACCGCTTGTTTTGCGCTTTTACTTGTGTTACTATATCCATAGCGATTGAGACCTTTCATTAGAAGGGGTTTCAGATTCAGATTTTGAAGCTATTAATGCAATTAAACTCAGAGAGGAAACAAAGCTATATTTTTGTCTCACATGAAAGGAATATGTTGCATTGAAAGTAGCACTAGGTAAGGAACTCAAAATCGAGTTATAAAAACCTACGGCAGTTGCCGCTTGACAACTCCAAAATCGTGCTCTACTTTTGCCTGGACGGAAGATTTTGTGTGTTTGACTTTTTTGGCGGCGTACTGCTCGCTCCTGCTCAGTTTCTTGAGCTGCGAAGGGTGGCGGTTGATTTTGTACTTGATTTTGCGTCCTGACTTATTCCTGACTTTGACATCCTCGCGCTTGCCGGCCCCCAGATAGCCGCTGTCGCCATAGACAACCTCTTCCTCTCCTGTCAGCAGCTTGGGCACTTGGTTGCCGCCGTGGCCTCTACCGTGTGAACCAGCCCGCTGTTCTTGTCCGCGCCGATATGCGCCTTGTACCCAAAGCGCCAGGTATTCCCTCTTCTTGACCTGATGAGCCTCCAGATCCCGCTTCTTCTTCCTGTTCCTGGTGGAAGAGAATGCAGATATGATGGTGGAATCCACGATCGTTCCTTTCTTCAGAATGAGAGTGCGTTCCATCAGTGCCCCAACTACCTGCGTGAAAAGTTTTTCTTGCAGTCCGTTCCGGATCAGCAGATTCCGAAAACAGCCCAGCGTATCCCCGTCCGGAACCTGGTTGCTGGAATCCACCCCGCAAAACTCTAAAAAGGCTCGGCTGTCGATGGCCTCCGCCACCGTTGCTTCGTCACCCAGGTCATAGAGGTTTTGCAGCATATACACAGTCTGAGCATGATTTCCAGTGGATAAGTTTTGTTGCCGCGCTCTCCTTTATAGTAGCACGGCTATATTATGGTAAGCCATTCCTCCCACAGCACGATTTGCTCTATCTGACTGAGAAATTCTTTCTTCTTCGTCCGCACCTGCGCCAACTCGTCACTAAATGCGGTTATCGTCATTTGTTTATCCATGTTCCTATTATATCACACTTGGCTATATCGCGCCCATTTTTCTGTGCGGTATTGCCCGAAAAATGGGAGGAAATCATGAAGTTTCTACATGTATCTGATATCCACTTCAACCCAGCAGCAGATGGGAGAGCAACCCGTGATTTACGCGCTAAATTTAAGCGGTATACTATGGAAAAGGGTCTACAAGATATTGACGAGGTGTTTTTTACGGGAGACTTTCGTCATGCAATAAAGCAAGCGCATCAAAATCCATTTGAGGTTGCACAGAATGCGGTTAACTTTTTATGTGATATTGCGGAGTGTGTAGGTGTAACAGACTTAAATCATATACATATTGTACCGGGAAATCACGATCTTGATCGAGAGCAGAACAAAGAGGAAAACTCTAGCTTTTTAGATGAAATTTATAGGCAATATGATCCGGATGACGGTTGTTTTGCAGGGTACATCAAAGGAAATGTGGCATCATTGGAGTATTTGCGTGGGCGATTCGGTTTTTTTGAAAAGTGTGCTGAACTTCTTCATAATCAGATCTGGTCAGAGTTTAGAAGCGGGCAGATACACCGATGCCGCTCTTTCGAAGACTATAATATTATATACTTGAATACTGCTATTGCAAGTGGCAGAGACAGTGACAGACATAATCTGTTGATAGGTACTGATGATTTGGAGAAGACCTTACAGCACTCACAAGGAAAGCCTTTGATTATTCTGGCGCATAATCCTCTGTCGCATCTTGCATATGAAGAACAGAACATTGTAAAAAACTTACTCAAGGATAGCGGAAGTCCTACAATCTGGTTCTGCGGAGACGTACATGACACGAGATACGATAAAAATTACAACATTGCATGTCTTTCGGTTGGCTGCATGATAAAGCAACGAGGGGCAGAAGCTAGCTTTTTTGTGGGTGAAATTGCAAAACATAGAGGTGTTTCTATAAGCGCGCACTGCTATGTTTCAAAGCATGGACACTGGCAACCAGAAGAGGCTTTGACGAGAAGAGTAACCGAGTCACTTCCGGATGATTTAAAACCTCCCCCGGCAGGAATTATCCCCAAAGAAAATAATCTTCCTGAACGGAACTACTATTTTACTGGGCGAGAAGAACAGTTACAAGCAATTGCTACAGCCTTTAGAAAAAGTCGCACTGTAATAGTGAAGCAAACGATTTCGGGCTTGGGAGGCGTTGGGAAAACGCAACTTGTACGCGAGTTTGCTTATCGGTATGGTGCAAGTTATAAAAATGGACTTTTTGAAATAAATGCTGATAGCACGGCTACAGTCTATGCAGGGTTTGTAGAATTTTCAAAGATCTTTCATATTGACCTGCCAGAGGATTTTAAGGAGGAGGATTTGCGTCGGGCCATTAGAAGTTGGTTGACAAATACTGACCAATGGCTTCTAATTATTGATAACTTGGATAATGAGGATACCATTTCTCCCTATATTCCCAATAATAATATTTGTGGGCATATTCTGGTGACTACCCGTAATTCGAATATGGCGGTGGCCCAACAGATTGATTTATCTGTTTTTAACCTCGATGAGGCAATAAGTTTTTTAGATAAGCGGCTTGCGGGATGCGACCATCTGGAGAAGGACGGAGAAGAATTAAAAAAGGAATTGTGCAATCGGCTTGGATGTCTGCCGCTGGCATTAGAACAGGCTGCAGCATATATTAAGGTTACACGTACCAGCTTTTTAAGATACCTTGATTTGCTGGATGAATCTGGTCTTGAAGCCTTTGAAATTGATGGAGATGGTTATAATAAACCAGAAAACTATGCCAAATCTGTTACGACTACTTGGGAGATTTCCTTTAATACAATTGCCCTGGAAGGTGCCAAACAGCTTTTCTTCCTATGCGTCTATTTGGCATCAGATCGAATTCCAGTGAAGCTATTCTCGCAGGGACGGGAGATACTTCCGGAACCTGTCCGCAGTAATTTAGCTACAATATTACAAAGCAATAGGATTCTTACAGAACTTCGGCGATATTCTCTGACTACTGGAGATTCCGAACATATCAGTATCCATCGTTTGGTGCAAGAGGTTACTAGAAATAAAATAAGACCAGACACACAATGGATGCTCTATGATCTGCAGCTATTATATAATTGTTTCTCCTTTGAATATGGCAATGTGGCTTCCCATGAACAATTCCTTCTGTATATCCCTCATGTGGAAACCTTTGCTAACATGAGTAAAGAGCAATTAACAGGAGAAAGCGAGCAAGAACTTCTGGCACTATTGTATGGTGTTGGTGGACGAGGCTATGATTATTTGGGACAATATCAGAAGGCTATCAAGTGGAATAAGGATGCACTAGATATCCGAAAAAGGATATTAGGAGAAACGCATTATATGACAGCGGTCTCTTATAACAATCTTGCCTCTGCATATCAAGCTGCTGGCAATTATACAAAAGCCTTGGATCTGTATAAATTTGCACTAAAAAATTTTTGCAAAGAGTTGGGGCCAGACCATGCTACAGTAGCGTCCGCATATAGCAATATTGCTGGGATATATGATTGTCAGGGGGAGTTTGATAGGGCGCTGGAGTATTACCAGAAAGCATTGGACATTCGCTTGGAGATATACGGGGAAAAACACAGCGAAACAGCGGTTATTTATAATAATATAGCTTATGTATATGCTCGTAAGGCGCATTATTGGGAGGCCCTAGAAAATCATGCCAAGGTACTTGAAATCCGTAAAGCAGAGGTTGGAGAAAAGCATGTTCTAACTGCTACCAGTTACAGCAATATTGCATACATATATACCTGTTTGGGGGATTTCACCAAGGCTTTGGAGATGCAGTATATGGCGCTGGATATCCGCGAAGTAGTTTTGGGAGTTAATCATCCAGAAACGTTGGCCACTTATATGAACATTGCATTCATCCGGTCAGAAACAGGGAACTATGATGAGGCTTTGAAAATTTACAATAATATTATTCCAATATATGAAAATACGCGCGGACAGCATCATTTGGATACAGCGGCGGCCTATTGCAACATTGCTGGGACATATTACACAATAGGAGATTATCTTACCGCACTTAAATATTATAATCTTGCCTTGAATATCCGTAAACAGGTGCTGGGTACGGATCATCCAGATACTGCAACTCTATATGGAAATATTGCTGCCGTATATGCAGATCAAGGCAGTTATGATATGGCCCTTGAAAAATATGAGGATGCGCTGGCTATATGGAAAAAATGTTTTGGAGAAAATCACCCAAATACAGCGGAGGCATATAACAGTATCGCAACTATCTATGATACAAAAGGAAATGAAGATAAGGCTCTCGAATTGTATAAGAAAGCGTTGGATATCCGGGAAAAGGTTCTGGGAAAGGAGCACTTAGATACAGCTATTTCTTATAACAATGTTGCAGCAGCAATTGATGCACGTGGGAAACATATACAAGCAATGGAGTTATATCAACGCGTTCTGACAATTCGGAAAAAGCTATTAGGAGAAGAACATCCTGAAACAGCGGCTGTTTACAACAATATAGCCGCTGTATATGGTGAATTAGGCGAATCTGATAATGCTCTAGATAACTATCAGAAAGCATTGGGGATCTACAAAAAAGTATTTGGTGAGGAACATCCTGATATAGCGACGGTCTATAATAATATTGGGACAATTTTTGACAGTCGCAGAGATTATCTTACTGCAATTAAGTGGATGCAGATCGGACTTGGCATTCGAGAGAAACTACTGGGTAGTCACCATCTTGATACAGCAGATTCCTATATTAATGTAGCTGCTGTGTTAGAGAGTCTCAGACAATTACCAGAAGCCCTTACGTTTTATAAAAAGGCTTTTCCGGTATTCAAGACAGAGTTGGGGGAAGATAGTATTTACACAATTTATGTTCGGAAAAAAATTGAAGAATTGGAAAACAAAATATCCCAATAGACCGTCTTTTCTAAGTTTGTTTATATTTATAGAAGCAAAAAGTCCAGTATTTCCAATGCTAAAACAGACAAAGTGTAGGAGTAGTCAAGAAGTAAACGGCTCTCCTACACTGTTTTCTGCTTCTTAAACCGCCAAACGAGCGAAAGAAAAGAGGAGCCGCTAAGCCCCTCTCAACTCGGAATGCTATTCTCAATGCATACTGCCTTGCATGTTGTTTGCGCTGGCTGCGATGTCCAGTTTTTCCGTCAGGAATGCGACGTCATCCTCTTTCATGATGTCGAGTTCTCTCAACACCTTGAGCGTGGTGACTACATCTGCACGTTTTTCCTTCCAAAGCTTCACCAGCTTCTTGTCGATGCCCATAACAGTTCTCCTTTCAATAGATTCCATAAAAGGAGATGCGAAACAGGCGGAGAAAACCTCAACGGCTAATCACTGATCTTTATCTGGTTTTCGCAATGGCTTTGTGGTAAACTTGGTTATCCCGCGAGCAGCCATCCCCAAAAGGTCAAGAATGTTATTACCGCTCACATCGTTCAATGCTCCGCAGGTCGTACATTTCCATGTCCCTTTGCGTATGGTGAAACCTCGTTGATTGTTCAGGTATGCGCCACAATAATCACAGACCCAATCGCAACCTCCGTCATGAGAACCGGCCATGATGACTCTCCTCTTTTGTTAGATGTATTAGAGTATATCACACCGGAAGAAGAAAAGAAAGCCCCGTAGACCCATGCCACAAAACAAGGAGGCACTGCATTAGCGCCTCCCGTTAATAATGATGTGTGCCAGAAGAACAACCGGCCACGTTACAATGTCAATGATGCCACCAAAAAATATTTCAGCTTTTGTGTAAGGGACTTTATTTTCTGCATACCCCTTGATGATAAAAGCCTCGACTATGATTCCGGCAATAAGGTAAAGTTTCAAAGCCATAGTTCATCCTCCTTTCCACATCGGACCATGTCCATTTGTAGAGCAAGAACGTTATTATTGACTGCCACTATTGATATGGCGCTCAATCTCTTCTGCCTTTTCAGCGAGGTCTTTAAGAGCCTGTTTAAAA
>CANAZG010000042.1 GCA_947365965.1 uncultured Clostridia bacterium
CAGCCCTGGGGCACATCCTCGCGGGGAATGGGCTTGGCGCTGTACAGCACCGAGGTCCCAAACAGGCGGGCCCCCGGCATTTTATCCTTGTAGATGTTGATTTGCAATGGTTTCACTTCCTTCCGTACTGAACTATGGCATACCAATATAAATTGTGAGGACATACTTGAGATTTGCAACTTTTTCATTGCAAAACTGCTTGTGCCCTTTCTGAATTAGACATTCTCAAAACGGGCACAGACCAATATAGAGATTTTCATATATCTGAGACGGAATTCCGGCCTTGTTCGTTATTGCTAAAATTGGAAAACAAATTTTGTTTGATATGCTACATGCCAATTTGAGGGACGAAGTTTGAAATATTGCGATAATCAGTTCTTCGCCCTATCAAATCAGGGGTTCAAGTCACCTACGTTTGCTGGAAAAGCCGTTTGTCATCTGTTTGCACATTCTCCAAATTTCAGGGGACAAAAAAACCGCAAACAGCTGATGCACAAGGCTTTCAGCCTATGGCATCTATACTGTTTGCGGGTTCTGATGTACGCTACAGGACCAGAACCGCTATCTGGTACACGGCGTAGGAGGCCAGCCACGCCACGCCCAGCTGCCAGATAAGGGCCAGGGCGGTCCAGCTCAGGCTGTTCATCTCCCGGCGGATGGTGGCGATGGCCGCCACGCAGGGGGTGTACAGGGCGCAGAAGGCCAGGAAGGCCAGGGCCGCCGCCGGGGAGAAGGTGGCGCTCATGACCGCCCCCGCTGCCGCGTAGTCGGTGAGGGAGAAGCCGTAGAAGAGGCTCATGGAGCTGACCACGGCCTCCTTGGCGATGAGGCCGGTCAGCAGGGCCACCGCCGCCTGCCACGCGCCGAAGCCCATGGGGGCGAACACCGGCGCAACCAGGCCGCCGATCTGGGCCAGCACGCTGTCCGCCGTGTTCTCCACCATCTGGAGGCTGAAGCTGAAATTCTGCAAAAACCACACGGCCACGCTCATGAACGCGATGACGGTGCCCGCCCGGGTGAGGAAGTCCCGCACACGCTCCCACACGTGAAGCCAGATGTTGTGGAGGGTGGGCATCCGGTAGGGGGGCAGCTCCAGCAGAAAGGGGGCCGGCTCTCCCCGGAAGACGCTCCGCTTGAGGATGAGGCCGGAGACAATGGCCACCACCGGCCCCAGCAGGTACAGGCAGAACACCACCAGCCCGGCCCGCTCCGGGAAGAAGGCGGAGGTCATCAGCCCGTAGATGGGCAGCCGGGCGCCGCAGGACATGAAGGGCACCAGCAGGATGGTCATCCGCCGGTCCTTCTCGTTCTCCATGGTCCGGGCGCCCATGACCGCAGGCACGGTGCAGCCGAAGCCCATAAGCATGGGGATGAAGGCCTTGCCGGAGAGGCCGAAGTGGCGCAGGGTCCGGTCCATCACAAAGGCCGCCCGGGCCATGTACCCGCTGTCCTCCAGCATGGAGAGGAAGAGGAACAGCAGCGCGATCATGGGCAGGAAGGTGAGCACGCCCCCTACGCCGGAGATGAGCCCGTCCACAATGAGCCCACCCAGCCACGCCGGGGCGCGGAGGGCGGCCAGCCAGCCGGCCGCGCCGGGGCAGAGGACCTCGTCCATGAACCAGGCCATGCCGTCGCTGAGCCACTTCCCCGGCCCGCTGAAGGTCACCAGGAACACCAGCAGCATCATGGCCAGAAACAGGGGGATGGCCAGATACTTGTGGGTGGCCACGGCGTCGATGCGCTCGGTGAGGGTCCGCACCCCCTCCCGGCTCTGCCGCCGCACTGCGGAGCGGACCACCCGCTCCACGAATCGGTACCGGCTGTCGGCCAGCAGGGTCTCCCGGTCCCCCAGGGGGCTGGCGGCCTCGTACTCCCCGGCAATGGCGTCGATTTTCTCCAGCGTGTCCTGCTCCAGCTCCAGGTCCCGG
Organism: uncultured Clostridia bacterium; assembly: GCA_947365965.1. Taxonomy (GTDB): domain Bacteria; phylum Bacillota; class Clostridia; order Oscillospirales; family Oscillospiraceae; genus Pelethomonas. The sequence continues at coordinate 1,929 of CANAZG010000042.1, forward strand.
GCCACCTCGTCGTCGCCCCCCAGCAGCTTGATGGCGGCCCAGTGGGCGGGGATGCCCTTGGCGTAGGCCCTGTCGTGGATCAGCTCCCCGATGCGGTGGTGGATGGCGTGGGTGAAGTCGTCGTAGAGATCGTCGGGCTCCAGGGTGAGGCCGGTGTGCATCTGCCGGTGGGCCTCCTGGACCAGCTTGTCGATGTTCACCCCGTCCCGGGCGGAGATGGGCACCACCGACACCCCCAGCTGGGCGGAGAGCTTGCCGCAGTCGATCTGGTCCCCCTTCTTCTCCACCTCGTCCATGAAGTTCACCGCCAGCACCACCGGCCGCTCCAGCTCCAGCAGCTGCATGGTGAGGTAGAGGTTCCGCTCCAGGTTGGTGGCGTCCACGATGTCGATGATGGCGTCAGGCCGCTCCTCCAGGATGAACCGCCGGGCCACCAGCTCCTCCATGGAGTAGGGGGACAGGGAGTAGATGCCCGGCAGGTCCACCACCGTGAAGCGCAGCTCCCCCAGCCGGGCCTCCCCCTCTTTCTTCTCCACCGTCACCCCGGGCCAGTTGCCCACGTACTGGTTGGAACCGGTGAGGGCGTTGAAGAGGGTGGTCTTGCCGCAGTTGGGGTTGCCCACCAGGGCCACGGTCCAGGGGCGCTGATCGTGGGAGCGGGGATCATAGGCGCTGGGGTGGTGCTCCTGCTCGTGGCGGTGGGCCCGGTGCATGGCCTCCAGGTCCCCGGGGTGGGAGCAGCCCGCGCCGCCCCTCATGGCGCAGCGGGCGCAGTCCCCGTGGCAGGCGGCCCCCAGGTGGTAGGCGCTCTCGGACACGGTCTCCGGCGCCGGATTGGCCACGGCCGCAGCCCGGACCTGGATCTGGGCGGCGTCCTCCCTGCGCAGGCTCAGCTCGTAGCCCCGCAGCTGGAGCTCCATGGGGTCCCCGAAGGGGGCCATCTTCACCAGCTTCACGGTTGTGCCCGGGGTGAGCCCCATGTCGATGAGCCGCCGCTTCACCGCGCCCCGCTGGTTGCCCACCCGCTCGATGACGCAGCTGCCGCCCACGGCCAGCCGGTCCAGTGTCATTGCCTCCGATTGGTTCTTCATTCCTCTCAGATCCTTTCTCCGGAGCCCCAGGGCCCCGCCTTTTGTTCGGCTCGATGGGCGTTAGTATACACTAACTCATTGGTCTTGTCAAGGGGAATCCTGGCGCATTTTCAAAAAAAATAGGCCCTGTCCTCTGAGCAGGCCGCCTGGCCTTCCAGATATTACTCCTTGCGCATCTTCCCGGGGATCCGTTACAATGGGAGAAAAACTGCCCCAACGAAAGGAACAGCCTATGAAACGTCTCCTCTCCCCCCTGCTGCTTCTGTGCACCCTTCTGGCGCTCACGGTTCTGGCCGCCGGCGCGGACAGCCGGCCTCTGTCCATCACCCTGGAAGGCGCGCCGCTGGACATACCGGAGGCGTACATAACCCCGGAGGGGGTCACCATGGTCCCCCTCCGGGCTCTCTCCGAGGCCCTGGGGTTCCACGTATCCTGGGACAGCGCAAGCCGCACCGCCTCCATCAGCCTGGAGGCCCCGGAGCCGCCGGCGGCGGAGGCGGAGGAAGAGGTCCTCTCCGGTCTGGTGGTGCTGGATCCGGGCCACGGCGGCAGCGCCAACGGGGCGGCCTACGGGGGCGTGGCGGAGAAGGACCTCAATCTGGCCATTGCCTCCCAGGCGGCCCGGCTGCTGGAGGAGGCGGGGCTGACGGTGGTCATGACCCGCTCAGATGACCGGGACATCCCCCTCTACCGCCGGTCCGGCCTGGCCAACAGCCTGGGGGCGGACCTGTTTGTCAGCGTCCACTGCAACGCCAGCCTCACCAACCCGGAGGCCCGGGGCGTCTACACCGCCGCCGCAGACCGGCAGAGCGAGGGCTGGGTCCTGGCGGAGGTTCTGCGCCAGACCATGATGGACGCCGCCGGGGCGGAGGACATGGGCACGGAGCCCCGGCCCAATCTGGCGGTGCTGCGCACGGCCCAGGTGCCGGCGGCCCTGGTGGAGTGCGGGTACATGTCCACCCCTGCGGAGCTGGCGCTGCTGGCTGCGCCGGACTATCAGCTCCAGCTGGCCCATGGCATCGCGGAGGGGGTGGTCACCTATCTGGCACAGTCCCGGTAGGGCCGGCATAGGATGGGGTACGCGGCGGGGCCGCGTGTCTAATTTGAAGGAGGAATCCTCTGATGGAGGACCTGACCACTCTGGACCGGCTTCCGGTGGGCCGGCGGGCCACGGTGGCCGCCCTGGCCACCCCGGGCGCGCAGCGGCGGCGGATGCTGGAGCTGGGCTTTGTGCCCGGCGCGCCTGTCACCCCTGTCCAGGAGAGCCCCTGGGGCGATCCTGTGGCCTATGCGGTCTGCGGCGCGGTGATCGCCCTGCGCCGTACGGACGCCCAGCTGATTGCGGTGAAGCGCAGTACATGATGTTTCTTTTCTCTTGCGGGCAAGCGTCCCCGGAAAAAGAAACAAAGGAAAAACCTTAGCGGCTATATGACAACTGCCGGCAGTCTGACATCCTGTTTCCGTCAGACTGCCGGCAGTAAAAGATTCCGTCGTTAAAGTTCTTTTTTGATTCTTTTTTCTTTCAAGAAAAAAGAATGGCCACCTGAAAATATCCTCTAAAGCTCCTGCCGCCCCGCCAGGGCCCGCATGAGGGTGGCGTCGTCGGCGAACTCCAGGTGCCCGCCCACGGGGATGCCGTAGGCCAGGCGGGTCACCCGCACCTGGAAGGGCTTGAGCAGCCGGGCCAGATACATGGCCGTGGCCTCCCCCTCCGTGTCCGGGTTGGTGGCCATGATGACCTCCCCCACGCCCCCCTGGGCCACCCGCTCCACCAGGGACTTGATCTCCAGATCATCGGGCCCCACGTGGCTCATGGGGGAGATGACCCCGTGGAGCACGTGGTAGCTGCCGTTGTACTCCCTGGCCCGCTCAATGGCCGCCACGTCCCTGGGGTCCGCCACCACGCAGACGGTGGACCCGTCCCGCTTGGGGGAGGCGCAGATGGGGCACAGCCCCCCGGCGGTCAGGTTCCGGCACACGGGGCAGCAGGTCACGGAGGACTTGGCCTCCAGTATGGCGCCGGCAAAGTCCTGGACCTCCTCCTGGGTGAGGCTCAGCACGTAGAAAGCCAGCCGCTGGGCGGACTTGCCGCCGATGCCCGGGAGGCTGGCGAACTTCTCCACCAGCTTCTCCAGGGGCGCGGGAAAGTACTCCATGTCCTACCCCCTCAGCTCCCGGATCCGGCCGGGGATATCCTTGGCCTTATAGACCGCGCTGCCCGCCACCAGCACTGCCGCCCCGTTCTCCACGGCGGTCCTGGCGGTAACCGGGTCAATGCCCCCGTCCACCTCCAGCTCGCAGTCCAGGCCCCGCTCGTCGATCCAGGCCCGCAGCTGGGCCAGCTTGGGCATCATGTCCGCCATAAAGGACTGGCCGCCGAAGCCGGGTTCCACGGTCATCACCAGAACCATGCCGCACCTCTCCAGGAAGGGCAGGGCCGCCTGGGCGGGCGTGGCGGGCTTGAGCACCACCCCGGCCCGCTTCCCCTGGTCCCGGATGATGTCCAGGGCCTTCAGGGTGTTCTCCTGGCTGTCCGCCTCCGCGTGGACTGTCACGATGTCCGCCCCCGCCCGGCAGAACTGCTCCACGTACCGCACCGGCCGCTCGATCATCAGGTGCACGTCCAGGGGCAGGTCCGTTGTGGGGCGGATGGCCGCCACCACCGGGATGCCGATGGTGATGTTGGGCACGAACAGGCCGTCCATCACGTCCACATGCACATAGTCCGCCGTGCTGATCCGGCGGATATCCCTCTCTAAATTCGCAAAATCTGCGGAGAGGATGGATGGGGCAATTTTTATCATGATCCCACTTCCTTTTCTTCATGAATCCGGCCCAAACCGCCGGGACAGGCGGGGCCCCGCCGGCCGGGGGAAAGCACCCCGGCGGGGTCTGCTTCATAGGATACCGTACGCGGCAAGGGCGTCCCCGGCGGGGCGGCAATCCCTTCCCACGCCGTTCCCTGCCCCCGCCCGCGCCGGGGGCGCGCCGCATCACATAGATAGGAGGCCGCCGGAGCCATATCCGGCGGCCTCCCTCAGTATAGCAAACTTACAGGGGATTTGCAATGTTCTTTTCTTTGCAGGCAGGCACGGGGCCTCCGGCGGGCCCGGGAGGAGGGGGGCGCCTCAGATTCCCATCTCCGCCTTGACCTGCTTGAAGCACTCCACGGCGAAGTCCAAGTCCTCCCGGGTGTGCCCTGCGGACACCTGGGTGCGAATCCGGGCCCTGCCCTGGGGCACCACGGGGTAGCTGAAGCCCACCACGTACACGCCCTTCTCCAGCATCCGGGCGGCGAACTCCCCGGCCACCTTGGCGTCGTAGAGCATCACCGCCACGATGGGGTGGCTGCCCTCCAGCACGTCAAAGCCCAGCTCGCTGAGCTTGGCGCGGAAGTAGGCCGTGTTCTCGTGGACCCGGTCCCGCAGCTCCGTGGAGGCGGTGAGCAGCTCGATGGTCTTGATGCTGGCCGCGCAGATGGCGGGGGCCACGGTGTTGGAGAAGAGGTAGGGCCGGCTGCGCTGGCGCAGCAGGTCCACGATCTCCTGCCGGGCGGCGGTGTAGCCGCCGGAGGCCCCGCCCAGGGCCTTGCCGAAGGTGCCGGTGAGGATGTCCACCCGGTCCTGCACGCCGCAGAACTCCGGGGTGCCCCGGCCCTTCTCGCCCATGAAGCCCACGGCGTGGCTGTCGTCCACCATCACCAGGGCGTCGAACTCGTCGGCCAGATCGCAGATGCCCTTCAGGTTGGCGATGTAGCCGTCCATGGAGAACACGCCGTCGGTGGCGATGAGCTTCACCTGGCAGCCGGCGGCCTTGGCGGCCTCCAGCTGGGCGCGGAGATCGGCCATGTCGTTGTTCTTGTAGCGGTACCGCTTGGCCTTGCACAGGCGCACGCCGTCGATGATGGAGGCGTGGTTGAGCTCGTCGGAGATGATGGCGTCCTCCGGCCCCAGCAGGGTCTCGAAGAGGCCGCCGTTGGCGTCAAAGCAGGAGGAGTAGAGGATCACGTCGTCCATGCCCAGGAACTCCGCCAGCTTCCCCTCCAGCTCCTTGTGGATGGACTGGGTGCCGCAGATGAAGCGCACGGAGCTCAGGCCGAAGCCGTACTGGTCATAGCTGGCCTTGGCGGCCGCGATGAGCTCCGGGTGGTTGGAGAGGCCCAGGTAGTTGTTGGCGCACATGTTGACCACCTGCTTGGCGGCCGTGGTGTCGATGCGGGAGCGCTGGGGGGTGGTGATGATCCGCTCGCCCTTCCAGGTGCCCGCCTCCTTGATGCTCTCTAATTCCTTGCGGTACTTTTCCAGTGCTGTTTTCATGGCTGCTCCTCCTCAATCAATTTTCTTTTCCCTTAAAATTCCCTTGTAGGGTCCGTCCGTGCAGGTTCCGGCGGGGAGAAATCCCAGGGCCTCGTAATAGGCGTTGATGCCCCTGTTGCCCACGTAGCAGTCCAGCCGCAGCCGGTCCAGGCCCCGCCGGCGGGCGTGGTCCTCCGCCTGGGCCAGGAAGATGGCTCCTGTCCCCCGCTCGTCCACGGCGGAGACCAGGTGGTGGACATACACGGCGGGCAGGCTGTCGGGCCAGCGCTCGTCGGTCTCCAGCAGCGCCCCGGCGCAGAGGATCTTCCCGTCCGACGCCCGGGCCAGTGCGAAGAGCACGCCCTCCCGGGCCCGCTCCTCGTAGTAGTCCTGGGGGTAGATCTCCAGATAGTCGGAGGTGTTCCAGGACTGGAGGCCCTCCCGGTCCATCCAGGCGATCCGCTCCCGGACCAGCTCGATCATCCGGGGCGCCTCCTCCGGGCCCATGGCCCGGAATATGCAGTTGTCCATGTGGTGCGCTCCTCCCTTGCTCGGTTACTTGCTCCAGTCCAGGATGACCTTTCCGGACTTGCCGCTGTTCATGGCAGCGAAGCCCTCCTCAAACTGGGTGTAGTGGAACCGGTGGGTAATCACCGGGGTCAGATCCAGGCCGCCCTGGACCATGTAGCTCATCTGGTGCCAGTTATCCATCTTCCGGCCGTAGATGCCCTGCATGGTCAGGCCCTTGCAGATGATGGTGTTCATGTCCATGGGTACGGGCTTGTTGGAGATGCCCAGGAGGCTGATCTTGCCGCCGTTGCGCATGACGGAGATCATCTGCTGGAGCCCCGCGCCGTTGCCGCTCATCTCCAGGCCGATGTCGAAGCCCTCCACCAGGCCCTGCTTCTGCATGACCGCAGGCAGGTCCTCGCGCTGGACGTTCACCGCCGCGTCCGCGCCCATCTTCCGGGCCAGCTCCAGGCGGTAGTCGTTCACGTCCGTGATGACCACGCGGCGTGCGCCGGCGTACTTGCAGATGCCCACGGCGATGATGCCGATGGGGCCCGCGCCGGTGATGAGCACGTCCTCGCCCACCATGTTCCACATGAGGGCGGTGTGGGTGGCGTTGCCGAAGGCGTCGAAGAAGGCCACCACCTCCTCGTCCAGGCTCTCGTCCACGATGATGACGTTGCTCTCCGGGATGCACACGTACTCGGCGAACGCGCCGTCCCGGTCCACGCCCACGCCCTTGGTGTCCTTGCACCACTGGATGTTGCCGGTGTGGCAGTTGCGGCAGCGGCCGCAGGTGATGTGGCCCTCGCCGCTGACCCGCTGACCGACGTGGAGCCCGCCGACGCCCGCGCCCAGCTTGGCCACCTCGCCCACGTACTCATGGCCGATGACCATGGGGGGCTTGATGTGCTCCTGGGCCCAAGGGTCCCAGTTGTAGATATGTACGTCCGTGCCGCAGATGGCGGTCTTGTGGATCTTGATGAGCACCTCACCGGGGCCGGGCTCGGGGATGGGGACCTGCCGGAGCTCCAAGCCGGGGCCGGCGACGGGCTTGACCAATGCGTCCATGAGCTGTGACATGATTGTCCTCCTTATGAGTACGTTTTTGTTGTTTTTCGTGTTCCTGATATGGACAGTATAAGCCGCCGGCCGCCAAATGTCAACGAAAAATTGGGGGAATGGGAAAAGAAATTTGCCGCGCCCTCCCGTGGGGAAACACGGGGAGGGCGCGGCGGGGTGTCAGGGTAAAAATTCCGCAGGATCCACGGCCTGACCGTCCTTGGTCACGGAGAAGTGGAGGTGGGCTCCCAGCCCTGCCTCGGAGAGTGACGTGTTGCCCACAGCGCCCAGGGTATCCCCCAGGGCCACGGTGTCGCCGGCCAGCACCGCCGTCTCCGGCTGGAGGCTGGCGTAAGTGGTGACGTAGCCGTTGTGGTGGTCCACCACCACGGTGGTGCCCAGGCGGCCGTCCCCGTCCACGGAGAGGACCGTACCCGGCGCGGCGGCGGTCACCACGGACCCGGCGGCGGCCTGGATGTCGATGCCGTCATGGGTCCGCCAGTCCCCCAGGGTGGCGTCATAGGCCAGCTGGTCCACAGAGAAGACGGCAACCGTCTCGCCGGCCAGGGGGGAGGCCACCTCCATGGGCTCCTCCTGGACCGAAGCAGGGGCCGTATCCGCGGCGGGCTCCGCCGTGTCGTCGGAGACCGGCGCAGGCTCCGGCTTCTCAGGCTGGAGGACCGGCCGGGTGACGATCACCGGCTCCTCGGAGATTACCGGCTTGGCGGGCTCCGGGGCCGGAAGGGTCACGCTCTGGGCCGGACCGGGGTCTTGCTGATCCACGGCCTGGGTGGGTTCGGTTTGGGTGTCGTTGTTGTTCAGCAGGGCGAAATAGCCAACCACTCCGGCTGCGACTACGCAGACGAGCAGGGCTATGTAGAAGCCCATGCCGCCGAAGAGGGAGGAAGCCTGCCGCTTACCTCTGTTGTCCATGAATATTCTTCCTTTCATCTTCCCGCCGCCCGGCGGGGCGGTCGTATTCGGAGGCGGGAAAAGCCTCCAGCCATATTGTGGGCGGCTGGAGGCTTTTTTATGCAGGACGAATATCTTTTTGTTGGGGTTTTTTCTCTTCTTTTCTGGCAAAAGAGGAGGGGCGGAAGTAAGACGCGCCTGTGGATCTGCCCTACTTCCCCGCCTGGGTCTCGCAGTAGAGGCAGCGGTAGATCCGCTTCTCCCGGTCCCGGAGCTTGAACACCTGGGGCAGCTCCTGCTCAATGGAGGTGATGCACCGGGGATTCTTGCACCGGATTACCCCGGTGATGGTGTCCGGCAGCTTCAGCAGCCGCTTCTCCACCCGCTCCCCGTTCTTGATGATGTTCACGGTGATGTTGGGGTCCACGTAGCCGATGATGTCCCAGTCCAGATCCAGCTCCCGGTCGATTTTGATGATGTCCTTCTTCCCCAGCTTGCCGCTGGTCACGTTCTTGAGGATGGCCACCGAGCAGTCCAGCTTCCCCAGGCCCAGGATCTGGTAGAGCTCCATGGCCTTGCCGGCGGCGATGTGATCGATGACAATGCCGTTTTTGATGGAATCAATGGTCATATTCTCTCTCCCCCTTTTACTCCAGTCCCAGCAGCTTCATAATCAGGGCCATGCGGATATACCGGCCGTAGAGCACCTGCTTGAAGTAGCAGGCCCGGGGGTCCTTGTCCACGGCCACGCTGATCTCGTTGACGCGGGGCAGGGGGTGAAGGATGGAGAGGTCCTCTTTGGCCCCCGCCAGCTTGTCCAGGGTGAGGATATAGCTGTCCTTCAAGCGCAGATAGTCCTCCTCGTTGAAGAACCGCTCCCGCTGCACCCGGGTCATGTAGAGGATGTCCAGCTCCGGCATGACCGCCTCCAGATCCGTGGTCTGGGCGTACTCCACGCCGCTCCTCTCCAGGATCTCCTTTTTCACGTAGCTGGGCAGCTTCAGCTCCTCCGGGGAGATGAGCGCCACCCGGGTCCCCTTATACCGGCTCATGGCGGAGATAAGGGAGTGGACCGTGCGGCCGAACTTCAGATCCCCGCAGAAGCCCAGGGTCAGGTTCTCGAACCGGCCCTTCTCGTGGTGGATGGTCAGGAGGTCCGTGAGGGTCTGGGTGGGGTGGTTGTGGCCGCCGTCCCCGGCGTTGATGACCGGCACCAGGGAGTGCATGGAGGCCACCAGGGGCGCGCCCTCCTTGGGGTGGCGCATGGCGATGATGTCGCTGTAGCAGCTGACGGTGCGCACCGTGTCGGCCACGCTCTCCCCCTTGGCGGCGGAGGAGCTGGCGGCCTCGGAGAAGCCCAGCACCTGACCGCCCAGGCTCAGCATGGCGGACTCAAAGCTCAGCCGGGTGCGGGTGGAGGGCTCGAAGAAGAGGGTGGCCATGATTTTGCCGTCGCACTTGTGGGCGAAGGCGGCGGGGTTTTCCATGATCCGGGTGGCGCAGGCCACCAGCTCGTCAATCTCCTCCACGCTCAGCTCCAGGATATCAATCAGGCTCCTTGGGTTTTCCATCCTACTTTCCTCCCTTCATCCAGCTCTCGTCCGACGGGTTGTCCCGGAAGGCCAGCAGCCGGGCCACGTCCTCGGGGCGGATGTAGCTCTGCTGGGCGGCCACCTGGGCGATGGCGTCAAAGTTGGTCAGGCTCACGTTGCGCACACCGGCGGCGGCCAGGCGCTCCAGGCCCTTTTTCATGCCGTAGGTAAAGATGCTCACGACGCCCAGCACCTCCGCCCCGGCCTCCCGGAGGACGTCCACCACCTCGATGACGCTGCCGCCGGTGGAGATGAGGTCCTCCACCACCACCACCTTCTCGCCGGGCTCCAGCTTTCCCTCGATCTGGTTCTGGCGGCCGTGGTCCTTGCTGCCTGAGCGGACGTAGCCCATGGGCAGGTCCAGGAGGTGGGCGGTGATGGCGGCGTGGGCGATGCCGGCGGTGGAGGTGCCCATGAGGACCTCTGCGTCCGGGTACTCCCGGCGGATGGTCTCGGCCAGGGCGTTCTCCACGTGGCAGCGGACCTCGGGGGCGGTGAGGGTGAGCCGGTTGTCGCAGTACACGGGGCTCTTGATGCCGCTGGCCCAGGTGAAGGGCTCCTCGGGCCGGAAGAACACGGCCTGGATTTTGAGCAGGTCCTGAGCAATGGTCTGTGAGATATTTTCCATAAAGTACTCCTTTACATAAATTTTATCGGTTGATTTCCGGGTTGTCCGTGCGGCCCACCAGATAGTCTATAGATACGCCGAAGTAGTCCGCCAAGGCGATCAGCCCGGAGACCTCGGGAAAATTGTTTCCCTTTTCATATCCATATACGGAATACCGCTTAACGCCGATGATCTTGCCAACAGCCGCCTGGGACATGCCTCTATCAGAACGCAGATCCCTCATTCTTTCGGAAAAGTCCGCCATAAACCCTCTCCCTATCGGTTGATCTCCGGGTTGTCCGTGCGGCCTACCAGATAATCCAGCGAAACCTTGAAATAATCCGCCAGCGTAATGAGGCACCGCACCTCCGGATAGTTCAGCCCTTTTTCATATGTGTATACCGAAAACCGCGTAACACCAATGATATTCCCCAGTGCCTCCTGTGTCATGCCCTGTTCAGCGCGCAACTGCTTGATTCTATCTGAAAATTCTGCCATATTTTTCTCCAATGTATTGACAACGTGATATAATCTCGATATAATAAATTCGATATATTTGATATTTTGAAATTATATAGATATTAGAGGTGCAATTATGACCCAAATCATCGAAACCCTATTTTCCGCCCTGGAGTCCACCGTCCAATCGGAGGCGGAGGCAAAGGCCATGGCTGAGGTGGATGCCATCGTACAGGACCGGCTGGACGATCAGGATTTGTACCGGATCTGGTCCGCCGCATCGGAGATGCAGCGAACCAACCAGCTGGACAGCTTTACCCAGGGGTTCCGGCTGGGGATGCAGCTGACCCTGGAGGGGCTGGGCGAGGTCCGTTCCGGGGAGTGAACTACAGCAGCACGTTCCGCAGCTCGTCCATATCCGCGGCGATGTACGCCGCGCCGGCCTTTTCCAGCTCCTCCCGGCGGCCGTAGCCGTACAGTACGCCCACGGCCTGCAAGCCCGCCTCCCGGGCTCCCTCAATGTCGTGCCGGCGGTCCCCCACCATCACTGCGGAGGACAGGTCCTCTACCCCCGCCCAGCGGAGGGCGGCGCGGACGACGCAGGCCTTTCTGGCCCCCTCCTGGTTGTCCGGGGGCGCGCCGCAGATGCGGTCAAAGTACTGGGCCAGCCCGAAGTGCTCCAGCACCCGCACCGCCATATTCTCCGGCTTGGACGTGGCCACCAGCAGCCGCTTCCCCGCCTCCCGCAGCTCCGCCAGGAGCTCCGCTGCGCCGGGGTAGGGTGCGTTCTCCAGCCAGCCCCGCCGGTTGAAGTACTCCCGGAATGTCTCGATGCCCACGGCAATCTGCTCCTCGCTGAACTGGTAGCGGAGCCGGAAGGACTCGTCCAGAGGCGGGCCTACGAACTCCAGCAGGTTGGCCCGCTCCTCATGGATTCCGAAGTGCTCCAGGGCGCAAATGATGGAGTTGATGATTCCCTCCTGGGAATCGGTGAGGGTGCCGTCCAGGTCAAACAGTATTGTGTTCCACATAGTTCCAATATCCCAAAAATTTTATATTTTTCTCTTCTTTTCTTTGTGAACAAAGAAAAGAAGCAAAAGAAAAACTTTTTATCCCATTGTGTCGATAGAATGACCCGTAGGGTGTCTAAAAGTTCTTTTTGATTCTTTTTCTTTCAAGAAAAAGAATGATTACTTACCCACGAACTCCACCATGCACCGCCGGTAGGCCGCCACCGGGTCCTCCGCCTGGGTGATGGGCCTGCCCACCACAATGTAGTCGCTGCCCAGCTCTTTGGCCCGGGCCGGGGTGGTCACCCGCACCTGATCCCCCACGTCCCCGTCCGCGAACCGCACCCCGGGGGTCACGGTGACAAAGCTCTGCCCGCAGGCCTCGTGGACCTTCCCCGCCTCCAGGGGGGAACAGACCACCCCGGCCAGTCCCGCCTGGGCGGCCCGCCGTGCGTAGTGCATCACCACCTCGTCCAGCGGCCGCTCAATGAGCAGGTCCTCCTCCATCCGCTCCTGGCTGGTGGAGGTCAGCTGGGTCACGGCAATCAGCAGAGGCCGGGACCCGTCGGGCCGGGTCACCCCCTCCAGGGCCGCCTCCATCATGGCCTTGGTGCCGGCGGCGTGGAGGTTGAGCATGTCGATGTCCAGCCCGGAGAGCACCGCCATGGCCTTTTTCACCGTGTTCGGTATGTCGTGGAGCTTCAGATCCAGAAAAATCTTGTGGCCCCGGGCCTTGATCTCCCGGACAATGGCCGGGCCCTCGGCATAGTAGAGCTCCATGCCGATCTTGACAAAGGGCTTCTCCTGGGTGAATTGGTCCAGAAAAGCCAGGGTCCGCTCCCTGCTGTCGAAGTCCAGCGCGATAATAACGTCCTTACCCATGGTGTGCTCCTCCTATGATTTCGTTCAGACTTTGTATTCCATATTTTTCCATTACCCCCGGCAGGTCCCGGATGATGTCCCGGCAGGCGAAGGGGTTCACCAGATTGGCCGCCCCCACCTCCACGGCGGACGCGCCCGCCAGCATCATCTCGATCACGTCCTCCGCCGAGCTGACACCGCCCATGCCGATGATGGGGATGGACACCGCTTGGTAGACCTGATACACCATCCGCACCGCCACCGGGAACACCGCCGGTCCGGAGAGGCCCCCGGTGCCGTTGGCCAGCAGGGGCTTACGCCGCCTCAGATCCAGCCGCATGCCCAGCAGGGTGTTGATGAGGCTCACCCCGTCGGCCCCCGCCGCCTCGCAGGCCCTGGCCACGGCGGCGATGTCGGTCACGTTGGGGCTCAGCTTCATGTAAACCGGCTTTTTCGTCACCGCCTTCACCGCCCTGGTCACCTGGGCAGCCGCCTCAGGGCTGGCCCCGAAGGCCATGCCGCCGCCGTGGACGTTGGGGCAGGAGATGTTTACCTCCAGCCACCCCACCTGCTCCTCCCGGTCCAGCAGGGCGCAGGTCTGGGCGTAGTCCTCCACGGAGAAGCCGCTGACGTTGGCCATCACCGGCTTGCGGAACACCTGCCGCAGCCGGGGCAGCTCCTGGGCGATCACCTGCTCCACCCCGGGGTTTTGCAGGCCCACCGCGTTGAGCATCCCCCCGCCGGTCTCGGCGATGCGGGGGGTGGGGTTGCCGAACCGGGGCTCCCGGGTGGTGCCCTTGAAGGAGAAGGTCCCCAGGCAGTTGATGTCGTAGAGCTCCGCAAACTCCTGGCCGTACCCAAAGGTTCCGCTGGCGGGGATGACAGGGTTCTCCAGCTCTATGCCGGAGAGCGTCACGCGGGTGTCTACCATATGATCTCCTCCTTTTCCAGCACCGGGCCGTCCTTGCAGATGCGCTTATTGCCGTACTTGGTTTTGCAGGTGCAGCCCATGCAGGCCCCGAAGCCGCACCCCATCCGCTCCTCAAAGCTGAGGAGGCCGGAGGTTTTCGTCGCGTCGTACACCGCCCGGAGCATGGGCAGGGGGCCGCAGGCGCAGAAGTAGTCGTACGCCTCCGGCAGGGCGGCGGTGACGAACCCCTGCCGCCCATAGCTGTCGTCCACGGTGGTTACTGTGGTCTCCACCCCCAGCGCCCGAAAGGCGTCCTCATAGAAGACCTCGCTTTTGGCGTTAAAGCCCAGCAGGACAACCGGCCGCTTCCCGGCCTCCAGCAGGGCCCTGGCCAGCCCATACAGGGGCGGGACCCCCACGCCGCCGCCGATGAGGAGGGTCCGCTGTCCGCACTTGGACACGTCAAAGCCGTTGCCCAGGCCGCACAGAGCGTCCAGCCTCTGCCCCGGCCCCATGGCGGCCAGGGCGGCCGTGCCCCGGCCCACCACCTTGTAGATGATGGTCAGCCCCTCCCGGTCCCAGCGGCACACGGAGATGGGCCGCCGCAAAAACAGCCCCTCCAGCCGGAGGTTAATGAATTGCCCCGGCGCGGTGATGGCTCCGGTGTCCCCGAAGAGCCCCATCTCCCACACGTCCGCCGTCAGGGGGCGGTTGTACCCAATTGTATAGAGCACCTCTCTCATCACAGACCCTCCCGCCACACGATCTCCCCACCGGCCATGGTCATCCGGCACACGCCGTACAGCTCCATGCCCGCGAAGGGGGTTGCCCGGCCCATGGACTGGAAGTTCTCCGGGTCCACGGTCCAGGCCGTCTCCAGGTCAAATACCGTCAGGTCCGCCGGCGCCCCTGCGATCAAGGGAGAGCCCAGGCCGAAGCGCCGGGCCGGGCCGTCGTGGAGGAGCTCCACCAGCCGGGCCAGGGGCAGCAGCCCGGGCCGCACCAGATGGGTGTACAGGGCGGCGAAGGCGGTCTCCAGCCCCACCACGCCCATGAGGCTCTTCTCCAGGCCTCTCCCCTTCTCCTCCCGGGTGTGGGGGGCGTGATCGGTGGCGATCATGTCGATGGTCCCGTCCAGCAGGCCCTCCAGCAGCGCCGCCCGGTCCTCCTCCCCCCGGAGGGGGGGATTCATCTTGAAGCGGCCGTCCTCCTGCAAGTCTCTGTCCGAGAGGAGCAGGTAGTGGGGCCCTGTCTCGCATGTCACGTCCACCCCCCGCTCCTTGGCCCTGCGGATGAGGTCCACGCTCTCCCTGGTGGAGATGTGGCAGACGTGGTAGGCGCAGCCAATCTCCTCCGCCAGCTCCAGATCCCGGGCAATCTGTCCCCACTCGCTCTCAGAGCAGATGCCCCGGTGACCGTGGGCCCGGGCATAGGCCCCGTCGTGGATATAGCCGCCGCGAAGCAGGCTGTTGTCCTCACAGTGGGCGGCGATGATCTTCCCCAGCCGCTTGGCCTCGGTCATGGCGGCGGCCATCATCTCCCGGCTCTGGACCCCCCGCCCGTCGTCGGAGAATCCGGCCACATAGGGGGCCATAGCCGCCATGTCCGCCAGGACCTCCCCCGCCTCCCCCCGGGTGATGGTCCCGTAGGGGCGGACGGCCACCGCAGCGTCCCGGGCAATGGCGTCCAGCTGGATTTGCAGATGTTCCAGCGTGTCCGGCGCCGGGTCCAGGTTGGGCATGCTGCACACCTGGGTATAGCCCCCCCGGGCGGCGGCCAGGGTGCCGGTGCGGATGGTCTCCTTATAAGAAAACCCCGGCTCCCGCAGATGGACGTGTACATCTGCGAAACCGGGAAATACAGCGAGATGGGATAGATCAATGGAAACAGCGCCGGGGCGGGAGGGAATCTCCCCCGCAACAGCGGCGATCTGACCGTTGGAAACGGAAATGTCGGCCGGGCGGAAGTGCCCGTCCGCAAACAGCATGGCATTTTTGAGGATAACCACATGCGCTCCTTTCCCGGCCTGTGGGGCCGGCCCTGCGGGCGTTATTCGTTTTATTATACAGGCCGGGAAAGGAATTGTCAATCACGTTTTTTCTGCCCGTGGGGCGAAAATCCCCGGGCGGGCCATGGTAGCGCGGCTCACCGCTCAATCTGATAGAGCAGGGCGTTGCAGATGGCGGCAGCCACGTTGCTGCCGCCCTTGCGGCCTCTGGCCACAATGTGGGGCGCGGCGGAGGCGAGAATGCGCTCCTTGCTCTCCACCACGTTGACGAACCCCACCGGCACGCCGATCACCAGGGCCGGGTCCAGCTCCCCCCGGTCCATCAGCTCCGCCAGGGCCAGCAGGGCGGTTGGGGCGTTGCCAATGGCGAAGATGCACCGCTTTCCCAGGGCCGCCGCCCGCTCCATGGACACCGCCGCCCGGGTGACGCCCCGGTCCCGGGCCTCCCCGGCCACGTCGGGATCGGAGATGAAGCAGTGGACCTCGCCGCCCAGCCGGGCCAGAATGGTCTTGTTGACGCCGGCCCTGGCCATCTGGGTGTCGGTGACAATATCGCACCCGGCCCGGAGGGCCTCCATGCCCCGCTCCACCGCGCCGGGGGAGAAGACCAGATTCTCCGCGTAGTCAAAATCCGCCGTGGTGTGGATGACCCGCTTGACCACCGGCGCGATCTCCGGCGGCGGCTGGCGGTCCCCCAGCAGCTCCGTGATGATCTCAAAGCTTCTTCTCTCAATATCCATGGGCCTGACGTTCTCCAGCATAACCCGCCTCCTCTGTTTCTCCGTACTGCACGCCCCGATCACCCCAGATAGCTGCTGTCAAACCCGTAGGGCAGCAGCTCCCGGAGGGTCAGATCCAGGGTCTCCCCCCTGCTGTTGACCAAGATGACCTCCAGGTCCGGGGCAAACTCCTGGAGCACCTGACGGCAAACGCCGCAGGGGGCGCAGAACTTCTCCGTGGTGGCGGCAATGGCGATGCGGGTGAACTTCAGGTGTCCCTCGCTGACCGCCTTGAACACGGCGGTGCGCTCGGCGCAGTTGGTGGGGGTGTAGCCCGCGTTTTCGATGTTGCAGCCGGTGTAGACCGCGCCGTCGTCGCACTCCAGGGCCGCGCCCACGGGGAAGTGGGAGTAGGGTACATAGGACATTTTCAGCATGTCCACCGCCTTCTGGCACAGTTCCTGCTTCGTCATATCGCGTCTCCTTTCCGTCAATCCGTATACTCGATGTCCACGGCCCAGCCGCAGTTGGGGCAGTGGTTGTAGGTGGTGAGGGTGAGGGCCTCCCAGCCCCGGCCCAGCAGCTGCCTCCCGCATCGGGGACAGCGGTAGAGCCGGCCAACCCATATTGCGCCAGCTAATCCCGCGACGCCTCCTGCGGTCACAACACCTACCCACGCCTGTGGGCTGATCGCACACACGAGGATGGACAGGAGCATCACCGCCATGCCGCCCTGGTAGAGGAGCTTGGCAGCGGTCCGCTTTTTCCGGGATATCCGCAGCTTCATGGTCACGCACCTCTAAAGTTTCTTTTTGATTCTTTTTCTTTTCAAAGAAAAAGAATGGTCACTCAGCTGTTCCAGTCCTCCCCCAGGCCCAGGTCCGGCCGGATATCCAGGTCCATGATGTCCTTGGCGTCATAGAAACGCAGATAGCGGTTCCGGGACCAGCGCAGGGTCTTGCCGTCGGGGTGGAGGCGGTCACAGATGACGGCGCAGATGTCCTTTTTGATAAAGCTGAAGCTCTCCACGCCCACGGAGCAGAACACCCGGAAGCCCTGACTCTGCAAGTACTTGAACGCCTCGCCGGTCTGCTTCCAGTCGCCGCCGTCGGGCCGCTCGCCGTGGGGGTAGAAGAGGATGTCCGTTTCCCCCACCAGGGAGCCCACCTCGTCGAACCACTTCTGGGTATCGGCCTGGATCTTAGCCATGTTGCCGCTGCCTAGGCGGATGTGGCCCCAGGTGTGGCTGCCAAAGGTCCAGCCGGTGCGCCTGAGCTCCTCAATGATGGGCTTCACCGCCTCCCGCTCCCGCTGGCGGTTGGCCTCCAGCGCCTCGGTCCACTCCACGGCGCCGTCGGTCTGGGTGCGGTAGCCCAGAATCCCCTCGTAGCCGGTGAGGCTCAGACAGGCCTTGGCCCCGAAGGGGGAGAAGTCCGGGTGCTCCTCCACGAACTTGTCCAGAATCGGGATGGCGTCCAGATCCCGGCTGGTGACCTCCTGCCCCTGGGGATCCAGGCCCCAGGACCAGACCTTGCCGTCCTCCCCCAGAACCAGCTTGTGGGCAAAGCCGTTTTCCAGCATGTAGGGGTAGTAGTTGGTGTCGTCATAGGAGAAGACCATGGGCGTCTTCCCCTCGGGGATGTAGAGGGTGTTGCGCACCATCTTTGGTGTACCGTCCTCCCCGGTGGTCTCGCTCCACACGTCGCCGATGTCCACCAGAATATAGTCCTTCTCGTAGAGGCTGTCCAGAATCTTGTTGAACTCGTTCACCGTCACCATGAAATCGTCCAGACCGTTGGCCTGGGCGTCCCCGTCAAAGGCCAGCTCCGGGTAGGCGATGACCGGGTGGAAGAAGAGGTGCTCCACAACGCCGTCATAGGCCGCGTATGTCACGCCGTCCCGCTGCCCGCCCTCGGGCATGACCGTGGGATCGAGGATCAGGTACTCCGCCGGGACAGGGGGCTCCTCCTCCGGCGCGGGCGCGGGGCTGTCCGCCGGGTCCGGTTCGGGGGCGTCCGCCGGATCCGGCGCGGAGCTGTCCGCTGTGCCCTCCGTCTGGGCGGGGGGATTCGGCGCGTCGGGGGCGGTCCGCTCCTGGCCGCCGCAGGCGGCCAGGGCCAGCAGCATACACAGGACCAGCAGCAGGGAAATGGGTTTCTTCATTGGTAAATACCTCCTGGGCAGGCGGCGGAGCGCCGCCGGATGTCTGCCTCTCAGTATAGCACAATTCAGGGGAAAGTCGTGTCAAAAGGGTTACAGTCTCACTCCTGCCCTCCCAGCAGATCCTCGGCCAGGAGGAAGAACGCCCCGTGGGTGATGGCGGACCAGCGCCCCAGCGCCGGGGTGCGGCCCAGCCGGGTGGCGCACACCTGGGCCAGCTCCACCGGCGTCACCGGATCGTCGGGGCGGAACCGGCCGTCCACCGCGGCCATGGCCCCGGTCTGGGCGGCCCGCACCGCCGCCGCCCCGTAGGGGTGCCGGTGGGCCATGTCCCGGAAGGGGGCCCGGCCGGACCGGGCCAGGGCAATCCGCTCCTTCACCGTCTCCCAGCCGTAGGCCATCATGGCCAGCTCGCCCCGGGTGAGGGTCTCGTCGGGGCGCAGGGTGTTGTCCTGGAAGGCCACGCACCACCCCTGGTCCAGAAGCCGCCGGGCGGCCCGGCCCTCGGGGGTATCCGGGGCCGTGTCCCGGAAGGGGGAGCGCTCCAGGAGCTCGGAGACCGTCACCACCTGATAGCCGTGGTCCGTCAGCAGCTGGAGCTGCTTGTCCAGGCCGTCGGCCACCGGGGTGCGGCGGGCCATGTTTAACCCGTCCTTCTGGAAGATGATCTGGCCCCGGAAAGCATCCGGGTCCTCCAGCAGCAGCCGCTCCATGGGCCGCCAGGTGGCCTCCACCTCCGCCTCGTAGGCAGCCAGGGGCAGCCACCCGGCCCCGTCAAAGCTGGCGGCCATGTACTGGTAGCCCATGAGGGCGTAGGCGTCGTAGCTGGTGAAGCCCCCCTTGATCCCGTCCACGTAGTGGGGGGGCCTGCCCAGGCGCATGGCGTAGCCCCAGCCCTTCTCCATGGCGTGGTGGAGCTTCTTCAGATCCGCCACCACCGGGTCCAGGCCCTGGAGGTACTTCCGCCGGCCGTAGACCAGGGGCTTCCAGCCGAAGAGGACGTGGGAGTAGGTGTGGCTGGTGATCTCGTGGCCCCCGGCCAGCAGGCGGCTCACCAGCTCCGGACAGTGGACCACGCCCCCCTGGCTGTCCTTGCCGAAGTCCGGGTAGTGGTCATAGGCCACGCCCCCCCAGCTGGCGGAGCCGTGCTTGCCCGCCCTGTCCGGGTAGTTGGCGGAGGTGTCCCCCACCACGTCAAAGGTGCCCCTGGCCCCGTACCGCTCCAGCGTCTCCGCCAGCACCTGGGTCAGGGCTTTGCCCCGGAAACGGTCCGGGGACGCCGGCAGGCCGCAGGGGCCGTCGTCAAAGGTCATGGCGCAGATCCGCTCCCGGATGGCCACCTGCTCGATGCGCCGCACTGGGGAGAGGTATACCGGGGTCCGCTCCCGGATCTGATCCTGGAAGCGATGCTTGGCCTTTTTGGCCAGACCGATGCCTTTGGTAAGAAGAGACATGGCGCACCTCCGCATAATGATTGAATAATGGACAACGCTCAGCCGTTTCGCCCCAGGGGACGCAGTGCGTCCAGAAGGGCGCACCAGCAGACATAGGCCGCCGCCTTCATCAGCCCCTTCCCCGCCCGCCGGGCCTTGGTCCACTGGGAGAGGCCCTTGCGCAGCCGGGGCGTGTTTTTCGCCAGCACGGCCCGGCACCGGCCGGCGGCCAGGGCGGCCCGGAGACCGTCCAGGGTCAGCTCCTCCGCCTCCAGCTCGGTCCAGGCGTTTCCCACCTCCGCCTGATCGTGGGCGTCGCTGCCCCCCACCGGCGGAAGGCCCCTGGCCTCCGCCAGGGCGGCGGCCAGGGCGTTGGCCCGGGGGACCTTGCAGCAGGCCCGGCCGTTGGCAGCCTCCAGGCCGTCTAAGGGAAAGGTGAATTTCTCCGGCGCGGCCCCTGGCCGCTGGAAGGGGTGGGCCAGCGCCGCCAGTCCGCCGCAGTCCCGGATAGCGGCCACCGCCTCCTCCGGCGCCGGCGGAGCCTCCCAGGCGGGCAGGGGCCGGGTCAAAAAGAGGCCCGTGATGTGGCCCGCCCGGGTGGAGACCTCGCACCCGGGGATCAAAAGCACTCCCTCCAGCCGCTCCGGCACAGGGGTGCAGAGGTTGTGGTCCGTAATGGCCACCGCGTCCAGCCCCGCCCGCCGGGCGGCCCGGGCGATCTCCTCCAGGGAGGACCGGCCGTCGGGGGAGGCGCTGGTGTGGACGTGGAGGTCCGCGCGATAGAGACTCATGGCTTTCGCTCCTTTGCCAGCAGGGACCGGAAGTAGGCCAGCGCGGGGGCCATGTCCCCCCACTCGAAGAGGCCGTCCCGGACCCAGGGGTTCAGAAAATCTCCCAGGGCCCCCAGGGCCCGGCCGGGGCTCCCCCGCCGGGCGTACCCCGCCGCCGCCATCAGATCCGAGGCGGCGAAGATCATCCGCCGCCCCCGGGGCGGGGGCAGGGCGGGGAGAGGGGCGGGGTTGTCCGGATTTCCGGCGTTCCAGGCCAGGGCGCACCAGAGCAGGGGGATGCCGCTGCCGCTGACTCGGGTAAGGGGGAAGGTCCCCCAGATCCGGGGGTTGCACTCCAGCAGGCGGGGTCTCCCCTCCCCGTCCTCCTTGAATTCAAACATGGCCAGCCCCGTGAGGCCCGTCTCCGCCGCCAGCCGGGCGGCGTATGTCCGGATATCCTCCCGCTCCACGCACTGGCAGCAGGAGGAGGGCCCCCCGGACACCGGATACTCCC
>CANAZG010000043.1 GCA_947365965.1 uncultured Clostridia bacterium
TGTTTTCCTCTCTCTATGAGGATAAGGTCATGGAGCGTATCACCGAGCGGAATTTCGAGATGATGTCGGGGAAATACCAGAAAGAACAGCTTGAAATCGAAGCACGGTTAAGGGAAGTGACAGAAACGCTCAACGAAAGTTATGAGAAATCGCAAGGAATCCGTGACTTCCTCTCTCTTATCCGCAACTATCAAGGATTAAAGGAACTGGACGCAACAGTAGTAAATGCACTGATAGACAAGATATTTGTTTCGGAGCGTGAAAAGTCAGCGGACGGGACGGTTAGGCAGGAAATCAAGATTTACTATAAATTCATCGGCTTTGTCGGTGAATTACATATCACACCCACAAAACGGTGGACAGTATTAAAGCCTAAGAATTGTACAGTGTGCGGTGTTGAATACGTCCCCCGCTCCGCAATATCGAAGTATTGTCCAGAGTGCAGGGAAAAGATAAGAAAGGCTCAAGGGACAGAAACGAAACGTAGGAGCAGAGAACGAAGCAGACAGGATTGTATTGAACTGTCCGCAAAAAATGACCGACTGAGATTGGCCGCCGTGGCCCGCATGTCGTCCTTGGACCGCAGCTTTGCCTGAGAGAAGGGGACAGCAACCCGGTTGATGCTGAATATCCCGGACACCCCCAGCTGGAGGGCGGCCTCCGCGCCGTCTCCGATATCCCCCACGATCGCTGCTGCTGGCACGCCGGCGGCCTTGGCCCGCTGGGCCACTCCGATGACCACTTTGCCGCGCATACTTTGGCTGTCAATACGGCCCTCTCCGGTAATCACCAGCTCCGCGCCCTCCAGCAGGCGGTCAAACCCGGCCGTGTCCAGCACGGTCTCAATCCCCATCTGCATCCGGCTGCCCAGGAACGCGGCCATGGCAAATCCCAGGCCCCCGGCGGCTCCTGCCCCGGGGGCGTCCCGCAGGTCGCGCCCCAGACGCTCCGCCGCCAGATCGGCAAGATGGGACAGATTGCGGTCCAGAGCCGCCGCCATGGCGTCGTCCGCGCCCTTCTGGGGACCGAACACCGCGCTGGCCCCGGAGGGGCCGCACAGGGGGTTGTCAATGTCGCACATGGCGATGATCTCCACCTCCGACAGCCGGGGCTCCAGCCCGCTCAGATCTATCCGTCCCAGCTGGTCCAGCGTGCCGCCTACCGGGAGGTAGGCCGTGCCGTCCTGACGGAGGAATCGCACCCCCAGGGCGGACAGCATACCGGCTCCGCCATCGTTGGTGGCGCTGCCCCCCAGGCCTACAATCAGCTTTTTCGCTCCGCTGTCCAGCGCGGACAGAATCAGCTGCCCCACGCCGTAGGTGGTGGTCTGCTCCGCGTGGAGCCGGTCCCCCGCCAGGGGGAGGCCCGCCGCCGCAGCCATCTCCACCACCGCCGCGCCACCGGGCAGACGGCCGTAGAACCCCTGGATATCCTCCATATAGGGCCCCTTGCAGGGGACGGTAATCTTCTCCCCGCCCACGGCGGCCAGGAAGGCGTCCACACTGCCCTCGCCGCCGTCGGCCACTGGAATGGCTACGACTTGGGCCTGGGGCCAGACCTTGTGGATCTCCTGGGCGAGGATGTCGCAGATCTCCTGGGAGGACATGGTGCCCTTGAAGGAATCGGGGACCAACAGAATTTTTTTCATCGCTTCCACCTTACTTGACGCACTCTAAAAATTTCTCCAGCCGGACGGCCTGAAAGCCGGAGCCGGTCAGCGTCCAGATCTCCCGGAAGCCGCAGGACAGCGCCAGCTCTCCAGCCTGACGGAAGGCGAAGGCGATGGTGTCTGCCCGGTGGCTGTCGCTGGCGACGCATATCCGGCCGCCCCGGTCCCGAAGGGCCCGCAGCAGGGGCGGGGCGGGGTAGGGGGCGCTGCGGCAGCCCCGGGACATGGCGCCGGTGTTGATCTCGAAGAGCACGTCCTCCTTCAACAGGGCGTCCAGCGCCCCCATGGCCGCGTCCAGATACCGGGGCGCGCCGGTGTCAAAGAGGCGGTCCCCCTCGTTGAACTTGGTCAGCAGGTCAAAGTGGCCCACGATCTGGCACCTGGTCCTGCCGGCCACACCCCCCACCCGCTGATAGTAGGCCTCCGCCAGGGCCAGATAGTCCCCGCCAAAGTGGTCCCGGACAGCGGAAATCAGGACCTCCCGGGTGTTATCCACGCTCAGGCACACGCCGTCCGCCACCACGCTGTGGACCGAACCGATGAGGTAGTCAAAGCCTGCGTCCGGGGCAGGGGAGTCGCAGTCCTGCTCCAGCCCCAGATAGATCTCCAGCTCCCCGGCGTACTTCTCCCGCAGGCGGAGAATCTCGCTGCGGTAGGCGGGCACGTCCGATGCGGCCATGGCGTAGCGGTCCGGATCATAGAAGGGGGAGAGGGGGCTGTGGTCGGAGAACCCCAGGGAGGAGCATCCGGCTCGGATGGCCCCCAGGACCATCTCCTCCGCCGTGCTGCCGCCGTCGCTGAAGACGGTGTGGGTATGAAGATTTTGCAGCGTCATTTTTGTTGTCTCCTGTTTGATCTCGGAATCTGTATTCATAAGCGGGGGATGCCGGATTGGCGGAAGAAGCCGGTCAAGGCAGTCCTGCGCGGGCATCCTTGACGGATGACAGGAAGCGATTGTGCAATGACCCCATTCGGCGGCCAGGCGCAAGTGCGTCAAGGACTTAAATATAGAGGGAGATCTGTCCCCCTACCACATATGCTGCCACTGAGCCGCCAGCCGGTCGAGGAATCGGCGCGGGCGGCTCCGGCGGTCCTCCGTAAGGGAAAGGCCGGCGCAGTCCGCCACGGCCTGGACCACCTGCTGGGTGGTCATGTGGTCCGTGGTGATCCTGTGCTCCCTGATCTCCGCCTCAAAGGCCTGAAGGCATCGGTCAATCTGCTGGGCGGCCCAGGACCGGCGACCCTCCCCCCGGGCGGCCAGCCGCTGCAGGAGGGTCTCCCGGCTGGCGTACAGAATGACGTGCCGGACCGCATACTCCTCTGACAGTTTCCCGATCAGCTGGTCATAGTACGCCCTGCTGGTGACGGTCATGGGGACGATGACCGGGGCCGTGCAGTTCCGGAGGATATAGCGGAGCATGTCCAGACTGATCGTCCGCCACATGGGGTAGTCCTGGAAATCGTCCAATTCCATGCCGGGCGGTAAATTTTTTCGAATAAAATACCCTGCGTTTTCCGGATCGTACACATAGGCCCCGGGCAGCCGCCGCTGGAGCGCATAGGCGGTCTGGGTCTTCCCCGCGCCGAAGGCCCCATTGATCCAGATGACCCTGGCGGCCGGAGGGGCGCTGTTCTTCTTCAAAGGTCCGTCCCTCCGTTCACAGCGCCATCCGGAAGTAGACCATATCCGTCAGGAGATGGCCGGCCTCATAGATGGGGTGGTCATAGTACCGGGTAAAAAAGTCCTTCACCACGTGGGAGCGCCGGAAGCCGCACCGCTCATAGAAAGGCACGGTCAGCGGACTCTCCCCTGTGCCCACCTGGAGGACCTGGAAGGAGCCGGCGTACTGCTCCCGCAGGAACCGGACCATCCGTCCGCCGTACCCCTGCCGCTGGCTCCCCGGCTCCACGGCCAGATTCTTGATCTCCAGGACGCCGTCCCCCTCGCCGGTGACCACGCACACCGCCCGGACCGCCCCCCGGTCCGCCAGCGCATACATGGTCCCCCGGTCCAGGTACCGCTCCACCATGTCCTCCTGTTCGTCCGCCAGCAGGAGCAGATCCATATACCGGCGCTTGTTTTCCGTAATCTCTGTGATGCGCATTCTGTCCTCCTGTCCTCAGTCTGGTCCCTGGGGAATCAGCCGCACCTCCGGCGCGAGAATTTGCAGGGTCTTGAAGCGCAGATAGTCCTCCTCCGCGCCCCCTGCCGCCACCAGCAGCAGGGGCTTGTAGAGGGCCGACTGGGCGGCGGTCCGGAGCTTCTCAAATACATAGGGGATCCCCGGGGTCTCCCTCTGCCGCAGCAGAAGCCCGTCCCCGTCCCAGATCAGCTTGATGATCCGCACGCAGGGGGTCTCCAGGAACTCCAGCCGGATGTAAAACACCGGCCGCTCCTCCTCGTCGTGGGTGAACCGGCCCAGGGCCGCCACCTGATACACGTCCCCCCGGAAGTCCAGCTGGGTGACCGCAGGGCGGCCCAGCCCCACAGGCAGGCGGCGGAGCGCGTCCCGCTCCCGGTAGATGAGCTCCGGCAGGCCGCTCTTCACGCTCACCGCCACGGATACCAGCCCGGCGGCGTAGTTGTTGTGGAGGGCCTGGAGGGCCACCGGCAGCAGACCCACCGAGGCCGCCGCGCCATCGGGGGCGGTAAAGGAGCGGAGAAAGGGCGCCTCCCGGCCATCCAGGGCGGCGGGGGGGCGGCTGTAGGCGGAGAAGCCGGCAGCTGCGTCCGCCAGAGAGGCCTGGGCAGCCGGGTCCTCCGGCAGCCGGGCGGGGAACCGTCCGCCGAAATAGCGGCTGACAATCTCAAAGTACCGGCTCTCCTGAAAGTCCGTGTCCGCTCCGGCGTGGGAGACCACCAGGATGCTGCTGTCTAAAAAGCCCAGCACGTTCTGTCCCAGCATACCATTGAAGAGGAAGGTATTCTCGCTGCGGCCCACCCAGATCTGGTAGCCGTAGTTGAAGTCCCCGGTGGAGGCGGGGGGCACGGCGTGGGGGGTGAGGGCGGACTGGAGGTAGGACCGGCTGAGGAGCCGTTCCCCCCGCCACATGCCGCCGTCCATCACCAGCTGGCCCAGCTTGGCCAGATCCTCGGCCCGGATATAGAGGCCCCAGCCCCCCTTCTCCACGCCCATGGGGCACCGCTCCCACAGCACGTCCGTGATGCCCATGGGGCCAAAGAGCCGCTCCTGGAGGAAGTCCGTCAGCGCCATGCCGCTGCGGCGGCGGACGATGACGGAGAGCATGTAGGTGTTCAGGCTGTTGTAGGCGAACTCCGTCCCCGGCTCCCCCTTGAGGGTGGCGCTCAGGAAGCGGCGGACCCAGTCGGTCTCCGTCAGGGCCTCCGCCTCGGTGAACAGCGCACCGGAGCGCATGGTCAGCAGGTCCTCCACCGTCATGCCCCGAAGCCGGCGCTTGAGGGAGCCCTCGCCGTCAAAGATGTCCGCCACCTGCTCGTCCAGGGAGAGGTTCCCGTCGTCCGCCAGCAGGCCCACGGCCAGGGACACCACGCTCTTGCAGGCGGAGAAGGTGTACTTCACCGCCCGCAGGTCCTGGCCGCCCCAGGCGGCCTGACAGAGCACATGGCCATTGCGCAGCACCAGAACGTCCTGAGGATAGAGCTCTCCGTCCCGGTCCAGCTCCTCCAGGAAACGCTGGATGTGCCGGGAGGAGATGCCCTGGGACTCCGGCGTGGCCCTGGGGAGGGGCTGCTGGGCCTCCCGGAGGGGCAGGGGCCCCTTCTCCCCGGCCGGGGGCAGGAAGGGCTCGGTGGGGGTGCGGATATCAAAGATGCGGCTGAGCAGCTGGAAGGTGCGGCTGGCGGTGGACAGATTCATAGAGGTCCCTCCTCAACGCCTGTGAATACAGGTTCTTTAACAGACATTCCACGGATATCCTTTCACTGGAGCAGCTTTTTCAGCAGCGCCAGCAGGCCGTCCACCTCCTCCTGGGCGGTGTCCCAGGCGGTGACCAGACGGATGCAGGTGCGCTCCCCCTCCAGATGCTCCTGGATCTCAAAGGTGGCCTCCCCCTCCAGGGCCGCCGCCACCCTGTCCGGCAGCACGGGAAAGAGCTGGTTGCTCTGAGCGGGGAAGAGCAGGGGTACGCCCAGCGCCTCCAGCCCCTCCGCCAGACGCCGGGCCAGCCTGTTGGCCTGGGCGGCCAGGGAGAGATAGAGCCCGTCCCGGAGGATGGCGGAGAACTGGACCCCCAGCAGCCGGCCCTTGGCCAGGATGGCCCCCTGCTGCTTCATGGAGCGGCGGAAGCTGGGCTGGAGAGCGGGGTTCACCAGCACCAGGGCCTCGCCGAAGAGGAGGCCGTTTTTCGTCCCTCCCACGGTGAAGGCGTCGCACAGGGCCCCGTAGTCGGCAAAGGACGCGTCCCCGGCGGCCATGGCGCTGCCCAGCCGGGCCCCGTCGCAGTAGAGGAGCAGGTCCAGCGCATCGCAGGCCCGCCGCAGCTCCGCCAGCTCCGCCCGGCGGTAGACCGTGCCCACCTCGGTGGTGTTGGAGATATAGACCAGCCGGGGAGCCACCGTGTACTCGCCGGTGTGGGCGGCCGCAGCGGCGCGGACCATGTCCCCGGTCAGCTTGCCGTCCGGTGTGGGAAGATGGATGACCTTGTGGCCGTTGTGCTCCACGGCCCCGGTCTCGTGGCAGCAGATGTGAGCGGAGGCGGCGGCCAGCACCGCCTCGTAGGGCCGCAGGAAGGCGCCGATGGCCACCTTGTTGGCCTGGGTGCCCCCCACCAGGAAGTGGACGGCGGCCCCAGGGGCGTGACACAGGGAGAGAATCTCCTCCTCTGCCTGCCGGCAGAGGGGGTCCAGGCCGTAGCCCTCCGTGCGCTCCCCGTTGGTCCGGCACAGCGCCTCCCATACCGCCGGGTGGGCCCCGGTGCTGTAGTCGTTGCGAAAATGAAACATCGCCGTATCCCCCGTTTTCATAAAATCAAGATAACATCGAGATGGAATGGATTGCTTGCAGTATAGCAGACCCGGAGCGCAAACGCAAGCAGGCGCGGCGGAGCCGTACATACTTTATTATAAAATGGGGATATCTATACAGACAAAGCGGCCCGCTCCCGGCGGCAGCTCCTGATGGCCGGAAAAAGAAGGGGAAATCCTTCACAAAATACTTGCAATTACGGCAGGAATACGGTAAAATGGTCCGAGGACAATTTATTTCCATTAGGAGGATGTAAAAATATGGCAACAATTACCGCCGGCGAGTTCCGCAACGGCAAGACCTTTGAGATGGACGGCAAGGTGATGCAGGTCATTGAGTTCCAGCATGTCAAGCCCGGTAAGGGCGCGGCCTTTGTGCGCACCAAGATGAAGAACGTGGTCACCGGCGCTGTCACTGAGACCAGCTTCAACCCCACCGCGAAGTTTGAAGAGGCCTTTGTGGAGCGCAAGGATATGGAGTACAGCTACAACGACGGGGACCTGTACTACTTCATGGACCAGGAGACCTATGAGATGGTGCCCCTGAACAAGGACCTGCTGGGCGACGCGTTCCGCTTCGTCAAGGAGAACACCATGTGCAAGGTCCTCAGCTACAAGGGCAACGTCTTCGGCCTGGAGTGCCCCAACTTCATGGATCTGGTGGTCTCCGACACGGAGCCCGGCTTTGCCGGCAATACCGCCACCAACGTCACCAAGCCCGCCGTGCTGGAGACCGGCGCGGAGATCAAGGTGCCCCTGTTCATCGACGTGGGCGACAAGATCACCATTGACACCCGCACCGGCGAGTATCTCTCCCGCTGCAAGGAGTGATTCTCAGTTCCCGCCGGACCAGGTATTGTGTCCCTGCGGCCGGGGGCCGTGTGATAAAGAGGAGAGAACCAACCAGCATGACTTTTTGAAAGGAGAACGATGATGGAAATTCTGGAAAAGGTCGCGTATATGAAGGGCTTGGCGGAGGGCCTCGGTCTGGACACCAAGTCCAAGGAGGGGAAACTTCTCAAGGTCATCATGGACATCCTTGACGACATGGCCCTGGAGATCCAGGACATCCATGCCGGGCAGGGCGAGCTGGAGGAGGGTCTGGACGCGGTCAGCGACGATCTGGCGGACGTGGAGACCTACCTCTATGAGATGGACGGCGAATACGACGAGGACGGCGACGATGACGAGGAGGTCTACCAGACCACCTGCCCCAACTGCCAGGAGGACGTGTTTTTCGACGAGGACATTCTGGCCGACGGCTCCATCCTGTGCCCCAACTGCGGGGAGAAGCTGGAGTTTGATCTGGAGGAGCCCGCCGGCTGCGGCGGCTGCTGCGGCAGCTGTGCGGAGCCTGCGGAGGACGATGAGTAATTCCCGTCAATAGGCGGGCGCCTGTTCTGATATGCTCCCTCCGGGGGGAGGCAGTGGAGAGAAGTCCACTGTCCCCGCCGGAGGGAGCGCCCTTTTATCGCCGCAAACGGGGCAACGGGGCTTTCCCGGCGGGGGACCCCTTGGAAATCGCGGTTATTCCACAAATTTTTCCTGTATTAAGGAATTTTTTCTTTACCTCTTCCTCTTTTTTTGCTATAATAAATAAGTTATTTTGGAGCCGTCCGCACTTTTGCGGGCCGGGCCGCCGTGGAAAGGAGGGATCCCCCGTGAAATATGTATGGTGGAAGGGCGGAGACTTCGACGAGGCGGCGGCGGACAGGCTCCGCTCCGCCGGGTATCCCGCCCTGCTCTCCGCGGTGCTGGCGGCCCGGGGCGTCTCCACCCCGGAGGAGAGCGCCCTGATTTTGGACCGGGAGCGGAACCTCGCCCACTCCCCCATGCTGATGAAGGACATGGACAGGGCCGTGGACCGGATTAGCCGGGCCCTGGCCCAGGGGGAGCGGATCGCCGTGTTCGGGGACTACGATGTGGACGGCATCACCGCCACGGTGCTGCTGGTGGACTACCTCCGCTCCCGGGGGGCGGACTGCCTCAAGTACATCCCCCGCCGGGTGGAGGACGGCTATGGCCTGGGCCGGGAGGCCCTCCAGCTCCTCCGGGACCGGGGGGTCACCCTGGTCGTCACGGTGGACTGCGGCATCACCGGCGTGGAGGAGGCCCTCTTTGCCCGGGAGATCGGCGTGGATCTGGTCATTACGGACCACCACGAGTGCAAGGACGTGCTGCCCCAGGCCGCAGCGGTGGTGGACCCCCGGCGCGGCGACTGCCCCTACCCCTTCAAGCATCTGGCCGGGGTGGGGGTGGCCCTCAAGCTGGTCCTGGCCCTGGGCCGGGGACGGGAGGAGGCCCTCTTTGCCCGGTACTGCACCCTGGCCGCCATCGGCACGGTGGCGGACGTGATGGAGATGAGCGGGGAGAACCGCACCATCGTCCACCGGGGCCTGGAGTCCATCGGCTCCTCCGACTTTTTGGGCCTGAAGGCCCTGCTGCGGGAGACGGGGCTGGAGGACCGGGAGATCTCCTCCACCCAGATCGGCTTCATCCTGGCCCCCCGCATCAACGCCGCCGGCCGCATGGGGGAGGCGGAGCTGGCGGCGGACCTGCTGCTCACCGACGATCCAGCCCGGGCGGAGAGCCTTGCCCGGGAGCTGTGCGGCCTCAACCGGGAGCGGCAGGCGGTGGAGCAGGAGATCTTCTCCCAGGCAGTGGAGCAGATCGCCTTTCTGCCCGCCGGGGAGCGTAGCGCCCTGGTCCTCTCCAGCGAGGTGTGGCACCAGGGGGTGGTGGGCATCGTGGCCAGCCGCCTCAGCGAGCGCTACTCCTGCCCCAGCTTTATGATCCACCTGCAAAACGGCATGGGCAAGGGCTCCTGCCGCAGCTACGGCGGGTTCAACCTCTTCGCGGCCCTGGAGTCCTGCGCGGACCTCCTGGTGGACTTCGGCGGCCACGAGCTGGCTGCGGGCTTCAACATCCGGGAGGCGGACATTCCCGCCTTCCGCCGGCGGATGAACCGGGTGGTGTGGGAGTACTGCAACGGGGAGCCGCCGGTCTCCTCTCTGGATGTGGACGTGATCGTCCGCCGGCCCGAGGACGTGACCCTGGAGGAGATGGAGGAGCTCTCCCGGCTGGAGCCCTACGGCGCGGGCAACGAGCGGCCCGTGTTCCTCATCACGGGGGCCAAGGTGGAGAGCGTGCAGAACGTGGGCCAGAACCGCCACATGAAGCTGCGCCTGAGCAAGGGGGGCTGCCACTTCGACGCCATCTTCTTCTCCGTCAACGCCGCCGAGTGCGGCGTGGCGGCGGGGATGCGGGTGGACGTGGCCTTCCACCTCCAGCGCAACGAGTTCCGGGGCGTGAGCACCGTGCAGCTCCAGGTGGTGGACCTCCGGGAAACCCTGGAGCCCAGCCAGCGGGAGCGGGAGTGCCTGGAGCTGGTGGCGCGCCTGGTGTCCGGGGAGCCCGTCACGGCCCGGGACGCCGTCCGGCTCCTGCCGGAGCGGGAGCAGTTCGTGGCCCTGTGGCGGGCCGTGGAGCGGCGGGAGCAGGCGGACTGCTCCGCCACGGGCCGCCTGCCCCTTCTGCGCCGGTTCGCCTGCGCCATGGGCGGGGCGGAGAGCTTCCTGCGGGCCGCCCTGGGGGTGGAGGTCTTCGCTGAGCGGGGACTTGTCACACTGGCGGTTGAGGAGGATATGATGATAATACACCCCAGGCCGGGACAGCGGGCTGATCTGGAGCAGAGCGTCTATGTGCGCGCTCTGCGCCGTCTGCTGGGCGGCGGGGAGAAGGGAGGCCGCTAGACCATGGTCACAGTGGAGGAGCGGTACGAACATTTGGAAAAAACCATCCGGGGATACAATATTTCCGCGGATTTTGAGCAGATACGCGCGGCCTACGCCTACGCCAGGGAGCACCACGGCGCCCAGCTGCGCCGGGACGGCACCCCCTACATCACCCACCCTCTCCAGGTGGCGCAGATCGTGGCGGAGATGCGGCTGGACAGCGAGTCCATCATCGCCGCCCTGCTCCACGACTGCATCGAGGACACGGACAGCACCTATGAGGACATCGCCAAGCGCTTCGGCGTGACGGTGGCGGACGTGGTGGACGGCGTGACCAAGCTGACGCGGGTGAAGTACTCCACCATGGAAGAGGAGCAGATGGAGAACCTGCGCAAGATGCTCTTCGCCATGAGCCGGGACATCCGGGTGATCCTCATCAAGATCGCCGACCGGCTCCACAACATGCGCACCATGGAGTACCAGACCCCGGCCAAGCAGAAGAAGAAGGCCTTTGAGACCATGGAGATCTACGCCCCCATCGCCCACCGGCTGGGGATGCAGAAGATGAAGTGGGAGCTGGAGGACCTGTCCCTGAAGTACCTGGACCCGGTGGCCTATGAGGACATCAACCGGAAGCTGGAGGAGGAGAGCGCCCGCCATGACCAGTTCATGAGCGCGGTCCAGTCCCAGGTCAACGCCCGGCTCACGGAGCTGGGCATCCCCAACGCCACGGTCTACGGCCGGGTGAAGCACCCCTACAGCATCTACCGGAAGATGTACGCCCAGGAGAAGACCATGGAGGAGGTCTATGACCTCTTTGCCTTCCGGGTGCTGGTGGACACGGTGCAGGACTGCTACAACGTGCTGGGGGTGGTCCACGATCTCTACAAGCCCATTCTGGGCCGGTTCAAGGACTACATCGCCACCCCCAAGCCCAACATGTACCAGTCCCTGCACACCACGGTCATCGGGGACGACGGCATCCCCTTTGAGATCCAGATCCGCACCTACGACATGCACGCCATTGCCGAGTACGGCGTGGCCGCCCACTGGAAGTACAAGCAGGGCATCAAGCGGCAGGGGGGCGAGGGGACCTACGAGTGGATCCGGCGGCTGCTGGAGAACCAGGTGGACGCGGACGCGGAGGAGTTCATCCACTCCCTGAAGATCGACATGTTCGCCGACGAGGTGTTCGTCTTCACCCCCCGGGGGGACGTTATCAACCTGCCCGCCGGGGCCACGCCCATCGACTTCGCCTACTCCATCCACTCCGCCATCGGCAACACCATGGTGGGGGCCAAGGTCAACGGCCGGATGGTGGGCTTTGACTACCAGCTCCACAACGGCGACATCGTGGAGATCAACACCTCCAAGGCGGCCCACGGCCCCAGCCGGGACTGGATGAAGTCCGCCAAGAGCAGCGAGGCCCGCAGCAAGATCCGCCAGTGGTTCAAGCGGGAGCGGCGGGAGGAGAACATCGCCCACGGCCGCTCCTCCTTTGAGTCTGAGCTGCGCCACGCGGGGCTGAGCCTCAGCCAGGTGACGCCGCCGGACGTGCTGCCCAGCATCCTCAAGCGGGTGGGGTTCCAGAGCCTGGACGAGATGTACGCCGCCATCGGCTACGGGGGCTGCACAGCCCTCAAGGCGGTCAACCGCATCCGGGATGAGCTCCTCCAGATCAGCCGGGTGGCCGCTGCGGAGAAGGCGGCCCAGGAGGCGGCGGCGGCCAAGGACGTTCAGGAGGGCAAGCCCCCGGCGCCCCAGAAGTCCAAGAGCGAGAAGGGGCTCATTGTGGAGGGCCTCTCGAACTGTCTGGTGAAGTTCTCCAAGTGCTGCACCCCGGTGCCCGGGGACGCCATTGTGGGCTTCATTACCCGGGGCTACGGCGTGTCCGTCCACCGCAAGGACTGCCCCAACGCGGACCCGGAGCGGCGGACCCCGGCGGATCAGGGCCGGTGGATCAAGGTGACCTGGAGCGACGACGTGTACGAATCCTACCCCACCAGCCTGGAGGTGGTGTGCAAGGACCGGGACGGCCTGCTGGTGGATATCTCAACGGCCATCAGCGCCGGCAAGGTCAGCGTCACCAGCCTCAACTCCCACACCACCACCGACGGCTTCGCCATCTTCCACCTGACCATCTCCGTCACCGACGCCAGTCAGCTGGACCACGTGATGCGCAAGCTCCACCAGATCTCCGGCGTGATGAAGGTGAGCCGACCGGCGGGTTAGGGCATGTTTGAAAATTGTCAACACGCCCAAACAGCAGGCCTTTTTCCGCCATACATCGTTAAATTTTCTTGCCATCCGTCAGGATGCCTGCGAAAATTTGCCTTGTCTGGCAAAAAAATTCCTTGCTGTTGGGCATATCGCCAATTATCAAACAAGCCCCAGCATACTATTCGGTAAAGGAAAGGCATACAATGAGAGCAGTTGTTACCCGGGTCCGCTCCGCCTCCGTGACCATCGGCGGGCGGATGAACGGAGAGATCGGCCAGGGATACCTGGTGCTGCTGGGGGTGGGCCCCCGCGACGGGGAGGACACGGCGGTGAAGCTGGCGGACAAGATCTGCAACATGCGTGTCTTCGAGGACGAGAACGGAAAGATGAATCGGAGTCTGGAGCAGGTGGGCGGGAGCCTTCTGGTGGTGTCCCAGTTCACCCTCTACGCCGATACCTCCAGCCGCCGCCCCGGGTTCTCCGGCGCGGCGGGACCCGCTCTGGCGGAGCCCCTCTATGAGCGCTTCATGGCCCGGTGCCGGGAGCGGGGGTTTGCCGTGGCCCACGGCGAGTTCGGGGCGGACATGCTGGTGGCCTCTGAGAACGACGGCCCCGTGACAATTATTTTTGATACAGAAGGAAATTGGCAGCCCTGTCCGGCTGCCGGAGAAAGGAACACACTCCAATGATATTTGACATGCTGGAAACCACACCCTACCTGACCAACTGCTATCTCATTGGAGATGAGCAGTCCAAAACCTGCGCCCTGGTGGACCCCGGCGGGTCCCGGCAGGCGGTGCTGGAGATGGTAGAGCGCAGCGGCCTCCGGCTGGAGAAGATCCTCCTCACCCACGGCCACTATGACCACGTAAAGGAGGTGGACGCCCTGGCGGACATGGTCCCGGACCCCGGCGTGGCCATCTACCTCCACAGGGGCGATGTGCGTGAGGACGACGCCCGCCTCTTCCCGCCCCTGGCCCACGGCTTCAACTGCTGGGAGGACGGGGACATTGTCTCCATCGGCAGCCCGGAGAGCGGGGTGAACCTCCGTGTCCTCCACACCCCGGGCCACTCCGCCGGCAGTGTGACCCTGCTGGCGGATGGCGTGATTTTCTGCGGGGACACCCTCTTCGCCGGCTCCTGCGGCCGGTGGGACCTGCCCGGCGGGGACCATGAGACCCTGGCCGCCTCCCTGGCCCGCCTGGAGGCGCTGGACGGGGACTACAAGGTCTGCCCGGGCCACGGCCCTCTCTCCACCCTGGCCCGGGAGCGGAAGATCAATCCCCACCTGTGCCGGACGGCGGGGCTATGAGGCTTGTTTTTCAGGGCCACGACTACCGCTACGCCGTGGAGCAGAGCCTGCTGGCCTTTTTCCCCGGCCAGCGGCCGGTCTACGAGGGGGAGGAGGCGGATAGGGCCCTGGTCACGCTGACCGGCGAGGCCGGTCAGGCCCTGGCGGAGACGGTTTTGACCGTGGACGGGCGCACCGCCCGGGGACAGGCCCGGACCGCCATCCCCGACGGAGCGGACGAGTACGAGGGGGAGCGGCTGCGGCAGCGGGCGGTGAAGCTCAGCTTCTTTGAGGCCGCCCGGGCCCTCACCGGCGTCACCCCCGCCTGGGGGGCCCTTACCGGCATCCGGCCGGCCAAGCTGGCTGCGGAGCTGCTGGAGGCAGGGGGCCCGGAGGCGGCGGACCGGGAGCTCCGGGACGTGTATTTTGTCTCCCCCCAGCGGCGGCGGCTGTGCATCGAGTGCGCCCAGGCGGGGCTGGAGGCCAGGGACGCCCTGCGGCCGGAGGAGATCTCCCTCTACGTGGGCATCCCCTTCTGTCCCACCCGGTGCGCCTATTGCAGCTTTGTCAGCAACAGCGTGGAGAAGTCCCTCCATCTGGTGGAGCCCTATTTGCAGGCCCTGCTGGCGGAGATCGACAGCGCGGGGCGGATGGTGGAGGAGCTGGGGCTGAGGATCCGCTCCTTCTACATGGGGGGCGGCACGCCCACCACCCTGTCGGCGGATCAGATGTCCCGGCTGCTGGACCGGCTCCGGGAGCGGTTTGATCTCACAGACGCTGTGGAGCTCACCGTGGAGGCCGGCCGGCCGGACACCATCACAGAGGAGAAGCTGGCGGCCCTGCGCCGGGGGGGCGTGACCCGGATCAGCGTCAACCCCCAGACCATGGAGGACAAGGTTCTGGCGGCCATCGGCCGCCGCCACACGGCGGAGGATATCCGCCGGGCCATGGAGCTGGTGGACCGAACGGGGTTTGAGCACGTGAACATGGATCTGATCGCGGGCCTTCCGGAGGACACCCCGGAGGGGTTCCGGCGGACCTTAGATCAGGTTATTGCCTTTGGCACGGACAACATCACCATCCACACCCTGAGCCTGAAGAAGGGCAGCAGAATCACCCTGGAGGGCACCCGGATCCCCACGGTGGAGGAGGTCTCCGCCATGCTGGACTACGCGGACCCCGCCCTGCGGCGCTCCGGCTTCGCCCCCTACTACCTCTACCGCCAGAAGTATATGTCCGGCAGCTTTGAGAACGTGGGCTGGTGCCGGAGCGGCGGTACGGGGTGGTACAATATCTACATCATGGAGGAGCTCCACAGCATTCTCAGCCTGGGGGCCGGGGGCTCCACCAAGATGGTGGACCCGGCGCGAAACCGCATCGAGCGGGTGTTCAACCTGAAGTACCCCCAGGAATATATCCAGCGGCCGGAGAAGCTCCGGGCCAACCAGGAGGCTTTCCGGTCCTTTTACCAGAAGAGCTGACCCGGCGGCAGGCCGGAGGAAGCGCATAACGATGGTTCGACTAGAAAGGAGAAGCACCATGGCATACTCACTTACCCAGCTCAACGACGCTGTCCGCACGGACCCCCAGGGCTTTGTCCAGGAGTGCGACGCCGCCTACAACAAGAAGATCGAGTCCGCCGCCCGCAAGATCGCGGACAATCTCAAGCGCTCCCGGATCGTCCTGCTCTCCGGGCCCTCCGGCTCCGGCAAGACCACCACGGCCAAGAAGATTGAGGCCCGGCTGGAGCAGATGGGCATCAACTCCCACGCCATCGCCATGGACAACTACTTCCAGACCCTGGACCCGGAGACCTGCCCCCGGAACCGGGAGGGGGATATTGACTACGAGTCCCCCTTCCTGCTGGACATGGACCTGCTCAACCGGCACTTCAACCTGCTGGACAAGGGGGAGAAGATCCTCATCCCCAAGTTTGAGTTCGCCCGGCAGATGCGCTCGGCCATCAAGAGCCACCCCCTCCAGCTGGGCAAGGACGAGATCGCCATCTTCGAGGGCATCCACGCCCTCAACGACATCATCTCCGGCAAGAACCCCAACGCCTCCAAGGTCTACATCTCCGCTAGGTCCAACGTGCTGGACGAGGCGGGGAAGGTGGCCTTCAAGGGCACCTGGATGCGCCTGGAGCGACGCACGGTGCGGGACGCCAAGTTCCGGGCCTGGGAGCCGGACGTGACCATCAAGATGTGGGCCAACGTCCGCCGGGGGGAGAAGCTGTACATCTCCCCCTTCAAGGACAACGCCACCATTGTCTTCGACAGCTCCCTGCCCTACGAGGTCAACGTCATCCGGGCCTTTGCCCAGCCCCTCTTTGAGCGCCTGCACCTGTCCCCGGACATGGAGCGGTTCGAGGAGGTGGGCCAGCTGGTGGAGGCCTACCCCAAGTTTGAGATTCTGGACGAGAAGTACGTGGCCGAGGACTCCCTGATCCGGGAGTTCATCGGCGGCGGGATTTACGACGACTGATCGCCGGCCGGCGAGGAAGGAGAGCGCAAAATGAAGATCGTCATGAAGGGAAAGAAGTGGAAGAAGCTGGTCCGCCGGACCCAGAACGCGGCCATGGACGTGTCGGAGCTGGCCCGGGCGGGCGCGGAGGCGGTGGGCCGGCGGGCGGAGGACGCCGTCTCCCGGACCCGGCTGGAGCGGGCTGTGCGGGATCTCCAGGAGGAGATCGACACCCAGATGCAGGCGGTGGGGGAGTTGATCTACGCCACCCACCGGGGCTCCCCCTCCAACAGCGACGACGTCCAGGAGATTCTGGAGTTCGTGGACAGCCTCCACGAGGAGCTGGAGGGCCACCAGCTGGAGCTCAAGCGCCTGAGAGGGGAGCTGCTGTGCGCCGGGTGCGGCGCGGAGAACGCGAGCGCCAACCTGTACTGCCACAACTGCGGACAGCCCCTGGGGCGGGAGTGATATCTCCTTTTGGGGGAAGAAAGAGAATGGATACCGCCCCAGGGCGCGTATACTTATCCCAGGGGGAGGGCGCGGCAGCCCGGCCCTGAATCCTGACCAGTAAAAGAGGATGATCCATGTCCAGAGAAAAGAAGCAGTCCTTCATGGGGGGCGTCACGGTGATGGCGGTCTCCACGGTGTTTGTCAAGATCTGCGGCGCGCTCTACAAGATTCCCCTCAACAACATCCTGGGGGACGAGGGCGTCACCCACTTCATGAGCGCCTACAACATCTACGCCTTCCTGCTCACCCTGTCCACCGCCGGACTGCCCCTGGCCCTGAGCAAGCTCATCAGCGAGGCCAACGCCACCGGCCGCCGGACCCAGATGCGCCGTTGCTTCAACACGGCCATGGCCCTGTTCGTGGTCCTGGGCATTCTGGGCACTGCGGCCATGCTCCTCTTCACCCGGCAGCTGGCCGCGCTGATGCACAACTCCATGGCCTACTGGCCCATCAAGGCTCTGGGGATCTCGGTGGTGTGCGTGTCCATCATGTGCGCCTACCGGGGCTTCGCCCAGGGGCGGCAGAACATGGTGCCCACGGCGGTGAGCCAGTTCATCGAGGCGTTTTTCAAGCTGGTGATCGGACTGCCCCTGGCCTGGTACCTCATCCGCTCCGGCCAGAACCTGGAGATCGGCGCGGCGGGGGCCATTGTGGGCGTCAGCGCCGGGACCGTGCTGGCCATGGTCTACATGATCTTCAACTACCGGAAGAACCGGGGTCCCATCCTGTGGGGCACCGACAGGCCCCAGAGCCACGCAGTCATCATGCGGCGGCTGCTGGGCCTGGGCATCCCCATCACCATCGGTCAGGCGGGCATGAGCCTTCTGAACCTGCTGGATCAGACCGTCATCCTGGGCCAGCTCCAGAACGTGCTGGGGCTGGCGGAGCGGGAGGCGGCGGTGCTCTACGGCCAGTACACCTTCTCCAGCACCCTCTTCAACCTGCCTGCCGCGTTCCTGCCCGCTGTGGCGGTGAGCCTGATCCCGGCGGTGAGCGTGGCCGTGGCCCGGATGGACCATCGGGAGGTGAACCGGGTGGTGACCACCAGCTTCCGGCTCATCGCCATGCTGGCCATCCCTGCGGGGGCGGGCCTCTCGGTGCTGGCGGGGCCCATCCTCCTGCTCCTCTACCCGGCCCGGCGGGAGACAGCCATCGCCGCCACCTACCATTTGCAGCTGCTGGGCTTCGCGTCCATCTTCGTGTGCATCATGCTGCTGACCAACTCCATCATGCAGGCCCACGGCAAGGTGCATCTGCCCATCTACACCATGCTCATCGGCGGTGCGGTGAAGGTGGGGATCAACTACGTGCTGGTGGGCAATCCGGAAGTGAACATCCAGGGCGCGCCCATCGGCACCCTGGCCTGCTACGCCCTCATTGCGGTCATCAATCTGGCCATCGTCCACCGGCTGCTGGAGAAGAAGCCCAACTACCTGGCCATATTTGCCAAACCGGCGCTGGCCTCCGCTGTCATGGGCGCGGCGGCGTGGTCCATCCACGGCCTGCTGGGCCGTGTGATTACAGGGGGATATCTGAAGGAGAGCCTGTGCACGTTTTTGACCGTGTGCGCGGCTGCGGCGATATACCTCATCCTGGTGATCGCCCTGCGGATGGTCACCCGGGAGGACCTGAGGATGATCCCCAAGGGCGACAAGCTGGCGAAGCTGCTGCATATTCGGTGAGGGGGATTCCCGCCGGATTGCGTACCATATGAAAAAGCGCCCCCGGGCCGGCATTGCCGGCCCGGGGGCGCTTTCACGCTGCGGGATCAGTCGCTGAGCAGATCGTCATCGTAATCGTCAAACTCGGGGAAGCAGCGGCGCTTGCGGCACAGGGCCTCCTTCGCCGTTGCGGCGTCCTCCGCCAGCTTATCCCAGAAGCCGATTACCATGCAGACCACCCCGGCCAGCGCCAGGGACAGGCCGATGATCTTCAATACGAAACGCCATGTACTCTTCATGGTAGGTCCTCCCATATCATAATACTTCTCTAGTATATAACAGTTCTGGAGAAATTACAATGGTTTTTTCCTGGAGGCGTTACAAAAGCGGGGAAGTGTGAGACTATGTCCCCTCCGCCAGGGGCAGGCCGCAAATCTCCGGCGTCTCCACCGTAAACTGGCCCACCGCCTCCCCCTTTGTCTCCTCCGTGGGGCCCACGGCATAGCGGAGGCGGTACAGTCCGGGCGCCAGGGCTCCCCACAGCGCCGCCGGATCCTCGCTCCAGATGCGGCCGTTGGGCGGCATACTGCTGGGGGTACCGCAGAAGCCCGCCTGCTCCCGGTAGGGGACCTCCTCCCAGGCACCGCCCTCCGTCATCCGCTCCAGATAGGGAATGTCCAGCGCATAGGCCCACGCTCCGGTGGAGTTGAGGAACACGATGTGGATGGGCTCCATACCGGAGACAGGCTGGCCGTGGATGAAGAGGGCGTAGTCCGGCTCCGGCGTGGCCTCCGCCGCCACCCGGAACGTCACCTGCCAGCCGGGGACCGGCTCATGGAGGGCGGAATCCTCGCTGTTCAGCCACATCTGCGCATCGCCAGAGACCCGGTAGAGGCCCTCCTCCAGAGGCCGGGCCAGCAGATTGGCGTCAATGGTGAACTGTCCCGCCCGGTGGGGCTGGAGGACCCAGGCCACGTCGTGGAAAACAACATCGCGGGCGGCATAGGCCAGGGTCTGCCACTGGCCGCCGGCGTATTGCTGAAAGGCCACGTACTCCCCGTGGCACAGCTCGAAATCCGAGCGGTTGTCCATCACCATGGTCAGCCGCTCCACCCCCGGCGGGTAGACGGATTGGAGCAGGGAGAAGGTGATGCCCTCCGCCACCGTGCAGACGGAGACCGGCTCCGGCCCGGATTCCACCGGCGGGGCGGGAGCAGTGCCCGCACCGGGCGGCTCCAGCGCCTGGGGCTGGCCACAGGCGGTCAGGGCAACCAGCAGCGCCAGAATACTAGGGATGATGTGTTTCATGGAAGCGCCTCCGTTCGTTGGATCCCCTTTGGACGGCGGAGCGGGGAAAGCATCAGAGGGTGAAACCGTTCACCGTCGCCAGGGCCACAAAGGTCCCCGCCTCGTCCCGGACCTCCACCTCATACAGGCTGGTGGTCCGGCCGGCCTTGACGCACCGGGCCTTTGCCAGCAGCTCCTGCCCCTTGGCTGGGGCAAGGAAGGTGATGGACACGTGCTGGGACACGGTGGTCCGCTCCGTAAAGCCGTTGGCGGCCACGGCAAAGGCAAAGTCCGCCAGGGTGAAGACGGCCCCGCCCATGACCTTTTGGTTGGCGTTAAGGTGGTCCGGCCGCAGCCGCAGCCCCACCAGGGACCGGCCCGGCTCCGCCTCCAGGATGTCCGCGCCGGTGAGCTGGGTGGCGTACCGATCCTCCCGGAACCGCTCCCGCAATTCTTCCAGATTTGGCATAGGATGACCTCTTTTCTGTTTCCGTGGAATCAGACCCTTTGCGCCTGCGCCCTACAGTCCCTCCAGCTCCTCCAGCCACAGCCGGGCCGAGGCGTCCGAGGGCATCCGCCAGTCCCCCCGGGGGGAGAGGGCCGCGGAGCCCACCTTGGGCCCGTCAGGCATGCAGGAGCGCTTGAACTGCTGGGCAAAGAAGCGGCGGTAGAAGCTCTTGAGCCACTTGAGGAGGACCTCCCGGCTGTATCGCCGGCCCAGGGCCTGCTCCGCCAGCCGCAGCACCTTCCGGGGCCCGAAGCCCCAGCGGAGGACGTAGTAGAGGAAGAAGTCGTGGAGCTCGTAGGGCCCCACCAGATCCTCCGTCCGCTGGCTGATCTCCCCCTGGACCGCCGGCAGCAGCTCCGGGGACACGGGGGTATCCAGGATGTCCTCCAGCACGTCCGTCAGCTCCTGGTCCTTGTCCAGGTTGTCCCGGGCCACGTGGTCCACCAGATGGCGCACCAGGGTCTTGGGGATGGAGGCGTTGACGGCGTACATGCTCATGTGGTCCCCGTTGTAGGTGCACCAGCCCAGGGCCAGCTCGCTGAGATCCCCGGTGCCGATGACCAGTCCGCCGTTCTGGTTGGCCACGTCCATGAGCACCTGGGTCCGCTCCCGGGCCTGGGCGTTCTCAAAGGTCACGTCCTGATTCTCCATGCTGTGGCCGATATCCCGGAAGTGGCTGCGCACCGTGTCCCCGATGGGGATGGTGTGGAGGGTGGCCCCCATGCGCTCCGCCAGCAGCACGGCGTTGTTCCTAGTCCGGTCCGTGGTGCCAAAGCAGGGCATGGTCACAGCGATGATGTCGCTGGCCGGCCGGTGGAGCATCCCCATGGCCAGGGCGGTAATCAGCAGGGC
The DNA here is from genome assembly GCA_947365965.1 of uncultured Clostridia bacterium. GTDB lineage: Bacteria > Bacillota > Clostridia > Oscillospirales > Oscillospiraceae > Pelethomonas. Next base: position 21,141 of record CANAZG010000043.1, read on the forward strand.
CAGGGTGCTGTCCAGGCCGCCGGAGAGGCCCACCACGGCCGTTTTCGCGCCCGTGTGCTCCAGCCGCTTTTTCAGGCCCAGGGCCGCGATGGTGAGGATCTCCTCGCACCGGCCCGCCCGGTCCGCCTCGTTCTCCGGGATAAAGGGGGTAGGGGAGACATAGCGGGTCAGCTTGGTCTCGCAGGGGGTGAACTTCGCCCAGGCGTGGGAGATGGCTCCGCTCCGGCCATCCTGGAACTCGTACGCCGGGGGGAAGGTGGTGAGGCGGCGGCGCTCGTAGAGAAGGCGTTGCACGTCGATCTCCGAGACGGTCAGTCCTGAGGCGAACCGCCGCTCCGCCAGCAGGGCCCCGTTCTCCGCGATCATGTTGTGGCCGGTAAAGACCACATCCGTGGTGGACTCCCCCTCCCCGGCGTCGGCGTACACGTAGCCGCAGCAGAGGCGGCCCGACTGGCCCACCACCAGCTGGCGTCGGTAGGCGGCCTTGCCCACCACCTCGTTGGAGGCGGAGAGATTGAGGATGAGGAGCGCCCCGGCCTCCGCCAGGCGGCGGGAGGGGGGATCGGAGGCCCACAGGTCCTCGCAGATCTCAATGCCCACCTTCAGCCCGGGGATTCCCTTGCACTCGATGACCGACTGGGCCAGGGCGGTGTACAGGGTGATCTCCCCGTCCTCATCCGGCTCCATGCCTGGGACCTCGATGGACAGGTTCAGGGGGTGATCGAAGGCGCTGACGCTCTCAAACCACCGCTTCTCGTAGAACTCGCCGTAGTTGGGCAGGTACGTCTTGGGAACCAGGGCGAGGACCTCCCCCTTCTGCACCGCTACGGCGCAGTTGAAGAGCTTGCCCGCCGCCCGGAAGGGCATTCCGAAGACGGTCAGGATCTCCAGGTGCTTGGTGGCCTTCAGGATGGTCCGCAGGCCCTCCATGGCCCCCTCCAGCAGGGTGTCCTGGAGAAAGAGGTCCCCGCAGGTGTAGCCGGTGAGGCACAGCTCCGGCAGGACTAAAATCTTAACCCCCTGCTTATCCGCCTCCCGCATCATGGTGAAAATCTGTTCCGCGTTGTACCGGCAGTCGGCCACCCGGATCTTCGGCGTACCCGCCGCCACGCGGATAAAACCATCTCTCATAAAAAAGCCTCCTCGCCTCATGTTTCCGCCTGAGCGGATCGCTGTCCCTATTGTACCCCTAAAAACGTAAAAATGCAAATGGATTCGGGGGAGGGGAAAGGGCAACAAGGAGTACAATACATGTTGGACAGTAGGGGAAGAAAAAGGTAGAAGGAGGCGGCTTGATCGGTTAAAGTTGAGTTGTCAC
>CANAZG010000044.1 GCA_947365965.1 uncultured Clostridia bacterium
ACATCAGACGAAAAGGCGTGAAACGTGAGTCGTTCACACAAGATGAGCTGAAAGCCCTTTTCGGGGACATGGGAAAGTACGTTCAGGCAACGGAAGGCGTATCGTCACGCTTCTGGGCTCCGTTGATTGCGCTGTATTCCGGGATGAGGCTGGAAGAGATTTGTCAGCTCCATCTTTCCGATATCGTGAAGGTGGATGGAGTGCTGTGCTTCTCCATCAATGAGGAAAGCGGGGGCTCCGGGTATGTGAAGCACGTCAAGAGCTTAGCCGGTATCCGCAAGGTGCCTGTCCATCCTCATCTTTGGCGAGAGCTTGGCCTGGAGAAGTTTGTTGCTTCCAGATGGGCAAAAACGCCGAAGGAAAAGTACGCATCGACTCTGCTTTTTCCTGATTTACAGGAAAGAGTAAACGCCGTGAACCATGCCACTGTGAAGCTCGGTTCCGCCCTGACGCACTGGTTCACGCGCTATCGTCGTTCCGTGGGAGTAGGTGGTCAACATGGTGAGCCAAGCACCAAGGCTTTCCATAGCTTCCGCCATACGGTGATCGAGTATCTGCACAAAGAAGCCCGTGTGGACCTTTCTATGCTTCAGGCCGTTGTTGGGCATGAGATGGTGGATATGGGGGTAACGGAGAACTATGCTGGTGACTGGCCTGTGAAGACGTTGTTGACAGATGTCATGCAAAAATTGAATTGGATTTCGTTTTTCCGGAAAAAGTTAGATCAATTATCTAGTTAGAATAATAAAGAAACGTTGTTCTCCACACTGAACACAGGTGCTTGACATTAGACGCATCGCACGCTATCATTAAAAAAATTGAAAACTTATTTTTAATTGTGAGAATCTACATGATGTAGTCGTAATATTTTATTTTAATTATAGAATACCCAGATGCTACTTTAGCTATCGTTAGGGTTTTCTGAGCCTCAATGAGCAATTTTTAAATTGTTCTTTGGGGTTTTTTGTTTTTGAAACTTTGTTGGCTATTTTGTGTTTCGTCATGGTCTTAGTGACGTTCATTTTTACAGAGGAGAGATAGTTATGATTGAAATTCCTGAACTGATTTCATTGGTTAATAGTACAAACTATCTAATAGATTCTTTCATCAACCAGGGTTGCAGGAATATAGAAAAATAGTCTATTTAATAGCATTAAGCGTAAATTTTCTATCAAGAAATTGAATAAAAATAATATTTTCAAAAGCTCTATAAAAATCAACCATAACTTTTCTGAAAATCTGATAATGGCATTGGGAGACAATAATACTCAATGCATTTATCATGCTGAAGATTCTCTTCATAAAAAATTATTTGCAGGATTGGTTGAATATGAGGATTTGCGTCAACTCCATAATAAAAATAATCATATGTTAGGTTGCCTCTTACCCTCTTGCGATTCTGCTTATTACGAACTAATGCCTGATAGACTTATATGGACTCTTGATCGTAAAACAACTCATACATCTCTGATAGAATTTATACAAAATATACTGAATATTAACTGGCTGGATGCTCTTGCTACGCTTGCTGATATTCTTGGTATGAATTATGAGAATATTTTTTTCTTTTCGTCGGCAGACTCTATCCCAGAAACCGTTGCAGCCTCTGGGGGGATACCGGACACAATTAACCTTCCTAGCCAAAGAGGCGAGGCTATATGTACTGATTTGACTGAGATTATGAGTCCATCGGGTCAGGTCATTGGAGGCGTCGTTCAATACGTCATTGGAGAGCACTTACTTTGCCTCCCCGTAACCTCCATCAATGGCGTTTTGTCTATTGGCAAATGTAAGCCACCGGCTTTTTTTTCTGAATCAGGACGAAATGGATCGAAATCGGAGTGCTATCATCATTTTTTGTGCAGATATCCGTACCGCTACAGCGTTGAATAATGCATTGAAAGAATGTCGAAGGGACACAGGAGATTTTATCGTCACTGGACATCTGGGGACAGACTTGTCCCTTCTGCCGTGGAATTATCTATACGGTCATCCCGTTGTATTCGTACCTGCTCCCAGTACAAAAAGTTTCGCCTCTGTAAAAGCTTACCGTGAGTACATTTTAGGGGCATCTGTAGAACGCTTCTCTGTTGCTAGCAATTTTCTCCTTCACGCTGCTCCGTCCTGTGATCTCCAGAATATGGCAGATGACTTGGATAATGTTGCGGAAGCAGAATTGCTCCGTACGGCAGTCCATATCGACGACATTGAGCGGCCTTCTGTTTTTTTGCGGAATTTGGTCAACAACGCCCGTGGATATGAGGAGTTCATTCAGTGGGGTAAGAACGCTGGCTTTTTTGCCGTACCGAAGCAGGAACTCTCCTTACCTCCAAAACCAACCTCTGCTATCACATTCTTCGATCCTGATACGGTTGAGGAGAATTCTCAGCCAACGGAACTTGCCGACGTTACCGCAGAACATATCTTTAGCGGAATTACGATGCTTCATGGTCCCAAAAATGTGGGAAAAAGTCATGTTGTGCTTAGTTCTGCCAATAGTTTAATCACGCATAATTCCCTTTGGGGTATGTTTCCTGTAAATGGTGTGTCTACAAAAACTCTGCTCGTTGATAGCGAAAGCACGCCAAAGAATTTCAAGGATCGTCTTGGAAAATATGAATTGCAGAAACAAAAATATAATTTCTTTTCCATCTGTAAACTTGCATCACATCAAGATGTAAATCTTCTGGATGAAGGGTTCCAAGATACTCTTTTGGAAAAAGCAAAAGAAGAAGGTATCCAAACGATCTTTTTTGACAACCTTACATCACTTGTCCCGGATGGCCGTGTTTATAACGCAAGTTCCGTAAATGGCATTTTCCGATATCTGGAAGAAATGCAGAAATGTAACATCGTGCCTATACTCGTCCATCATAGTCATAATTGTCCAGACAACGCTCCCGAGAAGGCAACTATGCGTGGAACGAGTGAGTTCTCTATCCGTGCTCATACGGAGATCGTCATTACCTCACCTAAAAACAAAGGTGAAAACTCCCTACCTAGTTCGATTCTTGATGCTGTGAACCAAGGCGATTTCATAGTGGGAATTCATTTCAAGGTGTGCAAGGCTGCACGCATTTTGGAAGGGAAAACTTTTTGGCTACAGATGCCTTTCAGTGCGACAGGATTCAAGCCCCTCACCATAATCGATCGGGACGGCAAAGAACTCCCTTTGAGCTTCCTTGCGGGTGGGGACTCTGAGGGGAGTGTTGTTCCTTCTATGGAAACAGCAGATGAACTTTCTGATGAGGAAAGACGAGTACTTCAAAAAGCTGGCAGCCAGGGTAAACTGCGAAATGCCGAGGTCCAAGGCCTTTTGGGGTGCGGTGATTCAAAGGCTGGAAAAATTCTCGCTGGACTCGTGGATAAAGGGCTGCTGAAAAAACAAGGAGAAGGCCGAGGCTGCCATTACGTCATAACGGAGTAGCTCTCCCTATACTCTTTTCAAAATGAAAGGCGTTTTTCCCTGTGGGAGAACGCCTTCTTTTGCGCCTTTGCAATCATTTTTTCACCTCCCAAATTCCTTCAAAACACCTCAAAAAAGCCGTAAAAGGGGATTTTGTCAAAGTTCACTACAATAATTTCATGTAGTTAAACTAGTTTTACTCAAGCTGCCTTTTTAAATTTTAACGCTGTGCTATATGCGCCTTCCAATCCGGCTGAATATCCATCTGGACTTCGCTCTTATCGCCACCCAACCTCACCCCCTGTACGGATTATTGAAGTCAAATCCACCACAAGGTTGCCGACGACGCTTTCTAGGAGCCATACCATCCAAATCGGCGGTCTGTCAGAATTGCTCAAAGCCTGTTGGGACCAGTCAGTTTTTAATCTTATTTAGAAAACAGGGGAAGTTCTTTACCACAAGATTTCCTTGAAATGTGTAACCAATGCCTTGGAATATTCTCCCCAAGTGCTTCAGCTTGCGACATTCAGGGATGGATTGGCAACATCAACGGAGGAGAGGACAATATGCCGCTCATAAATTGGCTGAGGAAGGTCAAACGGCTAAAGGTATCATCATTTGACCTACGCCTCAGAAGAGCCTTATCGTTAACGCCCAACGTGAATTCAAACTGATTCCTTCATAGGGCTGTCCCGGATAAGCACTTCTACTCCACTGCCCCCATATCCGTACGGTGCAAACACCACGGGATCCCAACGCAACACTTCATCATTTCAGATGGAAGCCCTCCAGCGGAGTCACGGGAGAGCCCCATCTGATATGAAGCTTTTTCCTATATAAAAGGAGCCCGCCCAGAGAAGTATCCGGGAAGCCGTATCCGACGATCTTACCGTTTTGTACCGTTAAGTAGATCCATCAAGATACGCCCTAAGCGTTCCGCCAGTTCCCCATCTTCCGCAGGCTTTCTGCCGCTGATCCCCAGACCGCCGACGCACTTCCCGTTCCCATCGAAAAGGGGAATGCCTCCTTCCAGTGTCGTGAAAGCGGGATCGCAAAAATCGGCAATCGTAATCCGCTCTCTCAACAGCCTTTCATGGAAATCCTTTGTAGAGCTTTCCATGCGCAAGGCCGTATAAGCTTTGCCCTGTGCTATCGAGACTGCCCGTTCCGGCGTACCATCCATAGTGAGCAGGGCGGCGAGCCCTCCACCACAATTGACGATGGCAAGGCATACCGGGGCACCGCCTCGGGCTTCCGCCTCCAATCCGTTCAGGACAGCCAATAACACACGTGTCGAAAGGATATGTTCCATCAATGCACCCATCACAATCAGTCAATTAGGAAAAGGGAAATTTCCGGCACAAAGGTCACAAAACCTAAAACCACCAACATGGCGATAAGGAAAGGAACCGCCGCACGGGAAACCTGCTCGATCTTCACCTTCGTTATGCCGCTGGCCACAAAAAGGTTCACGCCGACGGGCGGCGTCACGAAACCGATGGCCAAGTTGACCACCATGATGACGCCGAAGTGGATGGGGTCCACGCCCACCTTCAAGACCAGCGGAAGCAGGATGGGCGTCAGGATGACAATAGCGGCCAAGGCCTCCATGAAGGTGCCTACCCAAAGCAGGAGCAGGTTAATGAGCAGCAATATGGCGATTTTGTTTTCCGTAAAACTGAGGATGGCGGACGCAATGCGCTCGGGCACCTGCTCAAGCGTCATGACATTCCCGAATATCGTGGCCATCGCCATCAGCATGATGATAATAGCGGAAGTCCGGGCGGACTCCAGACAGCAGGACCACAAAGAGCGCCATGTGAGCTCCCTGTAAACGAACAAGCCCACGAGAAGGCCGTAAAACGCAGCAACAGCCGCTGCCTCGGTCGGCGTCATGATGCCGCCGTATATGCCTCCCAATACGATGACGGGGACAAGCAAGGCACCCTTGGCGACCCAAACCGCCTTCCCCAAGGTCTTCAGGTTACGCTGACGCGGTGCGCCCCTCCAGCCGTTCTTTTTGGCGATGCAATAGGCCACGAGCATAAGCACAAGTCCCGTCAGGATCCCCGGAGTGATGCCCGCCAAGAAAAGTTTACCCACGGAAGCCTGCCCCGCAACGCCATAGACCACGAAAGGATTACTGGGCGGGATCATGACGCCGATGGCGCCCGCGCTCGCCACGACCGCAGCTGCGAACATCTTGTCGTAACCGCGTTCCGTCATCGCCGGGATGGTCAACGTGCCGATGGCCGCCACGGTGGCGGGCCCAGAACCGCTGATTGCGGCGAAGAACATGCACGTGGCGATACTGGCGAGAGCGATCCCGCCGGATAAGCCGCCTACGACTTCATCGGCAAGGGCAAGGAGCCGGTGAGACAACCCTCCGGCCCCCATGAAAATCCCCGCGGCGATGAAGAAAGGGATGGCCATGATCGGGAAACTGTCGATGGACGTAAACGCGACCGAGGCAAGATAGTCAACGGGCAGGGTATTGGCCCCCAGTACGGTCATCAGGGACGCAATGCCCAGACTGAAGGCAATGGGAACGCCGATAAAGAGCAATACGATGAAGTACCCGAAAAGGAGCATGATGGCGTTGAGCTGCTCAAAAAGAAAGACCGGGCTGAACAGGAAAACCGTAAAGAGGACCGCCAACAAAGAATCCGTGGCCCGGATGCGGTAAACTTGGGCACAAAGGTCTTCCAGTGCCCTGAGCACCATCAGTCCAAACCCTACCGGCAAGATCAGGTACGGGATGAAATAAGGTATCTGAAGGGCTGCCGTCGTCTGAGGAATTTCTATCTGCATCCGGACGTGCTCAAATCCCTTGAACAGCATAAACCCGCTCAGGATCAGAAGGCAAAGGTCGACGACGACCCAGCTTGCAGCCTGGAGCCGATTCGAAAGCCTGTCATAAATGATATCGACGCGTATATTGCTGCGCTCTCTGATCGCAAGAGGAATGGCAAGATACGATATCCAGATAAAAATATAGCGCGCCGTTTCTTCCGACCAGACAGAGAGGCCGACATACTGGGAAATCGTATTCTTGAGCGCAAGAGGATCGCAAAACGGGGCAATCATCCAAGCATTGGACGGATCGCCGACAAACTGGATGAGGAACGTGATCAGATACCGATATAGCGTCTGATAGCAAATGATCAAAATCATCGCCACCAAACCCAGAATAAGGAATGGTTTCTCAAAATGCGTATCGGCATAAGCGACCATTTTCTTCAACTTCTGCATGGCTACTCCATTGGCTGGTCAGGCATAAAAAGGGATGCGGATCATGCCGATCCGCATCCCAAGGACGCCTACTTCTGGGTGTCCAGAACCATCTGTACGAGTTCCTTCGGGAATTGATTCATGAACTTGTCCCACACGGGACGGGTAGCCACACGGAATTCCTCAATCTGTTCCGGAGTCAGATCGACAATCTTGATGCCGGCCTTGATAAAGCCTTCACGGGCTTTGGCCTCGTTTTCCGGGTACAGCTTCGTACGCTGATAGGTCAACGCTTCAGCGGCGGCTTCCCTGATCAGCCCCTGAGCCTTCGGGTCCAGCTTGTCCCACCACTTCTTGTTGGCCATCATGACCTGCATCCCGTAGTTATGGACGGAAGTGATCGCATACTTCAGCACTTCGTGGTGCTTGGCGCCATACAGATGAGGGAACGTGTTGCCTTCGCCGTCAACGGTCCCCTGCTGAAGCGCGGTATAGGTTTCTCCCCATGCCACAGGCGTGGGGTTCATGCCGAGGGCCTTCGCAACTTCAACTTCCACGGGGGAATCCGTAGTACGTATCTTGAGCCCCGCGAGGTCTTTGACGCTCGAAATGGGCTTCTTGATCGTTACAAAATTCCGGTAGCCATACTCGGCGTACATGATGGGCTCGAGAGCGATATCATGCGCCACCTTGACAAGGTATTTTCCGAGTTCTCCCGAATCAATGGCCGCGTACAGCTTTTCCTGATTTTGAGGGCTCGTGATATACGGGAGGTCAAAAATCTGATACAACGGCGAAAAGTTAGCCATATTGGGGGTGGAGCTCACCGCCATCTCAAGGCTTCCTTTCTGGGCGCCTTCCATGAGAACGCGGTCGCTGCCCAACATCGCGTTGGGGAAAATCTGAACGGAAATCCTGCCGTCACTTTTCTTTTCGACAAGTTCCTTGAACTTTTCAAAGGCCAAGGTGATATGGTTGCCCGGAGGGGTTGTGTGGGCAACGCGGAAGCTGAATTTCGGCCCGTCATACGCGGCAAAGGCGGGAGAGGTGAAAGCGACCCCCACAAGGCAAAAACATGCAAGCAGTTGACGGCAAAACATCTTTTTCATAACTATCTCCTCGTTTGAAATGATGTTTGAAGCGCACTGTTCCCGTTCCCCAACAGGTGTTCAACGTGGCCGGCCTTCCACATTGGGAAAAAAGAAACAACATCACTACTTGTATTTTTAAAGACAACTGCGCTAAAAAATCAATAGACATTCGCTTTTAAGGGCAGCTTTTGATGCAAAATCCCGGTTTCCAGTACGCATCCAGTGAATACCGGAAAGAGGTATATACAAAAAAATTATGTTATTTAAGCATATTAAAATATCTATAAAGCTATAAACGTTATGTGTAAAAAGAGCCCAGCAGAGCACCGACAAGCGGATAGCCCGCTCATGTTCCTGTTTCGCCCCTTCGCGTATTGGCGGGAATTGTGCGGGATAGGCTTCTTCATCGTCTGGCATTGGCAGATTTTGGATATCTCACTCGACGCCAAGCAATCATTTTTCCCCGGAGAACTCGGCGACTCAATCCATCTGTTCTTCTTTGTAAGTCTTACATTTTTGGTTCTTTTTCTGTTGGAGTGCCGGGTGCCCCCCTGTTTCTACCGGGCAGGTCATGACTGGCTGGCTTCCACCGCAACTTTGTGTATGTTTTCACTACTCTTTTCGCTCCCCTTGTTCCCCCAGAAGGAATACAGCACCCTCAGCGTCCTTGTCCTCGTCGTTTCGGGGGCGGGGTCGGCCATAATGCTTCTCGCCTGGCTCCATAGCCTCGTAGCGATACCGTACCGCAGCATCATTTCCATCATTGGCGGAAGTTTCGTCTTTTCGACCGGCATCAATAGCTTCATACATTTCCATCCAGCGACGGCGATGGCCCTTTGCGTCATTTCCTTGAGCATGAGCCGCTTTTTGCTTCCGCATGTCCAACAGCCGGAAGAAACCCCCGAAGAAAAGAAAAAATCCAATCTCCCAACCTTTTTTTACTATCAGCGCATGGGGAACTTGAACCTTTTGATCTGCGCAGCCTGCGGCATCAGCTTCAGCGCCGGATTTTTCTACAACCTCGTGGTATTCCTGCGCCCGATGGGCGAACCCACTCCCCTGATATTGACGCTGCTCTTTGGCATAGGGGGGCTTCTTGCCATCGTCTTCCTAAAGCTCCCGTTGGAAAAGGACATCTACCAAGCCTTCCTGCTTGTTGTCCCGTTCCTGCTTTGCGGGTATGCCGCTTGGCCGATCCTGCACAGTGAGTCTCCGGGCCTGTCCCTCGTTGGGCTACGCCTCGGTTTCGGCCTCCTCGCCGTGTACCTTTTCGTGGCCGTATCGGCCATGTCGACGCGCCTCCAGAAAAACAAAAAGAAAAAACTTTATGCTTGCCTAGGATATATGTACCTCGCGTTCTGGGCCGGATCCCAAGTCTGTTCACTGCACTTTTTCGGCGTATATGGTATCCAAGAATTGGATATTTTGTTCATATTCTTGCTTATCGTATTGTTATCCAGCTGCGGTGCCTGTACATTCTGGCTCTACCAGGCACGATGTTCTATCCAGTATATAGAAAAAACATCACAAAAAAATAATATATTGATTAATTTTTTTATGTCTAAAGGCCTCACTCATCAGCAGTCTATCATCTCAATCCTACTTTCCCAAAAGATATCTGAAGATATTATATGTGATATACTATCCATATCGCCTCTTACGTTAGAGACACATATTAGGAATATACTTAAGCGTATGAATATCAATAGCAAACATGAGTTAATATATATAATAAGGCAAAACAATAAAACTATCATGCCGTACGATAATAAATGATCCTCGCAAAGAAAAGGAGTCCTCCTCAATCTGGAGGGCTCCTTTTTATCCTGCGTGTAGGATTCTGTGCGGTTTAAGTCTATCCAGACAGTCCAAAATGCACAGAATCCCGCACGTACATCAGGATTTTTTTACAAGAGGAGGAACCCATGTTCATCGATTTCCGCGTTCGCCCGCCCTATAAGAGTTTCATGCGCGGCATTCTGTACGAAAAGTAGCCCGAACAGACCGATCCGCTTGGTCTGACATCGACAAGGAACCCGTTGTTTCCGCACAGAAACATTCCATCAGGCTGTTCATGGAGGAAAGCGGCATCAGTCGCGCCGTCGTCATGGGTCGCAAGGCCGACGAATACGGCGAGGTCGACAATGAGGACATCCTTGAGCTGGCCCGCGCCTATCCACAGACTTTTATTCCTTTTGCCGGGCTCAACCCTTACGATGCCGATCTGCCGGATCGCGTCGATGCCTTGGCCCGGCAGGGCTTCCGGGGCGTGTGCCTAGACGGTGGCTGGCGGCGGTCCTTGTATTACGACGATCCGCTTCTGGAGCCGATCTATACGGGATGCGGCACAGACTCATCGTTTCGCTCACGGCGAGTTTTTTTGTGGGCCCGGACATGACCTATTCGGATCCGGATCAGATCATGCGGGTCGCCCAAAAGCATCCCAAGATGAAGATCGTCGTCCCGCACGCCTGCTGGCCGCATGTAACCAAGGCGCTGGCCCTTTCCATGCTCTGCCCCAACGTCTATCTGTGCCCTGATCTGTATGTACATATCAAGGACGTCCCCCAGGCCGACGAATTCGCGTATGCGGCCAACCATATCCTCAAATACTGCATCATCTACGCCAGCTCCTACCCAGTGCATAACCTTGCCCAGAGTCTGAGCGGCTGGAAAGAGCGCCCCTTCACCGATGAGGCACTGCGCAATACCCTGTGCGACAAAGCGTTGAGGCTGCTTGGAGAGAAATAGCGGATAAGGTTTTCCCCAAAACGATGGAGGCGGGGCGCACAGTGAACGCGTTCCGCCTCCATCGTTTTTCCGTGCCGTGCCAAGGAACCCGGAGCACGGCTCAAACGAGCATTTTGAGGAAAAGGCGCAGGGATTCCTTGGACTGCGGGGAAAGGCGACTTACGAGCATGCCGAGTTCCTTGTCCTACTCATGGATATTGTCCTATTCCGGGGTCTTCAGGCGCTGTGGGAGCAGGTTATACCGTTTGACTTTGTTGTACATGGTGCTGAGGGGGATATGCAGGAATGACGCCGTATTTTTGATGTCTCCCCCGTACTGTTCAAGCGCTTCGGCGATCAGCTTCTTTTCGAAGCCGCTCTTCTGAGTTGAGAAGTCCTCGATAGGGACAGCGGCGTCCTGCCGGGCGGGGCCAGCGGCGGGATGACGATGGACGCGCCTTCGGCAAGATTGACGTGGAGCTGGATGCAGTTCTCAAGCTCACGGACATTGCCGGACCAGCCGTATGCGGCGATATGGGCGACAGACTCTTCCGTGAGGGGGAGGGGTGAGACTGAGTATCCACAGGTGAAGAAACCGGAACGCCGCCATACCGCAAAAACGAAGCCTCCCTCTGGAGCGCCGCCAGGGGGGGGTATTTGTGAGGCGCTATAAAGCTGAAGCGAAAGCAGGGCATGGAGGTGTTCCATGCGTACCCTGCTTTATCTTTCCGAAAGCCAGATGGATCTGATTCGTTCTTTTTCCTCGTTCCTACAGTGTGTCCCGCACCAATGGCTGAGGATACCGATGTCGAGGAGTTTGATATCATTCGGCAGCGAACAAACGCCTGTGCGTGCGGTGCGTTGTGCGAAGAAATTCTTCTCCTGCGGCAGATGTATTTTGGACACTCCGAACAGATTTAGACCGCACAAAATGGAAATGGGCTCAGTGTATCAACTGGCGACCTTTTCCCGTTAGTCGATATTTTTGTGCCGGACTGTTTGGTTTGTCAGGGATGGTACGTTCTAGATATCCTTGGGAAAGGGCCGGATTCAGGTAGTTTCGGCGAAACGTGGGTTTATGACTGAGTTCTAGTGCTTTCATGGGGTTTGCGATTCCCTGTTCAGGTTTTTCCCGAAATACGTAGAGAAGCTTTTGAACTGGATCGGTATCTGGATCGGTGTGTTCCACATCCGAGGAAACGACTTCGTTCAGAGCCACATGCAAAGCGTCTAGCAGGAACTCCACAAACGGAGTGGATTCACCCGCGCTGTCTGCCTGAGCTAGAGCTGCATAGTATCCTTCCTGACGCCCACGGATAACGGTTTCGACCGGCAAAAATGCAAAAAGCGGTTTCCAGCGGCTCAGTATGAGCGTTTGCCACAGTTTGTCACCAAAGGATGATCATCGGATGCTGCGAGCCACGTCAAGAGGTTGGCCATGTGCTCATGAACCAAGTGAGCTGGACGTGCCATATGCACTACACGGCTACCTTGAAAGACACCAACGCCTCCAGTCCGAAACTGTCCCGAATGCTCCACAAGTCCAGCCATCAGCATGGCATGGGCCGCAAGAATGTCGCTTTGCGAGGAAGGGTCCCATGTTTCCAGATGTTCATATGCAATGAACGCATTACGAACTTCTTGAATTTCACGAGGTTGACCCAACACATGTTTTCCGTTCAGGACCGCTGTGACCTGCTCCAGAGTGAGCGTGTTGTTTTCAATGACTAACGAGGCATGGATGGTCCGAATCCGTTTTTCCCTACGCAGGAGAGAGGAGGTCGAACCCGAAAGGGCTTGAACATGACCAACAAGCTCGCTGATTTCACTCACGAGTCGAAGGATGACAGGAGTAATGGTAAAGGGAGGCTTGTATTTCACGTTTGCATTCCGTTTCTGCAAGAATATAAGCCAGATGAGTGCATTTAGCAAATAGTTGAGAAAAAGGGTATCCGATGGTATTCGGATACCCTTCTGTCGGACTAGCGTGTTTTTGTAAGGAGTTCTTTGATGAGGCTATCAGCCTCCCATCCCTTAAGGTCTTGTAGGCGTTTGCCAAAGCGGGAAGCAGCAAGCTCCTCTGGATTTTTCCCCCGTTCCTGAGCCTTGTTGCGAATGAGGGAAAGTTGACTCCGGCTGGCAGGCTTGTCTCCTCCTCCCTTGAATCTACTTTTATCATCCTGAGAGCCATCTTGAGATATGTTTCAATGGTTTTTGATATAGGGTTCGGCTTTTTGTTTAATGGAGTTCATAACCCTGTTTTTAGCGATTTCAAGAGTATCTTCGTTTTCAAAAGGAGAACGAGGAGATTCGGAACAAACATCACTTATGACTCTTCCATCTGTCATAATAATATTTGCAGACACAATTGCAGTTCTACCGTTTTTATCATTGGGAAGTTGAAGAACATGGACATTGATTGCATCGGAAATCTTAAGCATGGAAAACTCCTTTTCCTGTAAAAGTGTTAAAAAAATAGCACCATTCATCTAATCAAAGTCAAAACATTCTGAATGGTGTTGAGCTAGGCATATAATGGAAAGTGTTTTCTTTTTTTACATGAGGAGCATCATGTTTCATTTTTCCTCGTAGCCATTGAAGGAACGAATCTCTTTCATATCCCACTTTCTTGCCAATCTTGACTTTCACAGAAGGACCAATTCCAAGAGCATCAGCATTCGACATGCTTTTTGCAGAAAAGATTCTTCCAATTTTTTCAGAGGCAAATTCTCTTGTAAAAACTGGAGGCAGTTCCTTACGCAATTGATCCAAGAATATTTCATCTCCAAACATGAGTTTTCTCCTTTTTTAGCCTCTAGGAAGTCTTGAATATCCATATCGCCATGCATATTTATCAAGAGCATCTTTGCTGAATGTTTTGGAAAGATAGCTTCCAGAACGAAACGCCACATCTCTTTTCATGGAGAAGTCTTCTTTGTTTCTATCAAGGGTAATTCCATTGTCATATTCAGGATCTCTTTTTTTGTTCAAACAATAATGAACAAGACCTTCTTCATTTGTCTTTAAAGTGTTTTTCCAAATCTTATTTGCCATATCAAAAACAGTGAATTTGTTCTTTATGGCATTTGCATTGATCCAAAGAAGAAAATGGTAATGGGAAAAAGAAGAGTCATGAATCTCTCTGACCCAAAGATAGAGAGGATCAACTCTATGAGTTGCTATGACCATTCGCTTTAACCTTCGTGAAAGGTTATAACTAAAAACAGATATGTCATCAGAGGAAGGAAGAATAAAGCCATCAGAAGGGTAATGAAGATCAAAACGAATTTGCATGACTTTGCTATGGTTTGCTATCGCAAATTCCATGAGTTCCTTTTGCTTCTCCAAGATGTCGATGAATTTACCTTCAGTGTCGTCTCTTGAAGGAAGGATTTGCAATCCATCAAAAACATCTTCAAATGTAACTTTTGTCATCATGAGAACTCCTTTTGTTTAATTTCATATTCTCATGAGCATATGTAAAAAAGAAATGTGATCTTTATGTGATCTTGATCTTTTCATCTCTCCACCTGTGGTGGATCATGATGAGCTATGCTTTTATTTCTCTCACACCTGTGTGGTGTGAGATTAATGTTTTCTTATTCTTTCTTTTTATCTTTTTCTTTTGTTATTTCTTCTTTATTTATTATTTTGTCTATATTTGTTATTATATTTATTTTTTATTCTTATTTGTTATTATCTCTATTCTTCTTTATACTTGTTTATTCTTTTTTAGTAATACAATCAGACCTAGAACGAATGTAAAAAAATGTGAGACTATTTCCATTGTGCACATGTCCTTATCGTGAAAGATTATGGTAAACTGGGCATATTATATGATAAAAATTTGGCGGATTTATTGGGGGCCAAAAAGAAGGCCTACCCCCATAATGGGAGCCAGGCCTTCAGTGATCCATTGAAAAATGAATGTTACTGACAAAATTTATTACATATCAGCTCAATCCGAAAAATCGTTCAAAGAAGGCACGGAGCTTGTCCAGTACGCTTTGCTTCTTTGCAGCGTGGTTATTGTTTTTGTTGAACCGTGAAACAGGCGGAAGTATCTTTGTGATGGCGGTTCCGGTAGCTGGGATGGCTCCGTCGCGGAACGCGTTGGCAACAAAAGTTTCCGTCTCGGCAGGATTGAGTTTCTCCTCGGCAATAATGCGCCCAAGCTCTTCCTGCTTCTTGGTTTTGATGTAGGCAAGCCACGCTTCATCGATTTTTTCCGTTATGGAAACGGAATCAACAAACTGTTCGATGAGGTCTTTCTTGTTGCGCAGGCTGGGACTGGAGTTCACGGCCCGTGCGATGCTGGAGCGGATTTCCGTACCTTCTTCGGACCCCTTCTTCTTGAGGTAGGCCTCCACCAGCATCAGGATGTAATCAACATTGATTTCAACTTGTTTGATAAGTTCGATTTCAAAAACCACATCGTCGTTGATGGCTTCCCTTTCCGCTTCGGCTTTACGGCGAAATTCCGCATGTAGGTTGAGATACTGGCTTTGATAATCCTGAAAGGTCTTTCCGCTGAGAATATTGTTTTCTGTAAAGTCGTCAAAGGCGACAAGAATATTTTTCAGCCGCAAGATGGAGCCAAAGAGCCGGATAAAGTCCTTCTGGGCGGTTTCTCCCGTGATGGGCGTATCAAGCGGGAAGAAGGCCAGCATGTCCTCCACCTGCTTTTTATATTCCGTGTAATACTCGGTATAGGATTTCAGCAGAGCGATATTCTTGGCGTCCTTGTTTCCAAAAAGAGCCAGAGCGTCGTTGGTTTCCTGTTCGAGGTTGCGGAATGAAACGATGTTGCCGTAGGTCTTGACGGAATTCAGGATGCGGTTGGTACGCGAAAAAGCCTGAATCAGACCGTGGGCACGCAGGTTTTTATCCACCCAGAGGGTGTTGAGGGTAGTGGCGTCGAACCCCGTCAGGAACATGTTGACGACGATCACCATATCCAGTTCACGGTTTTTCAGCCTGAGTGACAGGTCTTTGTAATAGTTTTGAAATTTGTCTGCCGAGGTGTCGAAATTGCTACTGAACATCTGGTTATAGTCTTTGATGACATTTTCCAGAAAGTCACGGGAGCTGGCGTCCAGTCCTTCGGTGCTGCATTCTTCTTCACTCAGTGCTCCGTCCGCTGTTTCTTCGTTGGCGGCAAAGCTGTAGATCAACCCAACCTTGAGACGTCGGGTGGGGGGCAACTTTTTCTGCTGATTGGAAAATTCAAGGTAATAGCGCTTGGCGGCCTCAATGGAGGCGGTGGCGAACAGGGAATTGAAGCCGGACAGCCGTTTGCCTTTATGACTGTAGAACGTGGTTCGTCTGGTCTTTTGATCGAAATGTTCTCGGATATACGCCACAATCTGCGTAATGCGCGCGGGAGCAAGCAAAGCCTGTTCCGTATCAATGGACGAAACCTGTTTGTCCCGGATATGTTCCGACGCCTTGATGGTGTTGATGTAATCCACACGGAACGGCAGGACATTCTTATCATTGATCGCATCGACGATGGTGTAGGTGTGGAGTTTGTCGCCAAAGGCCTTTTCCGTTGTACAGAGGAGTGCCTTGCTGCCTCCGGGAGCGTTTTCCGAGAATATAGGTGTCCCGGTAAATCCGAACAGATGGTAGCGTTTGAAGGCGTTCGTGATGTCCCCATGCATGTCACCGAACTGACTTCGGTGGCATTCGTCAAAAATGATGACGACATGGGCGTCATAAATAGGATGCTTTGGATTTTTGCCTATAAAGTTTGAGAGTTTTTGTATGGTTGTAATGATGATGCGGGCATTAGGGTTTTCCAGCTGCTTTTTGAGGATGGCGGTGGACGTGTTGGAATTTGCCGCGCCCTTCTCAAAGCGTTCATACTCCTTCATAGTCTGGTAATCCAAATCCTTACGGTCGACCACAAACAGCACTTTGTCGATGGCGGGCAGGTCTCGCGCCAACTGAGCGGTTTTGAAACTGGTGAGGGTTTTGCCGCTGCCCGTGGTATGCCAGATGTAGCCGCCCGCCGCCGGTGTGCCCACCCGTCTGGCGTTGGTGCTGGTAATGATGCGTTGCAGAATCTGTTCCGTAGCAACAATCTGATAAGGCCGCATGACCAGCAGCTTGCGATCCACATCGAACACGCAGTAGCGGGTGAGGATACTGAGTAGGGTATGCTTGGCGAAAAACGTCTTGGTGAAGTCGATCAGGTCCGTAATGGGCTGGTTTCGGGCGTCGGCCCACCAGCTGGTAAAAGCAAAGCTGTTGGAATTTTTCTGTCGGGATTTTTTGCCCTGCTGTTCGGCAAGGTGCCCGCTCCGAACGGTATTGCTGTAATATTTGGTCAGGGTGCCGTTGCTGATGATGAACAGCTGCACATACTCGAACAGGCCGCAGCCCGCCCAAAAGCTGTCCCGCTGATAACGGTTGATCTGATTGAAGGCCTCGCGAATGTCCACCCCACGCCGTTTCAGCTCGATATGCACCAGCGGCAGGCCATTGACCAGCACGGTCACATCATAGCGGTTGGCGTAGTTCCCCACCGCTTCATATTGATTGACGACTTGCAGGCTGTTGTTGTGAATGCGTTGCTTGTCGATCAGATAGATGTTTTTGGTCGAGCCGTCGTCACGCTTGAGGATTTGAATATGGTCTTCCTGAATGCGGGTTGTCTTTTCGATGATGCCGTCGTTGTTTCCCGCAATACAGGTACTGAAAAAGGTTTCCCATTCCGCATCGGAAAAGGTCATGTCGTTGAGCTTTTCCAGCTGGCGGCGAAGGTTGGCGACAAGCTCCGCCTCGGACGTGATGGGAAGGTATTCGTAGGCCTGCGCCTGCAACTGCTTAATGAAGGCCTTTTCCAGCGCGGCTTCACTCTGATAGGCGTTGTCGTCGTCACGTTCCCGCACAAATTCGGCAACAACCGTACTCTCCTCAAACAGGGCAAGAGGTTCGCAGTGCGTGATAGGGCGAGATTGGCTCATTGCGCCTCCTTGAAGGTCAGCAGGCGGTCACGGTAATGCTCATACTGCTTGCGGCGAGCGGCGATCTCCGCAGGCAGGCCACTGGAAAGGTCGTTGACCAGTGCATCGAACTTGTCGAGGATGGCAACGATGCGGGCTTGTTCTTCAAGAGGAGGGACAGGGATTCTAAAAGAAAATAACTTATTACTTTCAATAGATGCTACCGAACCACCTGTTTTTTTTGCTACTCGTAAAATGTCATTCCCTCGTGCCCTCATCGTGTATGCAACAAAGCGAGGGAGAATGTTGCTATGTGGTATAATAGCTTTCATATCTTGATTGAGTGCAACTGGAATGGGAATTAACGCAATCGGTAATATTTTATCTAAGATGCTCGAACGAACAACAACGGCAACGGAGTTGGCTGGCACTAATTTTGTAGAAGAGTTTTTAATCGCATCCTCAGTAATATAGTCTTCTGTTGAGTCAACTAGAGGATGCCCCATATCCTTGGGGGATACCCATGGGATAGTTCCATTTTCCCAAAAGTCATTGCGGCTTTTTGACGGAGTCCCCCCACCGTACCAAGTACCAATTTCCCCCAACGTCATCCACTGCACATCATCCCGGCCCTCAAAATTGAGCAATTGGTCACGGTAGTAGTGATACTGCCGCCGCCGTGCCTCCAGTTCAGCCTCCAGTTCAGCCTTCAGTTCAGCCTCCAGCTTGGTGAAGGTATCCAGCACCTTCACGATCTCGCGCTGAATTTCAAGGGGAGGGACGGGGATAAGAAATTTAGCCATACATGAAGGAGAAACTCTTCTTACTTTTGTACCTGTAATATTGCCAAGTTTTTGCAGTTGAAATTGTTCTGACTGAAAAAAATACGCAACATATTTAGGTTCAAGAGAATGTCTGTATATACAGGCATCGCTGCTGACAGCAATATCTTTTTTACCAAGCCAAGCAACCGCTTTGCAAACATCAGTATCATTTTCACTTGTAGTTGCAATTACAAGATTGCCAGATTTCGCTTTTTTCAGGTTTTTTGAATGGGCTGAGGCTACAAATGATTTTGTCTTGTTAGTATGAATACTGTAGTATGTATATATCTGTCCATAATGTATGGCTCCAAATCCATTATCGAAGTCTGTAATATCTTTTTTTTGAAGTCCGCTTCCCCTTATGAATTCACCTACTTGACCCAATTTTTTATACTCCACCCCATTCGGGCACAGCTTGGCAATCAGCTCATCAATCTTGCTCATGCTAGCCCTCCAGCTCGGCAACGATGGCGTCAATCTGCGTTCTCAAAGCGGCTTGACGCTCGACAATTCCGGCAATTTCCGCATTCAGCCGCACAATATCCACGGCTTCACGCTCGTCCTTTTGGGCAACGTAGGAAGAAACCGCAATGTTGTAGCCGTTTCCGGCAATTTCTTCGGCATCCACAAGCCGGACAAAATGCTCAATGTCCTTGCGCTCGGCATAGGCATCAAGAATCCTCTGCTGATTGTCAGCGGTCAGCTTGTTCTTGTTGCCATTGCGGACAAATTCAGCGGAAGCGTCAATAAACAACACAGCATTGTCGCTTTTGGATTTCTTCAGAATGATGACGCAGGTGGCAATGGTTGTTCCAAAGAACAAGTCAGGCGGCAGCTGGATAACCGCATCAACGTAGTTGTTGTCAATCAGATACTGCCGGATTTTCTGTTCCGCTCCTCCACGGTACAGCACGCCGGGAAATTCGACGATGGCCGCCGTGCCGTCCACTGCCAGCCATGAAAGGATGTGCATGGTAAAGGCCAAGTCCGCCTTGCTCTTGGGAGCAAGCACACCGGCGGGGGCAAAGCGCGGATCATTGATCAACAATGGATTGGCGTCGCCTTCCCATCTGATGGAATACGGAGGGTTGGAGACAATGGCCTCAAACGGTTCATCATCCCAGTGTGCC
Source organism: uncultured Clostridia bacterium (assembly GCA_947365965.1). Lineage (GTDB taxonomy): Bacteria > Bacillota > Clostridia > Oscillospirales > Oscillospiraceae > Pelethomonas. Next base: position 19,363 of record CANAZG010000044.1, read on the forward strand.
GGATCGGTCAGCGTGTCCCCGTGGGCGATGTCGAACTTCTCAAAATTGATGTCGTGCAGAAACATGTTGATGCGGCACAGGTTGTAGGTGGTCAGATTGATTTCCTGACCGAAAAAGCCCTGCCGCACATTGTCCTTGCCCAACACCTTGGCAAAGTTCAGCAGCAGAGAACCGGAACCGCAGGCGGGGTCGTATACTTTATTGATCTCAGTCTTGCCCAGCACGGTGATGCGCGCCAGCAGTTCGGAAACTTCCTGAGGGGTGTAAAACTCCCCACCGGACTTCCCGGCAGTGGAGGCGTACATCTGCATGAGGTATTCATAGGCATCACCAAACAGGTCAATGGTATTGCCCCCGAAATCCCCGCCGTTCCCCAAGGGCAGATCGCCGATGGCTTCCAACAGCATCACCAGCTTTTCATTACGCTTCTTGACGACCGCTCCCAGCTTGTTGCTGTTGACGTCCACCTCCGCGAACAACCCCTTGAAGTCGTCTTCGCTGTCCGTACCGATTGCAGAACCTTCAATGTTGGCAAAAACACGGCTCAGGGTTTCATTGAGATTGTCATCCTGCCGGGCCTTGAACCGTACATTGTTGAACAACTCGGAAGGCAGGATATAGAACCCCTTTTCACGCACGACCTCTTCGCGTCCGTATTCCGCATCCTTGTCACTCAACAGCGCGTAGTTGAAATCTTCATTCCCGGCCCGCGCTTCCTCAGCATTCAGATAACTGGTCAGATTCTCAGACAAAAACCGATAAAATAGCATCCCCAGCACATAGCTCTTGAAATCCCAGCCATCCACGCTGCCCCGCAAGTCATTGGCAATGCGCCAGATGGTCTTGTGCAGCTCAGCCCGTTCAATCTCTTTGGTATTGCTCATGAAATCTTCCTGTCTGGTTATGCTTCCCACCTGCTGCCCCGTGAGGCGGGCAAGTGCCGCTCGATTCTTTCCCTAACGAAGAAGCTGACTTCTTCAACGCGTAGTTATCCCAGGTGCCGTTTCCGGCATGTTCTTATACTCCCAATTGTTATCTTGAAGCAACGCATCCCCATGCAGCGGGATCACGCTGGGGCACCATGAAAGTCTTTCAATCATGAAAGCTTATTCTCGTCCTATTTTCTGGCGGGTAAACTCACGGCCTACAAAAAGCAGTATGCTTCCTCTGGGGAACAGAACAACTTCCCGTAAAGTCATAATTGGGATTTTCGATAAGGGAATATTCATCATTTTGGGATGTTATTCACACTATCTTGCTGCAATAATAGCTACTTTTCGTATGCGTCATGGGGGCCGCCCTTACCGCATTCCATTACAGCCCCCTTCAACATCTGATATGTGCATGGCCCCTTGCCGCACAATTCGGCAACCCGTGCCAGGCAAATCGTTTTTTGCCCTTTCACCGCCTTATTTAGGCTATCTGTGGAGACGGGATAGAAATCCCATTGCTCCAAGTCGAGCGGATTGATGGTATCCTGCTCCTTATGCTTGAGTACGCAAAACACATAAACATCGGCCTGACGCTTTTTCTCCTTGGCATAGGCAACGCCATCCCAGTACAGGCTTTCGGCAATACTGAATTCTATTCTGGAAAAACTTTTTTGCTCCCATGACTGGATGTAGGCCGACGCCTTGACCTCGATTTTGATGCCCTCAGGCGAAAGGAGATCAAAACTTCCCCATGTGGGACTGGTTCCTCCATCACAGCCCATCGCCGTCGCGACGATGTATTCCGCCAGCTTGCCGCGCTCCGTATTGCTGACCAAATCCGAAAAGGCCCAGGCCCAAAAATCCTTGAGGGTGCGTTCACCGTCCATTCCTTGAAAGCACTCTTTGCCACTCTTACGTATCACCTCTATAGTCGGGAGCCGTGCAGTCATACTTCCCCACTTTATTTCAGCCAATCTATCTGCCGGAATATTGTTTACACCATCTACTCAAATCCGAGAATACCCCCAAAAAATGGCTGCCAGCAACTCGTGCTGGTCAGCCTTCCTTTTGCATTAAAAGAATAGTCTTCTCCACAAGGTGTACTGTCTTACTTCTGTTCACGGAAGGATAGAGCAAAGATTAGAAGAGAGCTGTCATTCTTCAGGACCTTCTCCCGATAACAGCATGTTTCTGGCAGCGGAGGTTTGTGATGCAGCCTAGTTGAGGGGGGCTCTGAAAGTCAGAGGGATGACGATCTGCATATTTCCCAAGAAAGCCAGAAATGGAGTGTCTTCTTTCGACAAGACTTTATTATAACGTAGAAATCCCATTGAAAGCATATTTAGTAAGCTGAGAGACTAACGGCATGTCGCAAAATGTCTACCCGCTGTGGCATACCTCTTTCTCAGCCATTTACCTTACTGTTTCTGTTATTTTCTATCTCATTTAATGAATTCTGACCCTAGTTATGTGTTTTTTTTGTAGAAAAAAGTCGCACTACTTCTGTAACTATATTAACTAATATCTCTCGTTCTTCTGGTTCAAGAGTGCTGATTAAAGCAGCTATAGTTTCTGCTTGTACTTCGGCATCTTGCGAAGGTTCTTTGAGTAAATCTGCCACAGGACATCCAAAAAGTTCTGCAAATTGCTGAAGCCGTTCTAAATTCAAAGAAATTTTACCACTTTCCATACGGGAGATACTCTCTTTCTCCACTAAGATTTTATTTGCTACTTGTGCCTGAGTCAGCCCCAATGCCTTGCGACGGAGTGTAATATTTTGGGCTGCCACTGAAGCGATGCTTCGATTTTCCATATGAATCCATCCCCGCTAAAACAGATTGAGTAAAGCGGGTAGGATAACAGGATTTTTCTCTTAATAAAATTGATGTTGCATATCCTTTTAAGATGCGTAAAATGCACCTCAAAGAAACAGTCTTTTTATTCAACTCCACAAGGACAAATCTGTTGGGCAGACAACATGAGCTTCATCACCAAACTGTCGTGCCCACCGGATAACCTCCAGAGGCTCTGCGACCTGAACGGTAAACAGTACTCCTCCATTTCCGTCATCTTCCAGTACTTGGCTCGGGTGCCATTGGCGCTCCTGA
>CANAZG010000045.1 GCA_947365965.1 uncultured Clostridia bacterium
TACCTTGCCGCTATCCTTGTCTGGTTACTTTGACGGTTTTAAAACAGACTCTAGATGGGGAGGGACGTTTTTTGAAACCGCAGTGGTTTTCGCCATATAGACCGCGCGGCGCATAAACCCCGTCCTTCCGGCAAATACTCACCTGGAAAGGATGTGGGACAATGACCACAGCGTTTTTCCGGACCATCATTTTATATTTTATCCTCATGGTGGGCCTGCGCCTCATGGGGAAGCGGCAGATCGGTGAGCTGGAGCCCAGCGAGCTGGTGCTGACGCTGATTATCTCCGATCTGGCGGCGGTGCCCATGCAGGATTTCGGCATTCCATTGGTCAATGGAGTCTTCCCGATCATCACGCTGCTGTGTCTCTCCATGCTGCTGAGCTTCTTCAGCCTCAAGTCCATCCGGTTCCGCGGTCTGGTCTGCGGCCACCCCACGGTCATCATCCGGGAGGGAAAAATTCTCCAGCAGAACATGGCCCGCAACCGCTTCACCGTGGACGAGCTCCTGGAGCAGCTGCGCAGCCAGGGGTACAGCGATCTGGCTGCGGTGAAGTACGCGGTGCTGGAGACCAGCGGCCAGGTGTCGGTGCTGCCCTACACAAAGGCCAGCCCCGTGACGCCCCAGGTGATGAACCTGGAGGTGAAGGACGACGTGACCCTGCCCACCCTGCTCATCAACGACGGCCATGTGATGAGCGAGAATCTGGAGGCCAGCGGGTATGACGGGGCGTGGCTGGAGAAGCAGCTGCGCGCGCGGCGGCTCACATCGCCCCGGCAGGTGTTTTTCCTCACCGTGGACGAGGCGGGCACAGTGGTCTGCGTGGCAAAGGAGGGGGCGGCATGAAAGCGCTGTATGTGCCGGCGGGACTGCTGGCGCTGATTCTGGGATTTTCCCTGTGGGCGGGGCGGTATGTGGAGATACGTACGGAGCAGTGGAACGCGGCTCTGGAGCTGGCGGACCAGTCGGCGGCCCAGGAGAACTGGACGGAGGCGGCGCGGCGGCTGGAGCAGGCCTATGAGGACTGGGACAGCAGCCAGACCTTCTTCCACACCATCATGGAACACGACGAGCTGGATGAGGCGGAGAAGCTGTTCGCGGGGGCCTTCGCGGTGTGCCAGGAGGGGGACGACGCGGACTTCCACCAGATGCTGGCCCAGCTCACCAGTCAGCTCCGCCTGCTGGCTGAGACCCAGAGCGTGAGTATCAAGAATGTGTTTTGATTTTTTCTCTTCTTTTCTTTGTGAACAAAGAAAAGAAGCAAAAGAAAAACTTTACACATCGGGCTGCCGGCAATCTGACGGAACACTCCGCCAGACCGCCGGCAGCCCGATGCTGTCCTCTGATTACCGCGCCCTACGCGGCGATATCCTTCCGGCCGTACCACCACAGGCCCCACGCCGCGCCGGCGGCGCCCAGGAGGCATCCCGCCGCCAGGGGGCCCGCCAGGGCCTCGCCGGCGTAGATCCGCGCCGCGTCCGCATAATAATAAGGTGTTACAAACCGCAGCCACGCCATCCCCTGGTCCAGGTTGATGACCAGCCCTAAGAAGTACATCACCGCCGCCAGCCCCATGGCCAGCCCGAAGCTGCTCCGCCGCAGCAGGGCCGACAGGCCGAAGCACACGCCGCCGATCTCCAGCTGCATCCCCAGCAGGGCGGCGTGGTACCGGAGGAGGTCCCCCCACTCCGCCGCCTCGCCGATGGCCAGAATGGTCACCGCCCCGCAGGTCAGGCACACCGCGTTCAGCGCCAGCACCAGGGCCGCCAGAGCAGCCAGCTTCTCCGCCGCCGCCCGGACCCGGCTCACCGGATGGGTCAGCAGGAACTCCGCCGTGTGGCCGCCCTCCTCGCCGGCCAGCAGACCCATGGCGGTCAGGGCGGCGTAGAAGGCCCCGCCCAGACCCAGGATGTTCCCGCACTCCGTGCCGTAAAAGCCCATGATGGACCCAAATTCCAGCTTGTCCAGGCCAAAGGCGGCGGAGAAATCTCCCATGTTGGCGAACATGGCGGAGAAGTCGTCCATGGACCCGGACATGGAGGGGTACATGGACACGCACAGCGCCATCAGCCCGCCGATCACCGCGCTCCAGAGCACGCACCCCGTCAGCCCGCTGCGGACCTCATGCTTGAAGATGGTCATTTCCCCAGCCTCCCCTCGTAGTAGTCAAAGAATTTGTTCTCGATGTCCAGCTCCTCCGTGGCCCCCGCCGCCACCAGCCGGCCCTCCCGGATGATGGCCGCCAGGGAGCAGTACCGGGCCACCTCGTAGAGCACGTGGGAGGAGAGGAACACTGTGGCCCCCTCCTGCCGCCGCTGCTCCAGAAGCTGCCAGAAGGCCCGCTGGACCAGGGGGTCCAGGCCGCTGGTGGGCTCGTCTAAAATATACAGCCGGGGCCGGTGCTGCATGGCGCACACGATGGAAACCTTTTTCCGGTTGCCCAGGCTCAGCTCCCGCACCCGCTTGTGCACGTCCAGATCCAGGGCCCGGCACAGCTCCTGGGCCTCCTGGCGGCAGTCCAGGCCCCGGAGGGCTGCGGAGTAGGCGATCACCTCTCCGGCCCGCATCTGGGGGTAGAACATGGCCTCCGAGGGCATGTACCCCACCTGGGCCAGGATCTCCGTCCGCTGCCGGACGCAGTCCATGCCCATCACCCGGGCCGAGCCGGAGGTGGGGGAGAGGAGGCCCAGGAGGGTGCGGATGGTGGTGCTCTTCCCGGCCCCGTTGGGGCCGATGAAGCCGTAGCAGCTGCCCCCGGGGACGTGGAGCGTCAGGTCCGTGACGCCCCGGGCTCTGCCGTAGGTCTTGGTCAGATTGGTGATATTTATCATAAATATTCCTCCTTGTATAGAAATTGGCGGAGCATATCCGCGTGGCGCTTGTACTCCGCGAACAGGGCGTTGATCTCCTCCGCCGTGGAGGCGTTGGTCTCCGCCAGCATCCCCTCCGCCGCCAGGAGCAGCAGGCGGATCACCTGATAGGGGTCCACCCCGTCCTTGAACTTGTACAGGTCCATCCGGGAGAGGAAGTCCCGGATGGTGCTCTCCATCAGATCATCCAGCCCCCGGCGCAGCTTGGGGGAGAGGACGCTGTCCCGCTCGTAGTAGGTCCGCATGACGAACCGGAACAGACCCGGGTAGCGCCGGACCAGATCCATCTTCACCTTGTGCCCCATCTCCAGGGCCAGGAAGAAGTCCGTCTCCCCGAAGTCGTAGGTCCTGAGCATGTAGTGCTTGACGCACACGTCCAGGGCGTACTGGTAGAGGTAGAGATACAGCTCCCGCTTGTCCTTGAAGTAGTGGAACAGCAGGCCCTTGGATACCCCGGCCCGCTTGGCGATGGCGTCGGCGCTGGTCTTCTTGAAGGTGTTCTCCCCGAACTCCAGCATGGCGCTGCTGCGGATCAGGTCCTGCCGCTTCTCCGGCAGAGAGAAGAATTTTTCGTTCACGGCCGGTCCCTCCTTTCTCAGTGTCAAAAAGCGGTGATGCCGCTTTTTCATGTGGTTTTCAGCAGGCTCTCCGTTCCCCCCTACCATACCGCCATTGACCAAATGGGTCAACACCCCTGAGAAAAGATTTCCCCATTTTTTCGCCCCTCTTCTATAGAATATTTGAATAACCCCCTGGACATTGAGAAAAACTTCGGCTATACTAATAGAGCAAGGAAAAATAAGGAGTGTGATTCCATGGAACAACAAAAACTCCTGCGGAATATTCCCAAGGTGGACGAGCTGCTGACCCTGGCCGGCGAGACGGGCCGGCTGTACGACATGACGGACATTATCCCGCCCTCCGCCATTCGGGACGCCATCCGGGAGGAGCTGGAGACGCTGCGGGGGCGCATCCTCTCCGGCGAGACAGCGCAGCTGCCCGAGCCGGGCGATATTCTGGAGTCCGCCTGCCGCCGGGCCTATCAGGACCAGCTCTCCTCCCTCCGGCGGGTGGTCAACGGCACCGGCGTGGTGCTGCACACCAACCTGGGCCGGTCCCTGCTGAGCTGGCAGGCGGTGAACGCGGTGGAGCAGGTGGCCCGGAGCTACTCCACCCTGGAGTACGACGTGGAGAGCGGCAGCCGGGGCTCCAGGCACAGCCACGTTGACAGCCTCCTGGCAGAGGTCACCGGGGCGGAGGCGGCCATGGTGGTCAATAACAACGCCGCCGCCGTGCTCCTCATCCTCAGCGCCATGGGCAAAGGGGGGGAGGTCATCACCTCCCGGGGGGAGCTGGTGGAGATCGGCGGGTCCTTCCGCATCCCGGATATCATGACCCAGTGCGGGTGCACCCTCCGGGAGGTGGGGACCACCAACAAGACCCACCTCTTTGACTACGAGAACGCCATCGGAGAGGAGACCCGGGCCCTGCTGCGGGTCCACACCAGCAACTACCGGATTGTGGGCTTTTCCGAGCGGCCCTCCCTGGAGGAGCTGGTGGAGCTGGGCAAAAGGTCCGGCCTGCCGGTGATCGAGGATCTGGGCAGCGGGTCCCTGGTGGATCTGACCGCCTTTGGCATCCACGACGAGCCCACGGTGCAGCAGAGCGTCAGGGCCGGGGTGGACGTTATCTCCTTCAGCGGGGACAAGCTGCTGGGAGGGCCCCAGGCGGGGCTGATCCTGGGAAAACGGACGTACATCGAGAAGCTGAAAAAGCACCCCCTGGCCCGGGCCCTGCGGGTGGACAAGATGACCATTGCCGCCCTGCGGGAGACGCTGTACGCCTACCGGGATCCAGAGTGGGCAAAGAAGAACATCCCGGTGCTGCGGATGCTGGGCCAGTCCGGCCAGGAGCTCCACGCCCGGGCGGAGCGGCTGCGTCTGGCCCTGGAGGGCTTTGGCGGCGCGGCCCAGGTGGTGGAGACCTGGGGGCAGGTGGGGGGCGGCAGCTGTCCCACCCAGACCATGGGGAGCTGGGCTGTGGCCATTGAGCCCGGCGAGATGACCGTGGACCAGCTGGCGGAGAAGCTGCGGCGGGCGCCGGTGCCCATCATCGGGCGCATCAGCCAGGGGCAGTACCTGCTGGACGCGCGGACGCTGGGGGATGACGACATCTCCTTTGTGGCGGAGCGGCTGGGGGAGGTGCTCTGGTGAAGCATGTCATTATCGGCACCGCCGGCCACGTGGACCACGGCAAGACCCTGCTGGTGAAGGCCCTGACGGGCATTGACACGGACCGGCTCACCGAGGAGAAGAAGCGGGGCATTACCATCGAGCTGGGCTTCGCCCACCTGGACTTTGACGACGGAACCCAGGCGGGGATCGTGGACGTGCCCGGCCACGAGAAGTTTATCAAGAACATGCTGGCCGGGGCCGGCGGCATTGATCTGGCCATGCTGGTGGTGGCCGCCGACGAGGGCTTCATGCCCCAGACGGTGGAGCACCTGGGCATCCTCTCCCTGCTGGGCATCCGGGACGGACTGGTGGTCATCACCAAGTGCGACATGGTGGACCCGGAGTGGGTGGAGATGGTGAAGGAGGACGTGAAGGCCCAGACCGAGGGCACCTTCCTCTCCGGCAAGCCCATCTACACCGTGTCCGCCTACACCGGCCAGGGCATCGCGGAATTGAAGGAGAAGCTGGCGGAGCTGGTGCGGGCCGCCTCGGAGAAGAACCTGCGCATCCCCTTCCGGCTGCCCATTGATCGGGTGTTCTCCGTGGACGGATTCGGCACTGTGGTCACGGGCACCCTCATCGAGGGGGCCCTGGCGGTGGGGGATATGGCGGAGGTGCTGCCCACCGGATTCCAGGCCCGGGTGCGCAACCTCCAGGTCCACGGCCATGACGTGGAGTCCGCCTACGCGGGACAGCGGGTGGCGGTGAATCTGGCGGGCACCAAGAAGTCGGATCTGGCCCGGGGGGACACCATCGCCAAGCCCGGCAGCGTGCGCAGGAGCCTGATGCTGGACGTGCGGCTGCAAAACCTGAAGAACTCCCAGCGGACCATCCTCACCGGCAGCCAGGTCCACCTGTACCACGGCTCCTCGGTGCGCCTGAGCAAGGTGGTGCTGCTGGACCGGGACGCCCTGGCCCCGGGGGAGAGCTGCTGCGCCCAGCTGCGCATGACGGAGGAGCTGGCGGCCAAATGCGGGGACCGATTCGTGGTCCGCTTCTACTCCCCCCTGGAGACCATCGGCGGCGGCGTGGTGCTGGACGACTGCCCGGCGCGCCATAAGCGGGGGGACGAGCGGGTGCTGGAGGCCCTGGCCATCCGGGAGAGCGGCAGCGGGGACGAGAAGCTGCTCCAGGCGGTGGCCGAGCAGGGCACGGCCCTGCCGGGACTGGAGAAGCTGGCTGGGTCCCTCAGCCGGGAGCCGGAGGAGCTGGAGGCGGAGCTGAACGCCCTGTGCGCCGCCGGACGGGTGCTGGAGCCCCTGCCTCGGCGGTATCTGGCGGGGAGCGTGTTTGACGCGCTCTGGGAGAGCTGCCGGTCCATCCTGGCCCAGTACCACAAGCAGAACCCCCTCCACGGGGGCATGAAGGTGGCGGAGCTGCGCCAGAAGCTCCTCAAGGGGGCGGACCAGACGGTGGCGGACGCCCTGCTGGCGGCCCTGCGCCACGAGGGGAAGATCAAGGCCGTGGCGGATCGGTACGCCCTGGCGGACTTCTCGGTCCACCTGACCAAGCGGCAGACCGGCATCCGGGACCGGATTTTGCAGACCTACCGGAAGGCGGGGCTGGAGACGCCGGGCCTGGACGAGATCTACGGCATGTTTGAGGCCAAGGAGCAGACGGACTGCAAGCAGGTGGTGGAGAGTCTGGTGTCCGGCGGCGGGCTGGTGATGCTCACGCCCCAGATCTGCGTCCACCGGGAGGTGTACGAGCAGGTGTGCCGCCGCACGGCGGAGCACTTTGCAGGGGAGGAGGAGCTGACCCTGGCCCAGTTCCGGGACATGCTCTCCACGTCCCGGAAGTACGCCCTGGCGGTGCTGGAGTACTACGACAAGAACAAGATCCTCAAAAAGGACGGGGACATCCGCCGGCCCGGGCAGGCCTTCCAGGCCATCGCGCCCAGGGACGAGCTATAGAAAAAATAAATTTTCAGGAAGAAACGGTTGCAGAAACCGGAAACATGTGTTAAAATCGCGTTGCAAACGGGAGTAGACGGGTGCTGGTGTGCCCCCTGGTCTTCAAAACCAGTGATAGGGGTGAAGAGCCTCTTAGGTGGGTTCGATTCCCACATATTCCCGCCAGACCCCGGCAGCGCGTATACGCTGCCGGGGTTTTCCGCGTCTGTCCGGGGCCTGCGGGGTCCCGGGGCAGACGCGGAGCGCTCCCAACAGAATGGAGGTGGACGCCATTGATATTGACATGAAGGAGCTGGAGGCCTTTGTGGCCGTAGTGGACCGGGGGAGCTTCTCCCGGGCTGCGGAATCCCTGTACCTGACCCAGCCCACCATCAGCGCCCACGTGGCCGCCCTGGAGCGGAAGCTGAGCATCAAGCTGCTGGTGCGCACCACCAAGGAGATCTACCCCTCTGATGCGGGCAATCTCCTGTATGACTACGCCAAGGAGATCCTCCGCCTGCGCTCGGCGGCGGTGCAGGCCATCAAGGCCTTCTCCCACGACATGCGGGGGTCCATCCACGTGGCGGCCTCCACCATCCCCGGCCAGTACTACCTGCCCAAGCTCATCCAGGGCTTCCGGGGCGTGTACCCGGACATCAGCTTCAGCCTCCAGGTCCTGGACAGCACGGAGGTGGCCGAGCGGGTGGCCGGACGGAAGGCGGAGATCGGCTTCACCGGCACGGTCATAAACCTGCCCAAGTGCGTCTACCAGCCCCTCACCGAGGACCGGCTGGTCATCATCACCCCCAACACCTCCAAGTATCAGGCCTTCCAGGCCACCGGCTTCCCGGTCCGGCAGCTCACCCGCGAGGCCTTCATCAGCCGGGAGCCCGGCAGCGGCACCCGCCTGGAGACGGAGAGCTTCCTCAAGGAGATGGGCGTGGACATGCGGGACATCCGCATCGCCGTGGAGGTCCGGTCCACCGAGTCCATCAAGCAGATGGTCAGCGAGGGGCTGGGCATCGCCGTCATCTCCAAGAGCGCCTGCGAGGACTACTGCCAGTTCAAGAAGCTCCTCTCCTTTAACTTCGACAGCGTGAACCTGCGGCGCAAGCTCTATTTGGTCCGCCACAAAAACAGCATTCTCTCCCCCATCGCCCAGGCCTTTTACGACTACGCCGCCGGCGCCTACGCCGGAAAGGGCCGGCCCCAGGGATAGAATCATTTATAGAAGAATGCTATAAATAAAATTCCATTGCGAATCTTGATATTTTCATTTTTCCCCTTGAAATATTGCTTTTTTTCCCGTAAACTAGAGACAACCGGGTAGGGATACCCGGGGGTAAAATTGTAAATACTGTTGGATGAAGTGTTCGGGAGACCCGCTCTGGGCGGGGCCGAAGGAATAAGCGGCTGGAGCTGCCATCCCCGCCGCGAAGATCTCAGGCAAACAGACCGAACGCCGACAACTCTCTGGAGAGCGTAAGCGCCGAAGGAGCAACCCGCGCCGGACCGTCCGGCGGGGGGAATCTCTCAGGCTGGAAACAGAGCAAGGCATAAGTTATCTATTATTGCCTTGCTCTTTTTGTATTCATTAGATTATTCTGATCGTAGGAGGCGGCGTATGGCCACCATGGGTAATCCCCGGGACTATCTGATCCTGACCAATAACCCCCTGGTGCATCGCTGCATGGAGGGACAGGGGCTGTACACCATCCGCCTGGAGGAGGACAAGAGCTTCCGGGAGATCCTGGTGGAGGCCCGGGATATGGTCTACGCCGGCCACACCCTCTACACCCACCCCCTGGCCGGCAGCGTCAAGCCCAACGAGACGCCCTACAAGTCCCTCATTGTCTCCATGGTCCCCCACGGGTTCGACGCCCAGTATGGGGAGCTGATGGCCAACGCCCTGGCTGTGTTCGACAAGTTCAAGCCCATTGTGCGCGAGCTTCCGGACCGGGTGCTGCGGGACTTCCAGCTCATCGACTACACCCTGCTCGCCGGGGCCATCGGCTTCGACGCGGAGGCTGGGCTGCGGCGGGTCCAGGAGGCGGAGGGGCGCTGAGCCCCGCGTACGAAAGGTTTTTTGATACCCCCTCCGGGGGTATTGGGAAATAAATATTTAGAAGGAGGAGGTGTTCACTTTGAAATTGGAACTGGGCTATATCCAGATCAAAGATATCCAGTTTTCAAAGGAATGCAAGGTAGAAAACGGTACCCTGTATGTCGACCCGGATGCTGTCAAGGCCTTTATGTATGAGGACGACGACGTAAAGGCCTGGGTCAAGGACTTCAGCTTCGACATCGCCAAGCCCGGCGAGAGCGTCCGTATCACCCCCGTGAAGGACGTCATCGAGCCCCGCGTAAAGGTTGAGGGCCCCGGCGGCGTGTTCCCCGGCGTCATCAACAAGGTGGAGACCGTGGGCAGCGGCAAGACTCATGTTCTGCGCGGCATGGCCGTGGTCACCGCCGGCAAGATCGTGGGCTTCCAGGAGGGCATCATCGACATGTCCGGCCCCGGCGCGGACTACACCCCGTTCTCCAAGCTGAACAACCTCGTGGTGGTTGCCGAGCCCGCCGAGGGCTACCAGGACCACAAGCACGAGTACGAGCACGCTGTGCGCATCGCGGGTCTCCGCGCCGCCACCTATATCGGTGAGATCGGCCGCAACGTGACCCCCGACGAGACGGCGGAGTTCGAGACCCTGGGCATCAAGGAGGGCATTGAGAAGTATCCCAACCTGCCCCGCGTGGCCTATGTCCACATGCTCCAGAGCCAGGGCCTGCTCCACGACACCTATGTCTACGGCGTGGACGCCAAGCGCAGCCTGACCACCATCATCAACCCCACCGAGACCATGGATGGCGCCATCATCAGCGGCAACTGCGTGTCCGCCTGCGACAAGAATACCACCTATCACCATCAGAACAACCCCGTGGTGGCCAACCTGTTCGCCGCCCACGGCAAGACCCTCAACTACGTCTGCAACATCATCACCAATGAGAACGTGTATCTGGCCGACAAGCAGCGCTCCTCCGACTGGACCAGCAAGCTCTGCCGCCTGCTGGATCTGGACGGCGCCCTGGTCAGCCAGGAGGGCTTCGGCAACCCGGATACCGACCTCATCATGAACTGCAAGAAGATTGAGCTCCAGGGTGTGAAGACCGTCATCATCACCGACGAGTACGCCGGCCAGGACGGCAAGAGCCAGTCCTTGGCGGACGCCGATCCTCTGGCTGACGCCGTGGTCACCGGCGGCAACGCCAACGAGGTTATCATCCTGCCCAAGATGGACAAGGTGATCGGCACCCTGGACTATGTGGACGTCATCGCCGGCGGCCATGCCGGGTCCCTGCGGCCCGACGGCACCATCGAGGCGGAGCTCCAGGTCATCACCGGCGCTACCAACGAGATGGGCTTCAACCGCCTGAGCGCCCGCTGATTAAATTGTAAGGAAAGGAGGAAACCAAACCATGAGCTATAAAGTTGTACACTATATCAACCAGTTCTTTGCCAACATCGGCGGCGAGGAGATGGCCCACGTGGCTCCCGAGCTGCGCGAGGGCTGCGTCGGCCCCGGCATGGCGCTGAACACCGCCTGGAAGGGCGAGGCTGAGATTGCCGCCACCATCGTCTGCGGCGACTCCTACTTTGCCGAGCACGAGGCGGACGCCAAGAAGCAGGTTCTCGACTGGGTGAAGGAGCAGAAGCCCGACATGTTCATTGCCGGCCCCGCCTTCAACGCCGGCCGTTACGGCTACGCCTGCGCCACCATCGCCAACGCCGTGCAGGAGGAGCTGGGCATCCCCGTTCTGACGGGTATGTACGAGGAGAACCCCGGTGCGGATCTGAAGAACAAGGTCCTCATCGTGGCCACCGCCAACAGCGCCGCCGGTATGCGCAAGGCCGCCCCCGCCATGGCCGCTCTGGCCCTGAAGCTGATGAAGGGCGAGAAGATCGGCGCCTCCGCCGAGGAGGGCTACATGCCCAACGGCATCCGCCGCAACTTCTTCGAGAAGGAAGTGGGCGCCAAGCGCGCGGTGGACATGCTGGTTGCCAAGCTCAATGACAAGCCCTTCACCACCGAGTATCCCATGCCCTCCTTCGACCGCGTGGCCCCCAACAAGGCCATCAAGGATCTGAGCAAGGCCACCATCGCCCTGTGCACCTCCGGCGGTATCGTCCCCAAGGGCAATCCGGACCACATCGAGTCCTCCTCCGCCTCCCACTACGGTGAGTACGACATCACCGGCGTGGATGATCTGACGGCCGAGACCTACGAGACCGCCCACGGCGGCTACGATCCGGTCTACGCCAACGCCGACTCCGACCGCGTCCTGCCTGTGGACGTGCTGCGCGAGATGGAGAAGGAAGGCAAGATCGGCAAGCTCCACAACCTGTTCTATACCACCGTCGGCAACGGCACCTCCGTCGCCAACGCCAAGGGTTTTGCCGCTGAGTACGCCCAGAAGCTGCTCAAGGCCGGTGTTCATGCCGTTATCATGACCAGCACATGAGGTACCTGCACACGTTGCGGTGCAACGATGGTTAAAGAGATCGAGCGCGCAGGCATCCCCGTGGTGCATATGTGCACAGTTACCCCCATTTCCATGACCGTGGGCGCGAACCGTATCGTTCCCACCATTGCCATTCCCCACCCCCTGGGCAACCCCGCCCTCACCATGGACGAGGAGAAGGCGATCCGCCGCAAGCTGGTGGAGCGCGCCCTGGAGGCTCTGACCACCGAGGTCGAGGACCAGACCATTTTCGAGGTCTGATAATTCAGCCGGGAGGGTATGCGCCCTGCGGGGCGCATACCCCCGGTACTGGGAGAAGTATTGAGCTATGAGCAAGGTTTACGACGTTATTATTCTGGGCGGCGGCCCTGCCGGCCTGACTGCCGGCCTGTATGCGGGACGCAGCCGTTTGAGCACTCTCATTATCGAGAAGGGCCAGGATGGCGGCCAGATTGCCATCACCGATGAAATTGAAAACTACCCGGGCCAGATGGTGGAGGGGGAGAGCGGCCCCAGCCTCATTGCCCGTATGACGGAGCAGGCGAAGAAGTTCGGCGCCGAGCGCTGCTCCGATGTGATTAAGAGCGTGGACCTCAGCGGCGACGTGAAGAAGCTGGTGGGGGCCAAGGGCGAGTATGAGGCAAAGTGCGTCATCATCGCCACCGGCGCGTTCCCCAAGCCCATCGGCTGCGAGAACGAGGGCAAGTTCACCGGCAAGGGCATCTCCTTCTGCGCCACCTGCGACGCCGCTTTCTTTGAGGACTTTGAGGTGTACGTGGTGGGCGGCGGCGACAGCGCCGTGGAGGAGGCCATGTACCTGACCAAGTTCGCCCGGAAGGTGACCATCATCCACCGCCGCGACGAGCTGCGCGCCGCCAAGTCCATTCAGGAGAAGGCTTTCGCCAATCCCAAGATCGCCTTCATGTGGGACAGCGTGGTGGTGAAGGTGGACGGCGACGAGCTGCTGAACACCATGACCGTGAAGAACACCAAGACCGGCGAGCTGACCGAGGTGAAGGCGGACGAGGACGACGGGCTGTTTGGCCTCTTCGGCTTCATCGGCTACAACCCCAACTCCCAGCTCTTCGAGGGCGTGCTGGATATGGAGCACGGCTACATCAAGACCGACGATAACATGCACACCAGCATTCCCGGCGTGTTTGCGGCCGGCGATATCCGCGTCAAGAGCCTGCGTCAGGTGGTCACGGCCGCTGCGGACGGCGCAATTGCCGCCATGCAGGCTGAGCATTATGTCAGCAACCATTGATTTTTCTCTGGAAATGCTGTATACTGTCTCTATCTTATAATTAGGAGGCTGCTTTTATGCTGGAACTGGATAAGAATACTTTTGAGGCCGAGGTCCTCAAGGCTGAGGGCAAGGTGCTGGTGGACTTCTACGGCGACGGCTGCGTGCCCTGCGCCGCCCTGATGCCCCACGTCCACGCATTCGCGGAGACCTACGGCGACAAGCTCAAGTTCTGTGCGCTGAACACCACCAAGGCCCGCCGTCTGGCCATCAGCCAGAAGATCCTGGGTCTGCCTGTCATCGCCATCTATGAGAACGGCGAGATGATCGACTCCTGCGTCAAGGAGGACGCCACGGCTGAGAACGTGGAGGCCATGATTAAGAAGTACGCGTAAGGCGTACGCAATTCCCTTGTTGTAGATTCCGAAAGGATTCTATAAAAATCTAAAGCAAAGGAGGAAAAGAGCATGAGCATCTTGGCTGGCAAGAAGGTCATCATCATTGGTGACCGCGACGGCATTCCCGGCATGGCCATTGAGGCCTGCGCCCAGTCCGCTGGCGCCGAGGTCGTGTTTTCCTCGACGGAGTGCTTCGTCTGAACCGCCGCTGGTGCAATGGATCTGGAGAATCAGAAGAGAGTCAAGGAGTTCGCTGAGCAGTACGGTCCCGAGAACATTGTTGTTCTTCTGGGCGCCGCTGAGGGCGAAGCCTCCGGCCTGGCCGCTGAGACAGTGACCGCCGGTGACCCCACTTATGCCGGTCCGTTGACAGGAGTCTCGTTGGGACTCACGGTTTACCATGTGTGCGAGCCCGAAGTGAAGGCGGAGTTTGACGACGCCGTCTATGACGAGCAGGTCTCCATGATGGAGATGGTTCTGGATGTGGATGACATCATCAGTGAGATGAGCGCCATTCGCAACGAACACTGCAAGTACCTGGGCTAATAGGCGAAAGCCTGGGCGGCGGCGCTTGCCGCCGCCCTTTCCGCGTTTTTGCGAAAAATGGCGTATATTTTTGCAGTCATTCTTTTCTTTTTGAACAAAGAAAAGAATCAAAAGAAAAACTTCAGAGGCGATGATGGACGGCAGGCAGTTTCGATCTCTGCCATTCCGCGTCAGGCCGCGCCTGAAGGGCCTCTGGGGTTCTTTTGATTTTTTCGGGTAAGGCCGCCCCAGGCGGTGCGCGGAAAGAAAAAGAATGACTGCTAAAATACAAAAAATGATGAAAGGCTGTGGAACCCATGAAAAGTGTTATCAAGGGCGCCGGGTATATCCTGGTGCACACCCCGGACATGGTCCTGCACAACGGCACCACCCAGACTACCGAGCGCATCGTCAACCCCGAGAGCGAGTATCTCAAGGAGCTGCCCAGCCACATCCGCAGCTTTGACAAGGCCCTCAGCTACTGGCCCAACCAGGTCTATATCGGCAACAAGCACCCCGATGAGCTGTCCGCCGTTGAGCAGCCCTGGTGCGACAAGGACTGCGACGTCAACGACCGCTTTGGCCCCTTCGGCCAGATCATGCCCCAGGAGGAGTTCCTGCTGCTCATGCAGGCCTGCGACGTGTTCGGTCTGGTGAAGCTGGAGCAGGGCTTCGTGAACGCCCACCGCGCCGCCCTGGCCGCCAACCCCATCATGGACGAGAGCATCCTGGCCCGGGTCCCCGAGGCCCAGACTGAGGCCGCCGAGATCAAGCGGCTGGTAGACGAGGAGCACTCCGAGGCCCTCTACCACAACGGCGAGCTGGTGGGCTGCGTCACCCGCGCCCACGACATTGACGTGAACCTCTCCGCCCATGTGATGCACGAGAATCTGGTCAGCAAGGCCAGCTCCGTCATGGCCCTGCTCAGCGCCATCAAGAACGCCGGCATCTCCAAGGACGATGTGGAGTACGTGGTGGACTGCGCCGAGGAGGCCTGCGGCGACATGAACCAGCGCGGCGGCGGCAACTTCGCCAAGTCCGCAGCTGAGATCGCCGGCCTCAATAACGCCACCGGCTCTGACGCCCGCGGCTTCTGCGCCGCCCCCGCCCACGCCATGATCGAGGCCGCCGCTCTGGTGGCTTCCGGCGCGTACAAGACCGTGGTGGTCACCGCCGGCGGCTGCACCGCCAAGCTGGGCATGAACGGCAAGGACCACGTGAAGAAGGGCCTGCCCATCATGGAGGACATGATCGGCGGCTTTGCCGTGGTGCTCACCCAGGACGACGGCGTGAGCCCCGAGGTCAATCTGGACATGCTGGGCCGCCACACCGTGGGCACCGGCTCCGCGCCCCAGGCCGTCATCTCCAGTCTGGTGACCAACCCCCTGGACAAGACGGGCCTGAAGATCACCGACATCGACAAGTACTCCCCGGAGATGCAGAACCCCGACATCACCAAGCCTGCCGGCGCCGGCGACGTACCCCTGGCCAACTACAAGATGATCGCCGCCCTGGCGGTGAAGCGGGGCGAGCTCCAGAAGGCCGATCTGGCCACCTTCCCCGCCAAGCACGGCCTCACCGGCTGGGCGCCCACCCAGGGTCACATCCCCTCCGGCGTGCCCTATATCGGCTTTGCCCGCAATGACATCATGGCCGGCAAGGTCAACCGCGTCATGATTATCGGCAAGGGCTCCCTGTTCCTGGGCCGCATGACCAACCTCTTTGACGGCGTGTCCTTTGTCATCCAGGCCAACACCGGCGCGGAGCAGTCCGGTGTCAGCGAGGAGGAGGTCAAGGGCATGATCGCCAAGGCCATGAAGGACTTTGCCGCCACCCTGATGGCGGATGCCCAGTAAACGAGGTGCATTGGTATGAGTAATCTGGAGAAAACCATTGCCAAGGCGTTTTTGGAGATGGCTGAGGGGCTGGAGACCGGCTCCTTCGGGCCCCGGCCCAAGATCGCCCTGACCGGCATGGGCAGCGAGCACGGCGAGGAGAACGCCATGGCCGCCGCCGTGGCCGCCGCCCGCAGGGGCGTGGACGTGTACTATATCGGCACCCTGGAGGCCGAGGGCGTCACCACTGTCCATGTGGACAACGAGGACGAGGGCCACAAGCGGATGGAGCAGATGGTGGAGAAGGGCGAGGTGGACGGCGCAGTCACCATGCACTTCCCCTTCCCCATCGGCGTGTCCACGGTGGGCCGTGTGGTCACCCCCGCCAAGGGCAAGGAGATGTTCATCGCCACCTCCACCGGCACCGCCAGCGCGGACCGGATCGAGGGCATGATTAAGAACGCGGTCTACGGCATCATCACCGCCAAGGCCTGCGGCGTGAAGAACCCCACTGTGGGCATCCTGAACGTGGACGGCGCCCGGCAGACGGAGATGGCCCTCAACCAGCTCAAGGAGGGCGGCTACGACTTCCAGTGGGCCCAGTCCGCCCGGGCAGACGGCGGCGCGGTGCTCCGGGGCAACGACGTGCTCCAGGGCACCCCGGACGTGCTGGTGTGCGATAGCCTCACCGGCAACGTGCTGGTGAAGATGCTCTCCGCCTTCACCACCGGCGGCAGCTTTGAGTCCGCCGGCTACGGCTACGGCCCCGGCATCGGCCCCGGCTATGACAAGCTGGTGCTGATCGTGTCCCGGGCCAGCGGCGCACCCCTGGTGGCCAACGCCCTGCAATTCGCCGGCGAGCTGGTGAAGGGCAAGGTCTTCGACGTGGCGGCCAAGGAGTTCGCTGCGGCGGAGAAGGCGGGCCTGAACAAGATCCTTGCGGACCGCAAGGCCGCCGCCAAGGGCGCGGCAGCGGCGGACGAGGATGTGAAGGCTCCTCCGGCGGAGCCCTGCACCGCCAGCATTCCCGGCATCGAGGTCATGGACCTGGAGGACGCGGCCAAGGCCCTGTGGAAGGCCGGCATCTACGCCGAGACCGGCATGGGCTGCACCGGTCCCCTGGTGATGATGAGCGAGGCCAATCTGGCCAAGGCCCAGGAGATCCTCAAGGCCGCTGGGTATATCGGATAAAGGGGGCCGCTGAGATGAAAGTCATGGATACGGTCAACAAGAAGGAGCTGGATCTGACGGCGGATGAGATCATCGAGCTGGTGGCCAGCCACAACCGTCAGGTGGATCTGATCTTTGCTGAGAAGCGCACGGACGACGACGGATATCTCACCTGGGACCAGGAGAACTGGACGTGCGTGGACGGGAAGCGGTTTATCCGCAGCTACTTCCTGGAGGGCCGGGCCCTGTCGGACTACAGTGGGTACAACAAGTATGACCTGAAGGGCTGCTTCCTGCCGGAGCAGGCCAAGGAGGTCCGACTGGGATAGGCCAGATGTTTTAATGGCAGAAGGGAGACGGTGTGCGCCGTCTCCCTTTTTCTATTGGCGGTTTTTTTCGCCCCAAGTGCACATTGCGTCCAGAATGGGGATCAGCGACTGGCCTCGTTCCGTCAGACTGTACTCCACCTTGGGCGGGATTTGGGGGTACTCCTCCCGATGGACAAGGCCGTCCGCCTCCAGTTCCTTCAGACTGGCGCTGAGGGTCTTGTAGGATATGGTGCCAATGTACTTTTTCATCTCGTTGAAACGGACTACCTGAAATTCCATCAGGGCATACAGGATGTTCATCTTGTACTTTCCGCTGATCAGCGACAGGGTATAGCTGAACCCCGTGCTCCCCAGACAAGCCCCGGCAATGCACTGGTTTGTCATATGATACACTCTCCTTTTGGTAAGTATCGCACTTTTATGTGCGTACTTGCTTTTTTTCTTATCCTTGTTTATGATAGTGCAGACCGGGAGCCAAGTCAATAGCTCGACAAATTTCATGAAACAGGAGAGTGTCTTATGGGCAAAAAAATTGCAGTCATCACCGGCAGTCCCCGCAAGGGCGGCAACAGCTTCGCCATGACCGATGCCTTCATTCAGGCGGCGGAGGCCAAGGGGCACGCCATCACCCGCTTTGATGCGTCCATGCAGAATGTGGGCGGATGCCGCGCCTGCGAAGCATGTTTCAAGACAGGGAAGGCCTGCTCCTTTGACGATGCCTTCAACACGATTGCTCCCGCGATTTTGGAGGCGGACGCAGTCGTCTTCACCATGCCGGTCTACTGGTATACCATCCCCGCCCAGATCAAAGGCATTATTGACAGGCTGTTCTCCTTTGTGGTTGGCGGCAAAGACGTGGCGGGTAAGGAGTGCGCCCTGATTGCCTGCTGTGAGGAGGAGGACATGTCTGTTTTTGATGGCGTGCGCATTCCTATGGAGCGCACCGCCGCGCTGCTGAAATGGACGATGGTAGGAGAGGTTTTGATTCCTGGCGTACTGAACAAAGGAGACATCGACAGAACGGACGGCTGTAAGCAGGCGGCGGCCCTGGCGGATAAGCTGTAGAAGGGAGGACACATCATGGCGGCTAAAATTCTGATACTCAACGGCAGCCCCCGGAAAAACGGGAATACATCTCAGCTGGTGAGCGCCTTTACCTGCGGCGCGGAGGAGGCGGGGAACCAGGTCACCGCTTTTTTCCTGGATAAAATGTGCATTCACGGCTGCAAGGGCTGCTTTGGCGGCGGCAGGGACCCGGAGCATCCATGCGTCCAGTGGGACGACATGGAGCAGATATACGCCGCCTACAGGTCCGCCGATGTGGTGGTTTTGGCCTCCCCCTTGTACTACTGGACCATCAGCGGCCAGCTGAAAACCGCCATTGACAGGCTGTTTGCCGTTGCGGAGTGCGATCAGGACTACCGCAACCCCAGAAAAAAGTGCGTACTGCTGATGGCGGCCGAGGGGAACGGCTATGAGGAGACCACGTACTGGTATGATCGGCTGATGTCTCACTTGGGATGGGAGAGTCTGGGGAAGGTGCTGTGCGGCGGCGTGATGGCCGTGGGCGATATCCAGGACCGTCCGGAGCTGGAGACAGCCCATCAGCTGGGCAGATCCATCGGGTGACAGGCAAGGTGCGGTCCGCAGGAGTTCCATCCTGCGGGCCGCGCTTCAGCGCATAGGCATATTCTCCTCCCGGGCCGACTATAATGGTATCAGCCCAGGGCTGTCCGTTCTTTTGGACAGCTTTTTTTGCATACTCCTATCCGGAGAGCAAAATAGAAGGAGGAAATGCCATGTATGAGAAGGACTCCGGCAGAGTGATCGACCTGTCCCGCTGCCTGCGCCGACGGACAGCCGCCCCCCTGGCCCTTTGGACCCAGTACCTCTCCCTGGCTGTGCTGGTGTTCTATGGCCTGCTGCGCCTGCTGATCTGCCCGGGCACACCCCTGGGGACCTACAGCGGCCCCCTGTTCCTGCTCTGGCCCCTGTCCTATTTCCTGCTGCTGACCAGCTGCGTTGCGGACACCCTGGACTGCGCTCCGGAGAGCCTGTGAGGATCAGGCGGGGCCTCGCCGCCAGAAGGGCAGGGCCTCGTCCCCCTGGCGGCGAAAATAGGCGGCAAGGGGGCGAATCGGGGGAATAGCACAAAAATTTTCCGTTTCCTTGTTACAAAATTGTAATTCTTTTTCCCTTATATTGTGGTACACTAGACAATATACCACAATAGGAACGCTTCTCCCGCGCTTCCGGGGGAAGAAGGAGGTCGACATGGATGGAAAACGGGTCTCACAGCAGGAGGTGCTGGAGCAGACCAGAAGGAATACAGGCGGCAAGGCCGGCTGGATCGCCGCCGCTGTGGCGGCGGGCCTGCTGGTGGCGGCCGCCGCCGGACTGTGCGCCTACGCCGGCAGCTACCAGCAGGTCTTTCCGGGCGTGCAGCTGGGGGAGGAGTCCCTGGAGGGGCTGAGCCGGGAGGAGCTGGCGGAGCGGGTGAGCCCGGACGCCCTGCTGAGCGGCGAGGTAATCATCTCCGCCAACGGGCTGGAGCTCGGTACATACACCCAGAAGGAGCTGGGGGCCCAGGTGGAGACGGAGGAGCTGGCGGACGCCGCCTGGCGCATCGGCCGGGAGGAGGGCGTTCTGGGCTGGCTGAAAAACGGCTGGACCATGCTCAAGGGCCGTCTGGGCGGGTCCACCAAGGTGGAGGCGGAGGTCAGCGCCTTTGACCCGGCGATCCTGCGCCGCACCGCCCAGGAGCTGGCGGCGGACTTTGACCGCCAGAGCATCGACGGCAGCTACCAGCTCAGCCGGGAGGGGCTGTACGCCACCAAGCCCGCCCCGGGCCAGCGGCTGGACCAGGAGGGGCTGGTGGAGGAGCTGGAGTACCTGGAGGGAGATCCCGGCGAGGTGGAGGCCCCCTGGGAGGAGCTGCCCGCCCTGGACCTGGATCTCCAGACCCTGGCCCAGGAGCTGAACGCGGAGCCCAGCGCCGCCCGGTATGACGTGGAGACCGGCAAGGTGGTGGACGGCGAGGTGGGGGTCCGGCTGGACCCGGAGGCCGCCGCCTTTGCCCTGGAGGCCGCCGTGCCCGGGGAGACGGTGCAGCTGCCCGCCGATGTGGTCTACCCGGAGATGACCGCCCAGGAGCTGGAGGCGGTGCTGTTCCGGGACGTGCTGAGCACCACCACCACCACTGTCAGCGGCACCGGGGCCCGCAAGGGCAATGTAAAGCTGGCCGGCGCGGCGGTGAACGGGCTGGTGCTCAACGACGGAGATGTGTTTGACTACAATCAGGTGGTGGGCAAGCGGACTGTGGAGCGAGGCTACGGCGAGGCGGCCACCTACGTCAACGGCGAGACCGTCAACACCGTGGGCGGCGGCATCTGCCAGGTCTCCAGCACCATCTACCTGGCCACCCTGCTGGCCAACCTGGAGATCGTGGAGCGGTACAACCACCGCTTCTATCCCGGCTATATCACCCTGGGCATGGACGCCACGGTCAGCTGGGGCGGGCCGGAGTTCCGGTTCAAGAACAACACCGGCTACCCCATCCGGATCGACGTGGGCTACGCCAACAGCAAGCTCACCGTCACCATCGTGGGTACCAAGACCGATGACACCTATGTAAAGATGACCTACGATCTGCTGGGCACCACCAAGTACGAGACCGAGTACGTGGAGACAGAGGAGCTCCCCTGGGGGGAGCAGCGGCAGAAGCAGAACGGCTACACCGGCTATGAGGTGATCTCCTACCGCAACGTCTACAAGGGCGACGGCACGCTCCTCTCCAGCAATGTGGAGGCCAAGAGCAACTACAAGAGCCGCAACCAGATTATCCTCAGCGGCACCGCCGGCCGGCCGGTAACGCCGGAGATGCCGGACTTCGGAGAGCCCGCCGTGGGGGACGCTGGCATCCCTGTGCCGCCCCCCATGCCGGACAGCGAGCAGCCCGCACCGCCTCCGGCGCAGGAGGAACCCGCGCCGCCGCCGCTGGATACGGATGTGCCCGGCTGGCTGCTTCACTGAGCGGTCTGAGGGAGAACAGGGAGGACAGGCCATGACGGTACATGAAATACAGGAGATTACAGCCCGGCAGCGGGAGTGGTTCCGCGCCGGGGCCACCTTGGATGTGTCCTTCCGGCTGTCGGCCCTGGACCGCCTGCGGGCGTGGATCCTGGCCCACCAGGGGGAGATCCATGAGGCCCTGGGCCGGGATCTGGGCAAGAGCGGCTTTGAGAGCTACATGTGTGAGACGGGCATGGTCCTCAGCGAGCTGCGGTATATGGGAAGGCACGCCCGGGCCCTCTCCCGGGAGCGGACCGTCCCCACGCCCCTGGCCCAGTTCTGCGCCCGCAGCTACGTCAAGCCCAGCCCCTACGGGGTGGCCCTGGTGATGAGCCCCTGGAACTACCCCTTCCTCCTCTCCGTGGACCCCCTGGTGGACGCGGTGGCGGCGGGGAACACGGTGGTGCTCAAGCCCAGCGCCTACGCCCCCCACACCGGCGGACTGCTGGAGCGGATGGCTGCGGACTGCTTTGACCCCCGCCACGTGGCCGTGGTCTCCGGGGGCCGGGCGGAGAACCAGAGCCTTCTGGAGCAGAAATTTGACTACATCTTTTTCACCGGCTCCCAGGCCGTGGGCCGGGAGGTGCTGGCCCGGGCGGCGGTCCACCTGACCCCGGTCACCCTGGAGCTGGGGGGCAAGAGCCCCTGCATTGTGGACGAGAGCGCCAACCTGAAGCTTGCCGCCCGGCGGATCGTCTTCGGCAAGTA
The DNA here is from genome assembly GCA_947365965.1 of uncultured Clostridia bacterium. Lineage (GTDB taxonomy): Bacteria > Bacillota > Clostridia > Oscillospirales > Oscillospiraceae > Pelethomonas. Next base: position 21,796 of record CANAZG010000045.1, read on the forward strand.
CCTCAACTGCGGTCAGACCTGCGTGGCCCCGGACTACGTGTATTGCCACCGGGAGATCAAGGACCGGCTCCTGGCGGAGATCAAGGACCAGATCCGGGTCCAGTACGGGCGGGAGCCTCTGAAAAACCCGGACTACGGCCGTATTGTCAATGAGAAGCACTTTGACCGCCTCTGCGGCCTGATGGAGGGGGGGCAGGTGGTCCACGGCGGCGGCAGGGACCGGGAGCGGCTGCAAATTGAGCCCACGGTCCTGGACGGCGTGGGGTTCGACGCGCCGGTGATGGGGGAGGAGATCTTTGGCCCCATCCTGCCCCTGCTGACCTTCGATACCCTGGAGGAGGCGGTGGGGGAGGTGAACAGCCGGCCCCACCCCCTGGCCCTGTACCTGTTCACCGGGCGGCGGTCTGCGGTGCGGATGGTGACGGAGCGGTGCGGCTTCGGCGGCGGCTGTGTCAACGACGTGGTCATCCATCTGGCCACCAGCGAGATGGGGTTCGGCGGCTTCGGG
>CANAZG010000046.1 GCA_947365965.1 uncultured Clostridia bacterium
CGGAGGCGGGACAGGTGACGGTGTAGTCCGGCGTGGCGGCCAGAAACTCCACCGTTGGGGAGACGAAGCCCGTCATGGGCAGCCACACCTGGTAGCTGCCGTTGAGGAGAATGTCCCCGTGGAGCCCGATGGTCCACACCCCGGGGGTAGCCCCCAGTATGCGGATAATGGACAGCTGCCCGCCGCTGCCCTCCATGGGGAAGTGGTACTCCACCTGGACCCGGGCGGCTTCCAGCACCAGCTTCACGTCTGCGGCCAGACTCACCCCCGGTCGGGCCGGCACCCGGCCCACCAGCTCCCCGGAGGGGGAGCGCACCGAAACCGACAGCCGGTCCGCCACTGTGTTCCACACCGCCAGATAGACGTCCCCCGCGTTCTCCCCCACCTTCAGATCCACCTGTCCCGGCTTCTCCCCGGGCTGGAGGATGCCGCCGGTGTGGTGGCGGGCCTCGGCCTCGTTGCCTGCGGCCGCGCACAGGCAGACCCCCTTCTGGATGGACACGCCGCCCAGGTACTCCTCGAACACGCTGTACCCGTCGTGGCCGCCCGCGTTGGTGCCCAGGCCGATGCAGATGGACACCGGCCGGCCCAGCTCCCGGGCCTTGCGCAGGATGTACTCCACCCCCACCATCACGGCGCTGGACTCGTAGGCGTACTCCTGGTCCCGGGGGACGCAGTACTTCTCCCGGTAGAAGGGCCGGGCCTTTTTCAGCTTCACGGCGATGATCTCCGCATCCGGGGCCGCGCCGGAGAAGTCCTCGGTCTGCCCCCCGGCGGCCACCGAGGCCAGGAAGGTGCCGTGGCCCTCCTCGTCCCGCTCCGGCACCAGCTCGTAGGGGTTGGGGGAGCGGAGGGCGGCGTCCAGCTCCTCCTTGGTGTACTCCCGGCCCATCAGGAACCCCGCCGGGGGCTCCCCATCGGCGGTCTGGTCGTAGATATAGCGGATGCGGCTGGTGCCGTCGGCGTGGCGGAACACCTCCTGGGTGTAGTCGATGCCCGTGTCCACGAACCCCAGCAGCACCCCCCGGCCCTTCAGGTTCAGGTAGGGCTGGCTCTGGACCTGGGAGACCCCCGCAGCGTCCAGCGCCGGACGGTCCAGCAGCCCCAGCACCACGGAGAGGGAGCTCAGGAAGGCCGTCCCCAGGGCCTCCTCCAGACGGTGGAAGTTCTCCGCCTTGATGTAGCCCAGCACGTAGCGGCCTGAGAGCATCTGGCCCACCACCACGTCGCTGGTGGACCGGGCGTAGTCAAAAAAGGCGTCCGTGGCCCGGGTGACGAAGTCCACGGTATCGGGCGCGTTGATGAAGGCCTGGGCCTCCGGTGTAAGGCGCATGGTTACAGCCCCCTCTCCACATGGTTGATAAGATCTCTCATGGTCCCGCACAGGTTCAGCCGCCCGTAGCCCCACTGGGGGTTGGGGTAGGTGAGGAAGGGGCTGCGCAGGGCCCCCTTGCTGAGAAAGGCCTTCACCCGCTGGCCGTAGAGGAACAGATCGTTTCCCTGGACAATGCCCCACTCCATCATCAGGGCCGCAGAGCCGGAGACAAAGGGGGCGGCCATGCTGGTGCCGGTGAACACGTCGTAGCCGCCCCCGGCCTTGGCGGAACGGACCGACTCCGCCGGGGCCATCAGATCCAGGATCACCCGGCCGGCGCAGTCCTGGTCCCCCCGGCCGGAGAAGGGGCTGGCGGTCTCCGTCTCCGGCCGGAAGCCCCCCACGGAGATGGGGTACAGGGCCGTGGCGGGCAGGGTGATGGTGAGGTCCGGCTCCGGCTGGAGAAAGGCGGTGCGCTCCGTCACCTCCTCCACCGTGGGAAGCCACACGTCAAACCGGCCGTCGGACACCCGACGGCCCCGGCACCGGAGCTGCCACAGGCCGTCCATGGCCCCCGCCGGCCCCTCCAGCAGGAACATGGCCTCCTGGGAGGCGCTGTAGTGGGTGGGCACGCCGTAAAAGACCGACACCCGGATGGAGCCGAACCGGAGGAACCGGGTCCCCTCCGTCAGGAGTCCCGTGGACTGGCCGTTGGGCAGGACCAGCTCAAAGTCCGCCTCGTCGGCAAAATTCTTCCACAGGGAGAGGTAGATCATCTGCCGCTGGGTGGAGACGGTAAACTCCGCGTCCACGCTGCCCCCCTCGATGAGCCGGCCCCGGAAGTGGTGGGCCCCGCTGCCCTCGTTGCCGGCGGCGCATACGATGACGGTCCGCCCCCGCTGGGAGGACTGGTCGATGTAAGACTCAAAGAGGGACTGCCCCTGGTGGGAGCCGCAGTTGGTGCCGTAGCTCAGGTTCACTACGCAGGGCATCTCCAGCCGGTCCGCCTGATCCAGCAGGAACTTGACCGCCCGCATCACGTCCGTGGTCCGGGAGCTGGCCAGCTTCACGGCGGCAATGGACGCGCCGGGGGCCACGCCGCTGCGGCCGGCGGCGATGGCGGCCACGGCGGTGCCGTGGCCCTCCTGATCGGCGGAGGGGGCCAGCCCGGCGGCAATCTCCTCCCTGGAGAAGACGGCCCCCCGGAGAAAGCCCTCCGGGGGCGTGCCCTCCGCGGTCATGTCCCACAGGGCCACCACCCGGCTCAGCCCGTCCTCTCCCAGAAATTCCGGGTGGTTCAGATCCAGCCCCGAGTCCACCAGCCCGATGAGCACCCCCTTGCCTGTGAGGCCGGTCTCCCGCTGGACCGGGGGGATGCAGGCCGCCTCCATGCTCCGCTCCGCCAGGCAGCTCAGATGCCGGGCCGGCTCATAGAAGGTGACCTGCCGGTGCTCCAGCAGCCGCGAGGGGGGCTGGTCCCGCAGCTCCATAATGGCGAACTGGGCGTCCAGCAGCTCCGTAGGGTAGCCCAGGGAAAGGATGTCCCCTGTGTATTTGATGATGTATTCCATGAAGCCCTCCCGTCCAAGAAAGGGGTGACGACACCCCGAAGGCAGTGGCGCTGCGCGCCAGAGCCTGCATAGAATAGTATACGGAAAGGAGGACTGCCGATATGAATCCAACTTATCTGGACACCGGCAACCTGCAAATCAGCGTCACCGAGGGGGAGAACCCCGCGCCCATCCCGGAGGCCCGGGTCCGGGTCACGGATCCGGACAACGGCCAGGTCATCCAGGAGGCGGTCACCGACGGCTCGGGCCAGACCCCCTTCCTGGAGCTGCCCGCGCCGCCCATTGAGCTGTCGGTGGCCGAGGGGGAGGCGGACAGCCGGCCCTACGCGGTCTACAACGTGACCATCTCCGCCCCTGGGCGGGAGACGCTCCACATCGGCGGCGTGGAGGTGCTGCCCGCAGGCCGGTCCATCCAGCGGGCGGCCCTGAACCCGGCCCGGACCGGGGGCTTCAACGTGCGCAACCTCCTGCTGCCCCCTCACGCCCTCTGGGGGGAGCCCTCCTCCAGGGAGCCGGAGGCGGAGGTCAAGCCCCTGCCGGACCCCGGGGGACTGGTGGTGCTGCCGGAGCCGGTGATTCCGGAGTACATCGTGGTCCACGACGGACGGCCCGACGACAGGAGCGCCCCCAACTACTGGGTACGGTTCAAGGACTACATCAAGAACGTGGCATGCAGCGAGATCTACTCCACCTGGAAGACCGAGGCCATCAAAGCCAACGTGCTGGCCATCCTCTCCTTCACCCTCAACCGGGTGTATACGGAGTGGTACCGGGGCAAGGGGTACGACTTCACCATCACCAGCTCCACGGCCTTTGACCAGTCCTACTCCCACGGGCGGACCATCTTTGAGGAGATCGGGGTGGTGGTGGATGATCTCTTCACCACCTACGTCACCAAGGAGGGCATCTCCCAGCCCCTGTTCACCCAGTACTGCGACGGGCGGCGGGTCCAGTGCGGCGGCCTGAGCCAGTGGGGCTCCCAGGCCCTGGGGGAGCAGGGGTGGGACGCGGTGAGCATCCTGCGCAAGTACTACGGCGCGGAGGTCTACCTCAAGGGCGCGGAGAAGGTGGAGGGCGTGCCCCTGTCCTACGGCGGGCAGGTGCTCAGCCAGGGCAGCGAGGGGGAGGACGTGCGCACGGTGCAGATGCAGCTGGGCCGGATTGCGGGCAGCTATCCCGCCATCCCCGTGGTCCCTGCGGACGGGATCTACGGCCCCGGCACCCAGGAGGCGGTGACGGCCTTCCAGAGGATCTTCCACCTGCCCCAGACCGGCAGCGTGGACTTCGCCACGTGGTACGAGATCTCCAATGTGTTCGTGGCCGTGACGAATATGGCGTGATGCGGACATAGAGAAGCCGGCGCCTGATACGGCGCCGGTCTCTGTTTCTTAGAACTTGCCGTTTTCGTTAGCCCAGGCGGACCTGTCGGCAATGGGCTCCATCACGTCCCAATGCTCGGCAATCCTGCCGTCCTCCACCCGCCACAGGTCGTAGTAGCTGGTGGGCGTACCGCCGAAAGTTCCCTCACTGACCGCCAGGACGAAATTCCCCTGGGCCAGCACCTGGTGAACGGTGGTATAGATCATCTGAATGCCCTGCTCCGCAAGAGCGGCCAGCGCGGCGCCCAGACCGGAAAGGCCGTCCGCAATGCCGGTGTTGTGCTGGATATAAATGTCGCCGCTGAAATAATCGGGGGTCCTGGCGGGGTTGTTCCCCTGCATCACGTCATACAGGAACGCTTTCACCAGCTCCCGGTTGGCCTCGGTTTTGTCCAGATCCGTGATGGTCATAGCGCCGTCGGTCTGGGTGTGGCCGGAGGGATTGGGCGCGGCCAGCGCAGCCAGATTGTCCCAGTGCTCGGCAATCCTGCCGTCAGCGTCAAAGCGGAAGATGTCAAAGGCGACCTGCTCGCCGGCCCCCGCAAAGTTGTAGATGGTCTGGAGGAACACCTTGTCGCCGTCCTGGAAGGCGCGGATATTCTTCACCGTCGTCTTGACAGGTGCGGAAGCCAGATACTCCACGGAGCCGACAAAAACGTCCCGCCCGGTGCCGTAGGCCAGATTGTGCTGGATGTAGCCCTCGGCCAGCAGATTGCGGGCGGCGGCGATGTCGCCGGTGGCGAAGGTGTTGATGAGAGCGGTGGCTTTCTCGATGTTTGTCATGGCAGGGTTCTCCTTTTCAATGCTGTTGGCGCTGCTGGAATGGAAGGGCTTTTCAAAGATGCTCATGGGGAATACCTCCTGGGATTTACTCGGCGGGGTGTTCCCCGTCCTTGTGTCTGCATCTTACAACACCAAAAACCATTTGAAAAGTAGGCACAATATTGTGGTATAGTCACCTGAACGTAACCATCAGGCAGTTACCGAGAGGAAACGATTGTGTGGTTTCAAGGCGTTCCGGCTTTTCTCGAAGAGGAAAAATTTTTTACAGCTTGACCGCAGTATGGGAGGTACGATAAAATAGGTCTGTACGGCATTTGGGAAACCAATAGACAGGAGGCTATGACGATGGAGGCAAAGGTTTTGCCCGCCTGCCCGGTGGAAACAACGCTGACCCTTATCAGTGACAAGTGGAAGGTCCTGATTATCCGTGATCTGCTGCCAGGGACAAAACGGTTTGGGGAATTGAAGAAATCCATTGGCAGCGTGAGCCAGAAGGTGCTGACCTCCCAGCTTCGGCAGATGGAGGAAAGTGGACTGCTGATTCGGACCGTCTTTCCGGAGGTTCCGCCGCGGGTTGAATACACATTGACGGAGCTGGGCCATAGCTTGAAGCCGGTTTTAGACGCCTTGTGGAATTGGGGAGAAGAATATAAGGCGAAAAACGCCTGATGAGAGGAATCTAAAAAAGCAGAGGCTGGCATCAGCCTCTGCTTTTTTATCGTTAAGCCCGCTATTTCTCCATGGGCACGTCCATGAGCTCCTTCAGATCCGCCAGGGTGATGGTGGCCAGATCCTCGTCCGTGGGCGACTCCATGGCGGCCACCCGGTCCGCCTGGGCGGAGACGATGCTCTCAAAGAGGTTGCGCACATCCCGGGCATTGCCGAAGTTGTCGTCCCGGTCCTCGTAAAGCTCCTGGAGGTGCTCCTTCACCGCGTCCCCTGCGGCCGGGGCCAGTTGGTAGTCGTTGCGCTTGACCCGGCCCAGGAAGATCTCATAGAGCTGCTCCCCGTTGTAGTCCTCAAAATAGAGGTACTTGTTGAACCGGGACTTGAGCCCCGGGTTGGAGTCGATGAACCGGGGCATCCGGGTGGCGTACCCGGCCACAATGACCACAAAGTCGTCCCGGTGGTCCTCCATGGCCTTGAGGAGGGTGTCGATGGCCTCCTGGCCAAAGTCCTTGTCCGCGTTCTGGGGGGAGAGGGTGTAGGCCTCGTCGATGAACAGCACGCCCCCCAGTGCCTTGGCGATGACCTCCTGGGTCTTGATGGCGGTCTGGCCCACATACCCGGCCACCAGCCCGGCCCGGTCCACCTCCACCAGATGGCCCTTGGAGAGGATGCCCAGGGCGCTGTAGAGCTTGCCCACGATCCGGGCCACGGTGGTCTTGCCGGTGCCCGGGTTGCCGGAGAAGACCAGATGGAAGCTCATGTCCGGGCACTTCATCCCCCGCTCCTTGCGCAGCTGCCGGACCTTCACCAGATTCACCAGACTGTCTACGTCCTTTTTCACCACCTCCAGGCCGATGAGCTCATCCAGCTCCGCCATGGCCTCCTCCAGGGTGGGCCGCGCCTCCTCCTGGGCAGGGGCCTCGGAGGCCGCCGGGGCGGCGGTCCCGCCGTCCTGGGGAGCGGGGTCTCCGCCCAGAGGCAGGGGGGAGAGGGGATCGCCGGGGGTTCTCTCCGCGTTGGGCGTTTGATTCTGCGGCGGTGCGCCGAAGAAGTCGTTGAAAAGTCCCCGGGTCCGGTCACGGCGGATCACCTGGTCAAATTCGTTCATCAGCTGATCCAGATCCTTGACCGGGTCCCTGCCGGAGGAGAGGGCGGGCGCACCGGAGAGGTACTCGTCCGGCCCCGGGGTTGCGGCGATGGGCGGCACGCTCTCCTCGTCGCACACCGCCGTCAGCTGGCCGTAGAGCAGGGTGATGCGCCGGCTCTCGGCGAAGGAGAAGGAGCCGTCGTAGGCGGCGCAGAGCATCAGGAGGTTCTTCTGGATCTCGGCGAAATTGCGGCTGTAGCTGGTGCCGGCCGCCCGGTCCGCCTGGGCAAGACGGCGGAAGAAGTCCGGCACGCCCACGGTGTAGTTGGGGTTGGCCTGGTAGTAGGACATGGCCCGGCTGAACTGCTCGGCAGTGAAGCGGACCTGCCGGTCCGTGTAGATCTGGTTGATGCCCGTCACATCCCCGCCCCGGCCCCCGGACGCGGCCCACAGGCAGAGGGTGCAGGCCCGGAAGTAGGTGTCGATCTCCTGGCTGGTGACGCCGGACCCGGCGGGGATGCTCTGGCAGAAGTGGCCCACGCTGTCGGCGTAGTCCCGGTGAAAATTTTTGCTCATATGCGGCCTCCGTTTGTCTGCGGGATTGATTCTCCCCATTATACCAGAGAAGGGCCCGGTTGGAAAGACTTGGGGCAAAAATTATAAAATCTTAAGGACTGTTCTCTGGTAAAGATCCGGGATCTGTGGTATCATAGCCCCAAAAAGGGAGGGATCCATATGGGAACATTTGACTATGACGTCATCATCATCGGCGGCGGCGTCACCGGCTGCGCCATCGCCCGGGAGCTGAGCCGGTACGCCCTGGACATCTGCCTGCTGGAGGGGGAGGAGGACGTGTGCTCCGGCACCTCCAAGGCCAACAGCGCCATTGTTCACGCCGGCTTTGACGCGGCCCCCGGGTCCATGAAGGCCCAAATGAACGTGGCCGGCAGCCGCCTGATGCCGGATCTGGCCCGGGAGCTGGACGTGCCCTTCCGGCAGAACGGCTCCATGGTCCTCTGCCTCTCGCCGGATGACCGCCCGGCCCTGGAGGCCCTGTACCGGCGGGGACTGACCAACGGGGTGGAGGGCCTCTCCCTGCTCACCGGGGAGGAGGCCCGGGCCCTGGAGCCCCATCTGACCGGGGCCGTGGAGGGGGCCCTGCTGGCCCCCTCCGGGGGGATCGTCTGCCCCTTCGAGCTCACCGCCGCCCTGGCGGAGAACGCCCGGGCCAACGGAGCGGAGGTACGGTGTCTGGAGCCTGTGGAGGCCCTGGAGCGGCGGGGGGAGGGCTGGGCCGTCACCACCGGCCGTGGTGCGCTCACCAGCCGGTGGGTGGTGAACGCCGCCGGGCTGTCCGCCGGGCGGATCCACGGCATGGCCTGTCCGGACCATCTGGAGATCACCCCCCGGCGGGGGGAGTACCTGCTGCTGGACAAGTCCGCCGGGTCCCACGTGACCCGGACCATCTTTCAGCTGCCGGGGCGGTACGGCAAGGGGGTGCTGGTCACCCCCACGGTCCACGGCAACCTGCTGGCGGGCCCCACGGCGGAGGACATCGCGGACGGGGCCGACACGGCCGCCACCGCCGCCGGGCTGGCCCTGGTGCGGGAGCGGGCGGCGCTGGGGGTGGCGGACATCCCCTTCGGGGCCGTCATCACCTCCTTTGCCGGAAACCGGGCCCACAGCAGCCGGGGGGACTTCCTGCTCGCGGAGACCGCGCCGGGATTCTTCGACGCCGCGGGCATCGAGTCCCCGGGTCTGTCCGCGGCCCCGGCCATTGGCCGGTACGCGGCGGAGCGGATCGCCAGCGCCCTGGGGGCTGCCTCGCGGCCTGATTTTGACCCCATCCGCCGGGCCATCCCCCGGCCCGCCCAGCTGCCGGACCGGGAGCGGGCGGCCCTCATCCGGGAGGACCCCCGGTATGGGGATATCGTCTGCCGGTGCGAACAGGTCAGCGAGGGAGAGATTCTGGAGGCCATCCACCGGGGGGCGCGGAGCGTGGACGGCGTGAAGCGCCGGGTCCGGGCGGGCATGGGCCGGTGCCAGGGGGGCTTCTGTACGCCCCGGGTGCTGGAGATCCTGGCCAGGGAGCTGGGCATTTCGCCGGACGAGGTGTGCAAGAACCGGCCCGGCTCCAATCTTTTGACGGGAACAATGGGGGAGGCGGACCATGAGAACCACTGATATTGTCATCATCGGCGGCGGCCCTGCGGGACTGGCGGCGGCGCTGGCCGCCCGGGAGGCCGGGGTATCGGACCTGCTGATCCTGGAGCGGGGAAACGAGCTGGGGGGCATTCTCAACCAGTGCATCCACAGCGGCTTCGGCCTCCACACCTTCCGGGAGGAGCTGACGGGCCCGGAGTACGCGGCCCGGTATATGGACCGGGTCCTGGCGGAGAACATTCCCTTCCGCCTGGGGGCCATGGCGGTCCGCGTCACGGCGGACCGGCGGGTCACCTATATCAGCCGGGAGGAGGGACTGGAGACGGTCCAGGCCCGGGCGGTGGTGCTGGCCATGGGCTGCCGGGAGCGGCCCCGGGGGGCCCTGAGCATCCCCGGCTCCCGGCCTGCGGGGATCTACACCGCCGGCGCGGCCCAGCGGCTGATGAATATTGACGGGTACCGGGTGGGCCGGGAGGCCGTGATCCTGGGCTCCGGGGACATCGGGCTCATCATGGCCCGGCGGCTGACCCTGGAGGGGGCCAGGGTCAAGCTGGTGGCGGAGCTGATGCCCTACTCCGGCGGCTTGAAGCGGAACATTGTCCAGTGCCTGGACGACTTCGGCATCCCCCTGAAGCTGAGCCATACGGTGGTGGACATACACGGCCGGGACCGGGTGGAGGCGGTGACGGTGGCGGCGGTGGACGGCCAGAGGCGGCCCATCCCCGGCACGGAGGAGCGCGTCCCCTGCGACACCCTGCTGCTGTCGGTGGGCCTTTTGCCGGAAAACGAGCTCACCCGGGAGGCCGGGGCCGCCATGTGCGCGGCCACCGGCGGGCCCGTGGTCAGTGACCGGCTGGAGACGGACCTGCCGGGGATCTTCGCCTGCGGCAACGTGCTCCACGTCCACGATCTGGTGGACTACGTGTCCCAGGAGGCGGCCCTGGCCGGCGAGAGTGCGGCGGCCTTTGTCCGCTCCGGCGGCGGGGAGACGGGCCGGCGGGTGCGGGTGGCGGCCGGAAACGGGGTGCGCTATACGGTGCCCCAGTTCATCGGCGTGGACCGGATGGCGGAGGCGGCGGTGGTCCGCTTCCGGGTGACGGACGTGTTCCGGGACGTATGCGTGCGCCTGTCCCTGGACGGACGGGAGCTGACCCGGCGGAAAAAGCGGGCGCTGGCCCCGGGAGAGATGGAGCAGATGACCGTGACAAGGTCCGATCTGGCGGAGGCCCGGGCGGACAGTGTGCTCACGGTGGAGTTGGAGGCGTGATATGGAGACAAGAGAACTGATTTGCACCGGCTGTCCCCTGGGCTGTCCGCTGACAGTGACCCTGGAGCCGGGCGGGCCGGTGGTGAAGGGCCACACCTGCCCCCGGGGGGAGGCCTACGGCAGAAGCGAGGTCCTGGACCCCCGCCGCACCGTCACCTCCACGGCGGCGGTGATCGGGGGGCGGCAGGCCCGGGTGCCGGTGAAGACCGCCGGGGCGGTGCCCAAGGACAGGATCCGGGACTGCATGGAGGCCGTCCGCCGCCTGCGGGTGGCCGCGCCGGTGGGCCTGGGGGACGTGCTGCTGCCGGACTGCGCCGGCTCCGGCGTGGCCCTGGTGGCCACAAAGACCGTGGAGCGGACGTAGGATGATAAAATATACGCGAGGAGGTCTTCTATGGAAACCCTGCTGGAGCTGGAAAACGTGACCAAGGCCTACGGCGGCGGGGCGGAGGCCCCGGCGGTGGACGGCGTGAGCTTCCGCCTGCCCCGGGGGAGCTTCTGGGCCGTCATGGGGCCGTCGGGGTGCGGCAAGTCCACCCTCCTGAACATGATCTCCACCATTGACCGGCCCACCGCCGGGCGGATCCGCCTGGGCGGCCAGGATCTGACCCAGATCCCGGACCGGGACATGGCCCGCTTCCGCCGGGAGCGTCTGGGCTTCATCTTCCAGGACTACAACCTCCTGGACACCCTCACCCTGGGGGAGAACATCGCCCTGTCCATGACCCTCCAGGGGCGGCCCCGGGAGGAGATCCCCCGCCAAGTCCGGGAGCTGGCCCGGCGGCTGGAGATCGAGCCGCTGCTGGACAAATTCCCCAACCAGGTCTCCGGGGGACAGCGGCAGCGGTGCGCCTGCGCCCGGGCCCTGGCGGCCCGGCCGGACCTGCTGCTGGCCGACGAGCCCACCGGCGCGCTGGACTCCCGGGGGGCCGGCAATCTGATGGAGACCCTGGCCTCTCTCAACGGGGCCCTTCACGTCACGGTGCTGATGGTGACCCACGACGCCCTCTCCGCCAGCTGGTGCGAGAAGATCCTCTTCATGGGGGACGGGCGGATCACGGGGGAGATGGACCGGGCGGGCCGGGAGCGGCGGACCTTCTTCCTGGACATACTGGACCATATGGCCGCCATGGCGGGGGGCGTGGGATATGTATCTTAAGCTGTCGCTGCGCAGCGCCCTGCGGGACCGGCGGGACTACCAGCTCTACACCCTCACCCTCACGGTCCTCACCGGCGTGATGACCCTGGCCCAGATGGCGGCGGCCCTGGGGGACCGGGCCGGGCTGGAGACCGCCTCTCTGCCGCTGCTGGTGGGGCTTATTCTGGTGGTCCTGCTGCGGTACGTCAGCCGGTTCATCCTCCGGCAGCGGGCCCAGGAGTTTGCCCTATACCTGCTCATGGGCATGGAGCGGCGGCATCTGGCGTGGATGTTCTTTCTGGAGTTCTTCCTCCTGGGGTGCCTGTGCTTGATAGGGGGTATTGCCCTGGGGGCGGGGATGGGGGGCTGTCTGCTGGCCCTGTCCCCGGAGCGGGGGCCGCTGCTGCCCGCAATCGGCTCCGCCGCTGCGGAGACCGCCGGGTACTTTCTGGCGGTCCAGCTGGTCTCCCTGGTGAGCACGGCCCAGCTCATCCGCCGCCTGGAGATCCGGGAGCTGACGGCGGAGCGGGCGGCGGACCGATCCTGGAACCTGGGACCGGGCCGGGTCTGGGCGGCGGCCGCCGGGGTGAGCTTTGCCGTTCTGGCCGCCGCCCTGCTGGGCATAGCCCTTGCGCCGGGGGCGGCGGATATGCTGGTGGGGCTGGTGTCCCTGCCCGCGCTGGCCCTGGTGTTCTGCTTCTACCGGGCCCTCTATGCCCTGCTGAGCGGATACCGGCGGCGGGGCGGACGGCTCCTGCTGCGGGGGGACAGGCTGTTTCTGGCCTCCCAGCTCCTCTCCGGCGGGGCCCAGTCGGCCCTGCTGGACAGCGTGCTCTGCCTGTGCCTGCTCCTCGCGGCGGGGGCCTTCCTCTGCGGCGGCGTCATGCTCTCCCGGGACTGGCCGGGCATGGATCCGGACCTAGCACATTGGATGGGCTTCCTCCAGGCGGCCGTCTGCGTCATCTTCCTGGTGATCTACTTTGCCGTCCTCTCTCTGCGCCAGGCGGTGGACGCCCAGTACGCCCGGCGGAGCGTCCGGATCCTCCGCCAGCTGGGCAGGAGCGGCCGGGATATCCGCGGCCTCCTGGCTCGGCAGACCTGCCTGCGCTTTGCCCTGCCACTGCTGCTGTGCCTGCCCCTGCTGTCCCTGGCCGTCCCTCTGGCGGGCTTCCGGCTGTCGATCCTCCCGCTGGCAGCGGCCCTCTGCGGCGGGTTCCTCCTGTGCTTCGGGGTCCTCTGGGGCCTCTACGCCTGGACGGTGTGCCGCCTGAACGGGCGGATGGCCGGGGACTAAGCTGCTGAGATAGAAGCGATCAAGAGCGATCCATAGAAAGAGAAGGTGTTATATGTACATAGCGGACCTCCACATCCACTCCCGGTTCTCCCGGGCCACCAGCAAGGACGGCGACGCGCCCCACCTGGACTGGTGGGCCCGGCGCAAGGGCATCGGACTGGTGGGCTCCGGCGACTTTACCCACCCCGCCTGGCGCAAAGAGCTGCGGGAACACCTTGTCCCCGCCGGGGACGGGGTCTACGCCCTGCGGGAGGACCTGATCCTGCCGGGGGCCATGCCGGGGCAGGCTCCCCGGTTCGTCATCACCGGAGAGATCAGCTGCATCTACAAGCAGGGCGGGCGGACGCGGAAGGTCCACAACCTCATCCTTCTGCCCTCCCTGGAGGCGGCAGACGAGCTGTCCGCCCGGCTGGAGGCCATCGGGAACATCCGCTCCGACGGCCGGCCTATTCTGGGCCTGGACAGCCGGGACCTGCTGGAGCTGACCCTGGAGTGCTGCCCGGAGGCGGAGCTCATCCCCGCCCACATCTGGACCCCCCACTTCGCCATGCTGGGGGCCTTCTCCGGCTTTGACGGGGTGGAGGAGTGCTTCGCGGACCTTGCGGACCACATCCACGCCGTGGAAACCGGCCTCTCCTCAGACCCGCCCATGAACTGGCGGCTCTCCGGCCTGGATCGGTTCACCCTGGTCTCCCACTCCGACGCCCACTCCCCCTCCAAGCTGGGCCGGGAGGCGGACCTCCTGGACGCTCCCCTGTCCTACCCTGGTCTGGTCCGGGCCATCCGCACCGGGGAGGGCTTTCTGGGCACGGTGGAGTTCTTCCCGGAGGAGGGCAAGTACCACCTGGACGGCCACCGGAGCTGCGGCGTGTGCCTCACCCCCGCCGAGACCCAGGAGCGGGACGGCCGGTGCCCTGTGTGCGGCAAAAAGCTGACCATTGGCGTGGAGCACCGGGTGGAGGCTCTGGCGGACCGCCCGGCGGGCTTCCGGCCCCAGGGGGCCAAGCCCTTCGAGAGTCTGGCCCCCCTGCCGGAGGTCATCGCCGCCTCCACCGGCGCATCCGCCTCCTCCAAGGGGACGCTGGCGCTGTACGAGGACATGCTCTCCCAGCTGGGGCCGGAGTTCTACATCCTCCGGGAGGCCCCAACTGCCGACATCCAGCGGGCCGCCGGGCCCTGCGTGGCCGAGGGGATCCGTCGCCTGCGGGCCGGGGAGGTGGAGCGGCGAGCCGGGTTTGATGGGGAGTACGGGGTCATCTCCCTGCTCTCCCCAGGGGAGATTGGACGGCTGAGCGGCCAGATCTCCCTGTTCGAGCCCCAGGCCCCCGCCAAAAGGAGCGCGAAAAAGGGGCTCCTCCGCGCCGCCGCCCCCAAAAAGGGGGAGACCGCCGGTCCGGCGGAGCGGAACCCGGAGCAGGAGGCGGCGATTACGGCCACGGAGGCCGTGGTGTCCGTCGTCGCCGGGCCGGGGACGGGCAAGACCAAAACCCTGGCGGACCGGGTGGCCTGGCTCATCCAGGAGAAGGGGGTGCTGCCCGGGGAGATCACCGCCGTCACCTTCACCAATCAGGCCGCCGGGGAGCTGCGCTCCCGTCTGGAGACCCGGCTGGGGGGTAAGCGGGCCGTCTCCCGGCTCCACATCGGCACCTTCCACGCCCTGTGCCTGGAGCTTCTGGGGGACGTGCGGCTGCTGGACCAGGGGGAGGCCCTGACGCTGGCGGCGGAGATTCTGGCCGCCCAGGGCAGCAGGACCGGACCCCGGGCTCTGCTCCAGGGCATCTCCCGGGTGAAAAACGGCGTGCCGCCGGAGGAGGCCGGAGTGGACGAGGCCCTCTTTCAGGCCTACGGCCAGCGGCTGGAGGAGCTGGGGGCCCTGGATTTTGACGATCTGTTGCTGCGGGCCCTGGAGGTGGACGTTACCGGCCGGCGGAGCTTCCTCCACCTGCTGGTGGACGAGTTCCAGGACGTGAGCGAGGTGCAGTACCGGCTGATCCGGACCTGGAGCGGCCGGAGCCTCTTTGTCATCGGGGACCCGGACCAGTCCATCTACGGCTTCCGGGGGGCCTCGCCCTACAGTTTCCAGCGGCTCCGGGAGGACTGCCCGGACCTGGGGGAGTACCGGCTGCGGCGCAACTACCGATCCGCGCCGCCGGTGCTGGCCGCCGCCCTGCCGGTGATCGAGAAGAACCCCGGCGGCCCCCGGGAGCTCCTGCCCCAGCGGTCCGGCGGCAGTGCGGTGCGGCTGGCGGAGGGGGCGGACGAGTTCGCCGAGGCGGTGTTCATTGCCAAGGAGATCGGCCGCATGGCCGGAGGCGTGGACATGCTGGAGGCCCAGAAGCTGGGGGCGGAGAGGGAGGCCCTGTCCTTTTCGGACATCGCCGTGCTGTGCCGCACCCGGCGACAGCTGGAGCTGATCGAGAAGTGCCTGCGCCACGACGACATCCCCTGCATCATCTCCGGCCGGGAGGAGTTCTGGGAGGCGGAGGAGGTGCGGTCCTTCATGACCTTTTTCCACAGCCTCACTGCTTCGGAGGCCGCAGAGCCCCCGCTCTGGCCGGAGCGGGCGGAGGAGTGGCGGCCCCTGGCGGAGAGCGAGAAGCCCTGGCGACTGGTGGAGCAATGGGAGGAGCGGTACGGCACCACGCCGGCGCTGGACAAGCTGCGCCACGCGGCGGTGTTCCACCCCACCTTCGCCCAGTGGTGGGAGAGCGGGGCCCTGGGCCAGGAGGCGGACTTCCGCCGGGCCTCCGGCCAGGGCTGGGAGGCTGGGGCCGTGGCCCTCATGACCCTCCACGCCGCCAAGGGCCTGGAGTTCCCGGCGGTGTTTCTGGCCGGAGTGCGGGAGGGGACGCTGCCTCTGGCGCGGCCGGACGCGGACAGGGAGGAGGAGCGGCGGCTTCTGTACGTGGGCATGACCCGGGCCAGGGACGAGCTGATCGTCACCTACAGCGGCCAGCCGTCCCACTTTCTGGCGGACCTGCCGGTGCGCCGGGAGCAGACCCGGAGCTGGCGGCCAGACGGAGTGCAGATGAAGCTGTTCTGAGGGGGCCCCTGCGGGACTGCCGGCGGGCATTGCGCGTCCGCACTGACGAGATCCTCCGGCGGAACGGATGTTTCCGAATGAAAACGAGGGACAGGCCCCAAGGCCTGTCCCTCAGCCTGTCAAAAACATTGAAAAGAGGTGCAGCTTCCAGAAAGCGAATGGTGGCCAGCTCGTCGATCTGACGCTTGTCGTGGAATACTCATGCTTCAGCAACCGCTTGATCGCCTCCTGCTTCATGTTATCGTACAAAATTTCCTTCGGGTGTCCGCCTAAAGAAACTGCATTTATAGCTATGATATACGACAATAATGTCTGCAAAAATAATTCTTGCATTTTTGCTCCGCGCGAGTATAATAGAAGATGACAACCGAATCATTCATCTTCAGGGCGGGGTGCAAGTCCCCACCGGCGGTGAGCGTCCCACAGGGCGCAAGTCCGCGACCGCGCAAGCGTTGAACCGGTGTGAGTCCGGTACCGACAGTTACAGTCTGGATGGAAGAAGATGTTCGCTGAAAGCGTCTTTTTGCGCTTCTTTGCGGCAGTACTCCGGGGATGGATTGTCTTCGGGGTATTTCTGTAAAGGAGTGTATTTTTATGTCAACTCAATCCACCGCTTTCTCCGCCACCCAAAGGACCCACAAAATTGCCGTCACCGCCATGCTCTCGGCGGTAGCCACCATCCTCATGGCTCTAGACTTCCCGATCCCCTTCCTCATCCCCACCTTTGTCAAGATGGACTTCTCTGAGCTGCCCGCCCTCCTGGCCGCCTTCAGCCTAGGGCCGGTCAGCGGCGCGGTTGTCTGTCTGGTAAAGAATCTGGTCAACCTGACCATGAGCTCCACCAACGGCGTTGGGGAGCTGTGCAACTTCCTGCTGGGGATCTGCTTTGTCATCCCGGCCGGACTGATCTACCGGCATAAGAAAACCCGGCGGGGCGCGCTCATCGGCGCACTGGTGGGTGCGGCGGTGATGGCCCTGTGCAGCGTGCCGGTGAACTACTTCATCTCCTACCCCTTCTACACCGCTTTCATGCCTCTGGACACGATTATCGGCATGTACCAGAAGCTGATCCCCTCGGTGGATGGCCTGCTGGCCTGCCTTGTGATCTTCAACGCCCCGTTCACCCTCCTCAAGGGCCTGCTGGACATGGTTCTGGCCTTCCTGATCTACAAGCCCCTCTCCCCTCTGCTCCACAAATAACAGGGAAAAACAGGAAATCTCCATGAACATTTTCTGCGAATCCCACGTGACCGCGATCTATACGGAAGAGCACATGGTGAAGAGCGATTTTTACCTGCGCCTGATCGAGTGGGACACGCCTCTGACCGTTGAAAGCCTCTCCTTCTCTCTCTACGCCGGCAGGGAGCTGCAATACCAAAGGAGCTACGACCAGCTCCAGGTCCGGCAGAAACTGCGCTATGCCGCCGCTGAGCTGAAGCGGTACAGGGCCAGCAGCATGTACCGGATCCTGGGCCAGGAGAGGGTGCTGCCCCAGGCGGTGATGCACGAGTACTTCTCCGTGTACACCTTTCAGCCCGTGGATAGGTGCGTCATCCGCGCCGCCGGAAGGGGATTTTCCATGGAGAGGGAGGTGGCGGTCAGCGGGTACGCCAGTCCCAACCGATACTTCTTCCCCATGAAGGGCACTTTCCTGGTCAGTGACACCTACGCCTCCATCAACTCCCACAGGTGGTGCAGAAACAGCGAGTTCGCCATGGATATCGGCAGCTTCTCCGCAGACCTGGCAGTCCAGAACATCTGGGGGGAATCGGTCTACGCCGCCTGCGGAGGCCAAGTGGCGGAGGTCTTTGACGGGCTGGAGGACAGCGATGAGAACACCGCCTTTGACCAGATTGAGGAGAAGTACGGGGAGCACGCGCGGATTGACGGAAACCATGTGCTGCTCCGCCACAGCGGCGGGGAGTATACCCTCTACTCCCACCTGCTCAAGGGCAGCGTCTCGGTGCGGGTGGGGGATCTGGTCCAGCCGCTCACGCTGATCGGCAGGGTGGGGAGCAGCGGCAGTAGCCGTATCCCCCACCTCCATTTTCACGGGATGCGGGACGGCATCGGCGGGCGGGGCATTCCGGTCCAGTTCGAGAACATTGTCTCGTTCCTGGGCGCCCCCTGTTCTCTCAATGAGACGACCAATATCGTGGTAACGCAGGAGCCGCAGAGCGCGATACAATAGAACCGTTCACCCAGGAGACCAAATCATTAGAAGGGCCAGCGCCGATACCGTCGGCGCTGGCCTTATTTGGTGATGAATATAGGTTCTCAGAGCGGCAGCTCGCCGTACCGGGTAAAGGTCTCTCTCCGCCGCAGCAGCGATACCACCTCCTGCGCGGTGGGCACATCGCTGCCGCAGCCCAGCTTTGCTGCTGTAGCCGCTCCCGCCGCATTGGCCAGCTCCATTGTCTCCTCCAGGGGCCAGCCCCGCAGATATCCCAGGAGGAATCCGGCCAGAAACACATCCCCCGCTCCGGTGGTATCCACGCACTCTACCGAAAATCCGGGAAACCACCGCAGCTTGCCGCCATCCAGCGTGCAGCAGCCCTCAGCGCCGGCCTTCAGCACCAGCAAGGCATCCGTCATCTGCCGCATCTGCCGGGCCGCAGCCTCGGAGACGCTCTCTCCGGTGAGAGCCTGGGCCTCGCTCTCATTACACAGCACAACGTCCGCTTGGGCAAGCAGCGCACGGCGTTCCTCCGGAGAGAGCGCCATAAACAGCGGCCCGGGGTCCAGAAAAATCTTCCGGTGATGCTCCCTCGCCAGCATCATCTCCCGGCGGGCGGCCTCCCGCGATGCCCGTTCATAGAGCTGATACCCGGTGACGATGATGGACCGGGACCGCTTTACCGCCTGCTCCAGCCGGTCCAGGGGCCCGTAGCTGCCGCTCACCATGCTCAGGAAACCGTGCTCACCATCCGCGTCAAGGGGAATAATCACCTTGGGCGTCTCCAGCTCCGGTACAACAGAGAGATAGTCCGCCACAATCCCCTCATCCGTGTAGGTATCCAGGATAAGCCGGCCGAAGAGGTCGCTGCCCACCGCGCCATAGGGGGCGATCCGGCCGCCCAATCGCGCGGCCATCAGAATGGTGTTGGCAGAGCCCCCCGCCACCGCCCGGACGTCTGAGACCACCCGCGACTCCCCGGCGCGAAGGGGGAAACGGCCCTCAAAGCGGACGCTCAGGTCTACCAGCGGATAGGCCAGATACAGGCTGTCAAGCATGGGCCTCTCCCCCGCTGCGGGCGATTTTTTCCAGCTCCTGGGCGGCCTCCCGGAATTTCAGCTGCGGGTTGACCTTCTCAAACAGACCGCGCCAGTCCGCCGGAATGGCCCCATAGCCCGCGTAGGCGCCAGCCAGTGAGCCGGCTATGCAGGCAATGGTATCGGTATCTCCGCCGATGTTCGCTCCGCCCAGAACAGTCTTGACCGGGTCCCCGTCCGCTGCCAGAAAGAGACCGATGGCCACCGCCACGCTGGTCTGCATAGAGCCGTCATTACCGATCCTCCGCTCCAGCGTCTCCTCCGCCTCCTTCATGCCCACGCAGTCATAGCCAATCCCAATCGCCCGAAGGATCTGTTCTCTGACGCCCACACCGCAGGCCCGGCGGGCGGTCTCCTCCCCCACCCGCTGGCCGATCTCCGCGCCAAACAGGCAGGCCCGGAGAACGCCGCTGATCTGTGCGCCCTCCGTCAGCGCCTCCGAGATGCCGCAGGCAATCGCACAGGCTCCCGCAAAGGCGTGCTGGGTGCCATGGGAGGGGCGGCAGCTGGCGATGGCGGTCCGGGCAGCTCGCTCCCAGTCTCCGGGATGCGCTAAGCCCGCCCCGGCCACCCGCATGGCCGCGCCGTTGGAGACGCCGCGGTTGTACTCGCAGCCCGTCATACCAATCTCTATCGGGTCCTTTCCTTCCAGCAGCTCTGTAATCACGTGCCGGGTGGTGGGGCCGGCATTGCGGGGATAGTATCGCGGAAAGTTTCTGGACCAGTTCAAAATCGCATCTGCCGCCGCTTCTGCCGTCAGATCGCCCCCTGTGCGGATAATGGCCAAGGACATCTCATACATCTGGGAGGCGTCGTCTGTGACCTCGCCCACCGCATTGCCCAGGGCATAGGGGTTGTCTGACCCGTCCAGAAAGGTGGTAATCCGTCCGCCGTACTTCCGTTGGATTTCATCACGGCTCATGGCCTCGGAGGGTGCGCCGATGGCGTCACCAATGCCGGCCAGGGTGAGAGAGCCCAGGATGCGATCATATAGATTGTAATTTTGCATAAGCTCCTCCTGAGAACCTTTATCGATTATTTTTAAGGGAGGGATACGGAAGGCCTCCGTATCCCTCTGCGTCATGCGCTATTTCCAAGTCCTATTTGTGCAGGGGCGTGGCGGAGAGCTCGATCTCGCCTTTTACAATCAGGTCCATCGCTTCCTCCACTTTGGTCTTGGCCTCGTCGGAGATCTGGGAGCCCTCGGGATACTCAAAAGCGCACACGCCCTTGTCCATACCGTACTCCACAAACTCGCCCGGGCGATAGTTGTCATTGAGCACGTCATCAATAAAAGCCAGGTACATGATATTGAACCAGTTGACCGCACTGCCCAGCTCCAGCTGCTTAGCGGTA
Source organism: uncultured Clostridia bacterium (assembly GCA_947365965.1). GTDB lineage: Bacteria > Bacillota > Clostridia > Oscillospirales > Oscillospiraceae > Pelethomonas. Next base: position 20,339 of record CANAZG010000046.1, read on the forward strand.
AACACCTCGGGGTAATGGACGTCCCAGGCTACATACCAGCAGTCGTTCTCCGCTGCGGCCTGGGCTACTCCTACGCCGGTACCGCCTGCCGCGCCCGCGATTACGTCGCAGCCGCGGCCAATCAGGCTCAGGCCCAGCTCCTTGCCGATGGTGGGATCCGTAAAGCTGTTGGAGTAGACCAGATAGTCGGTAATATCCGGGTCCGCCCACACCAGGCCCTGCTGCCAGCCAGCGCCGATGGCGTTGAGGTCCGGCTCGTCGGAGCCCAGAACAATGCCTACGGTTGCGGCCTCAGACATGCAGGCCGCCGCAACTCCGGCGAGAAAGCCAGTCTCTGTCCGGTTCAGGCCGAACTCCTCAATGTTCTTGTAGCTTGACAGATTCTCAATATTGCCGTTCTGACTGCCGAAAATAATGTCCGGGTAGTCGCTGGCGACAGCGGTGGTGGCGCCGGCCATGCCGGAGTTCATGGTAATAATAATATCATAGCTGTCCTCTGCCAGGGCGCGGACCTTGGGCTCGTACTCCGCCACATCGGTGGCCTCAATGACCTTGATGTCGATGCCTTCATTTTGGGCGGTGTAGTCCTTCAGGCCTGCCACCAGGTTTTGCAGCCACTCCGCCTCGTCAATGCCCATGTCGGTGACAATGCCGACGCGGACTGTCTCTTCTCCACCGCTCTGGCCGCTGTCCCCGGACTTGCCGGAGCAGGCCGTGACGCCCAGAAGCATAAGAGACGCCAGGATAACCGATAACACCTTTTTCATTTCACTCTTCCTTTCTTTTTTATCGAACAGCCGTGAAGGGGCGCGTCTGAACTGGCGAGCACCGGCTCCTAGCTGTTTCGCGTGATTATTCTGCGCTCTGCGGCGCGGCGGTTGACGCTCCTCATGATTTTCTTGACAGCCAGCGGGATAATCACCACCACCAGGGCCACCACATAGGGCAGCGCATCCAGCAGCTGTGCGTTATAGCCCGTGCCTGCCAGCTGCAATACAACTGCGTCAGACAGGCCAAACATGAAGCAGGCCAGCATACTCAAAATCGGAGCGGAGTCCGTCATAATCAATATGGCCAGGGCGGTAAACCCCCGGGAGTCCGTCATGCCGATGTTGAACATGTTCAGGGACAGTGCCAGCTGCGCCCCAGCCAGGCCGCAGAACAGTCCGTTGAGCGCGAGAGCGGAATAGCGGACAAAGGACAGGTTAATGCCGGCGGAGTTGGCAACCTCGCTGTTCAGCCCTACAGACCGCAGGGCCAGACCATACCTGGTTTTATAGAGCAGTATCCGGACAAGAAACGGCGTCAGAAGGGCAATATAGACCAGACCGGTCTTGTCGTTGAGGATGGCGCCCAGGTAGGGGATGTGCTCCAGAAAGCCCAGATGGATGGTGGGCAGGGCCAATGAATTGCTGATAATGACGCGACCGCTGGTGTGGAAAAGGGGGTTGAGCAGATACCTAGTCAGCCCCCCGCAGATGGAGATAAAGGCGATGGCGCAGATCACCGGATCCACCTTGAGCTGGAATACAAAAACCCCGTAGATCAAGCAGAGGATTATGCCGGACACCGCGCCGCACAGCACGCCAATCAGGGTGCTGTTGAAGAAGTGCGCACCCACAATAGAGGCAAAGCATCCAAAGAGGGCGATACCGTCCAGGGCAAGGTTGAAAATATTGCACTTGAGGGCAAAGAGTCCGCC
>CANAZG010000047.1 GCA_947365965.1 uncultured Clostridia bacterium
CGAGATGCGCGAGAGTGACTGGAGTTCAGACGTGTGCTCTTCCGATCTCGGTTTTCTCCGCCGTCAGGACTGGGGCTCCTCCTCTTTCACCACGGGGATCCACACCTCATACCGGGCGTTGGCCGGGTCCGGGCTCAGGTAGACCTCCACGTCCGGCCCGCTGCCGTACTCGTATCCCGAGGTGGGCAGCCACTCCGTCACGATCCGCCGCTCCAGCTCCTGAATGGACTGGCCGGTCCCCTGGCCGGGGAACACGGCCCAGGTGGCGGCGGGGACCAGATACTCCTCCAGCCCCGGGCCGGACTGGCTGCTGGCCACGGCGATAAAGTACCGCCAGTCCGTGTCCCCCTGGCAGGCGCTGACGCCCAGCACCCCCTTGGGCTGGCCGTCCATCATCCCCGCCAGCCGCTGGACGGTCCCGTCCGAGGCGCACCGCTGCCACAGGCCGGGCACTGCGGCGAAGTTCTCCTCCAGGTCTTTGGACAGGGGCGCGGATACGCCGACGATGCGGAACGCCTCCCGCTTCTCTATGCGATATTCCATTTCCTCCGCTCCTTTTATCACGAATGTGAACCGCAGAGGAGGGAAGCTCTTCACCGCCGCCCCGGCCTCCCGGACCGCCGAGGGGGCCAGACCGTGGACCGACTGAAAGGCCCGGTTGAAGGCCGTGGGGGACTGGTAGCCGTATTTCAGGGCCACGTCCACCACCCGCTCCCCGGCCTGGAGGTCCACCGCCGCCCGGCTCATCCGCCGCCGCCGGATGTACTCCGACAGGGGCACGCCCGCCATGTAGGCGAACATGCGCTGGTAGTGGTAGGCCGAGCAGTGGGCCAGCCGGGCCAGTGCGCCGCAGTCAACGTCCCCCGTGAGGTGCTCCTCGATATACGCGATGGTCCTGTTGAGACCGTCAACCCATTCCATAGCGTTCTCCTTCCTCTGCGCTCCCCCTCATGATACCACAGAGGAGAGGGCCTGTCCTCTCTTTTCCTGCACGGATGGGAGAGCTGTCAGCTGTTCAGAATGGCCCCCAGGGCGGCCAGGATCCCCAGGTGGACCGGATAGGCTGCGTAGAAGATCCACTTGTTCACCGGCTTTCCCCGCTGGCCGTTGTAGGCGAAGTACACCAGTGCCGCAGCAGCCAGGGCCAGAGCCGCCCGCCCCAGCATGTAGGGCAGACTCAGGTAGCCCTGGAGCACCTGCTCAACAGCCCGCAGGCCGTAGTAGTAGAGAACCCCTGCTGTCAGCACGCCGGCCTGAACCCTCCGGCTCTTGGCCAGATAGAGCAGGAACATCAGCAGTACGCCCCATGCGCCATAGCTGGCGCCGTAGACATTGGCGCAGTAGAGGGCGAACAGCCCGGGGACAGCCGCCAGGACGTTGGAGAGCATGCCCGGCTTCTCCTCCCCGCCGCCGGGCTGTTTCTCCAGAAGGCGGCAGATCCACACCATCACCGGGAAATAGGTCAGGGTCAGAAGATGGGTGGCGTACAGGAGCCATGTGCTGCCGCTGAGGAGTATGCTCCCCAGGGTCAGAAGGACGCCCAGCGCCTGAACGCCCAGGAATCCGCCTAGGGAGGCCAGCTGGATCCTCCTGGCGCTGTGCCGCAGGACCTCGAAGATGTGGACGCCGGCCACGGCAAAGAACATGGTGTAAAAGATGTTGGTCTGGAAGAGGAAATTCTGCCCCCACAGGCCATATTCCAGAAATTCCGGGTGGAGGGCCAGATCGTAGGGGATCTCGCTGATGAGGGCGAAGGCCCCCAGCCCCAGGGCGTACCGCCCCCGGTCCCGGGTGTACCGGCACCCCTCGGCAATCAGGAACGCGTACAGGGGGAAGGAGATCCGCCCGATGACCCGCAGCAGGGTCACCTGGGGAAAGAAGACCGCGCCAATGTGGTCAATGAACATGGTGGTCAGGGCGATGAGCTTGAGATGAAAGCCCGTCATGGGCTTTTGCAGTGCGGCTGTCTCCGGCATAATATCCCTCCTATAAATAAATTGATTTGCCAAGGGGTAGTCTACCATATTAGACCTATTTTGTCAAGGGACACCATTCCCCAAAAAACAAAATCCGGCGCAGGGAGAACCCCTGCGCCGGACTGGCATTGTCTGTCTTACATCTCGTCCCCGAAGAACTTGTTGTGGACCGCCCGCACGGCGGCGGCCGCGTCGTTCTCGTCGATGAGCACGGAGACCCGGATTTCGCTGGTGTTAATCATCTGGATGTTGATGTTGGCGTCGTAGAGGGCCTCGAACATCTTCGCCGCCACGCCGGGGGTGGTCATCATGCCCGCGCCCACAATGGACACCTTAGCAATCTTGTCCTCCACCGTCACATGGTCAAAGTGGAGCGCGTCCTTCTGGTCCTCCAGCACCCTCACCGCCTCCTCCACGTCCGCCCGGGGCAGGGTGAAGCTGATGTCCTTGCTCTCGTCCCGGCCGATGGACTGGATGATGGCGTCCACGTTGATGTTGGCCCGGCCCAGCAGGGAGAAGATGCGGAAGGCCACGCCGGGATTGTGCGCCACGCCCACCACCGCGATCCGTGCGATGCTCGTATCCTTCGCCACGCCGGCGATATTGGTTTTTTCCATCTTGACAACCTCCTTGACTTTCGTGCCGGGCTTGCGCTCTAGGCTGGACACGACTTCCATGTTCACATGATATTTTTTCGCCAGCTCCACGCTGCGGTTGTGGAGCACCTGGGCCCCCTGGCTGGCCAGCTCCAGCATCTCGTCATAGGTGATCTCGTGGAGCTTCCGGGCGCTGGAGACCAGCCGGGGATCAGTGGTGTACACCCCGTCCACGTCGGTGTAGATCTGGCACAGATCCGCGTGGAAGGCGGCGGCCAGGGCCACGGCGCTGGTGTCGGACCCGCCCCGGCCCAGGGTGGTCACATCCCCCACCCGGTTGACCCCCTGGAAGCCGGCCACCAGGACGATCTTGTTCTTGTCCAGCTCCCGCTGGATGCGCTCGGAGTCAATGCGCTTGATGCGCGCGTCGGAGTATGTGCTGCTGGTGTGGAGCCCCACCTGCCACGCGCACAGGCTGATGACCGGCAGGCCCATGGCCTCCAGAGCCATGGCGCACAGGGCGATGGAGATCTGCTCGCCAGCGCTCAGGAGCATATCCATCTCCCGCTTGGAGGCCCGGGGGTTGATCTCCCTGGCCTTTTCGATGAACTCGTCGGTGGTGTCTCCCTGAGCGGACAGCACCACCATCACCTGGTTCCCGGCTCTATACGTATCGGCGATGATGCCCGCCACGTTCCGGATCCGCTGGGCGTCCCGGACGGAGCTGCCGCCGAATTTCTGAACAATCAAACTCATAAAGGACCTTCCTCTCTCAGGCAAACTGGGTACACTCCATTATAGTGTCCACGGGACAAAAGGGTTATTGCAGGACCGGCAGCAGGACAGCCCCCTGCCCGGCCAGGGCCCGGGCCTCCCGGGCGGTCATGGCTTCGGTGATCCGGGCCGGGCCCTCCCCTCGGATATACCAGGGCATGGCCAGCTCGCTCTCCGGATCCGCCAGCACCGCGTCCCGGCTCCAGCCCAGGCTCCGCCGCTTCTCCCGGTGGGCCAGGGCGTCCAGCACATCCCCCATGACGGCGGAGGCGGTGGGCAGGTCCCCCGCGCCCCGGCCGTAGAGCATCACGTCTCCCACGGCGTTTCCACGGATCATGACGGCGTTGAACACCCCGTCCACCCCGGCCATGGGGTTTTTCTCCGGCACCAGATGGGGAGCTGTATAGGCCGCCACCCGGCCGTCCTCCAGCGCCAGGGCCCGGCCCAGCAGCTTGATCCGGTACCCCAGGGCGCGGGCCGCGTCCACGTCCTCCAGGGAGAGCTCCCCGACGCCCTGGATGCGGATGGCCTCGGGCCGGACCTCGCCGCCCCAGGCCAGATCGGCGAGGATGCAGATCTTCCGCCCCGCGTCCAGGCCCTCGACGTCCGCGGCCGGGTTGGCCTCGGCATAGCCCTTCTCCTGGGCCTCCCGAAGGGCGGCGTCAAAGGGCACGCCCCCCTCCACCATGCGGGTGAGGACATAGTTGGTGGTGCCGTTGAGGATGCCGGCGATCTCCTGGATTTGGTTGCCGGCCAGGCACTGGAACAGGGGCCGCAGCACGGGGATGCCCCCGCCCACGCTGGCCTCGAAGAGGTAGTTGACGTTCTTCTCCCGGGCGATCTCCAGCAGCTCCCGGCCGCAGGTGGCCACCAACTCCTTGTTGGAGGTGACCACGTGCTTGCCCGCCAGCAGGGCCCGGCGGGTGAACTCGTAGGCCACCTTGGCGCCGCCGATGGACTCCACCACCACGTCCAGCTCCGGATCGTTCTCCAGCAGGGCAAAGTCCTTCACCACCAGAGAGGCGTAGGGGGAGGCGGATAAGTCCCGCACGTCCAGAATATATTTCAGGGTAAGGCGCTCGCCCAGCTTTTCAGCGATGGACGCGCCGTTCATGCGCAGCACCTCCGCCACGCCGCTGCCCACGGTGCCAAAGCCCATGATTGCAAAGTTAGCCATTGTCTCTCTCCTTATCTTATGCACGCGTCCCGGAGACGGTCAGCCCGCCAGGATCTCGAATTTCACCACGCCCTCCAGGGCGGAGACCCGGGCGATCAGATCCTCCAGGGACAGCTCCAGATCGCTGGTCTCGGCGGAGATGGTCACCGCCGCGCAGCCGTTGGTGGGGATGGACTGGTTGATGGTCAGTATATTCGCGCCGCTCCCGGCAAAAATAGACAGGACGTTGCTGAGGACGCCGGGGTTGTCCTTGAGCATGATATAGAAGGTGATGATGTGGCCGGTCTTCATGTTATTGAAGGGCTGCACCGCATCCTTGTACTTGTAGAAGGCGCTGCGGGAGATGCCCACCTGCCGGGTGGCCGCGCCCACGGTAGCCGCCTCGCCGGTCTGTATCATCCGCTTGGCCTCCGCCACCTTGATGAAAATCTCCGGCAGCGCCTCGGCGGCAATGATGTAGTATTTTGTCTTGGCACTCATATCTGTATTCCTCCTACGGCCATATGTCTTTAATCTGCGTTATTTTACCACACTTGCCGCCGGGTTACAACCAAAAAACCGTTGCCGTTCTACACAAACTTTCCTGGGGAACAGGGGAAAAAGAGGTGCATTTTGTCTATATGTCACAGCTAAGTGTCTTTTTACAGCGGACGATCTCTGCGCTGCTGGTTCTGGCGGGGGCCTTTGTCTTTTTCCGGTGGCTGCTGGGGCCGCTGCTGCCCTTCCTGCTGGCCCTGGCGCTGAGCGCCATGGCGGAGCCCCTGGTCCAGCGGGTGCGGCGGTGGATGGGGGTGCGCCGGAGCTTCGCCGCGGCCCTGGTGACCACGCTGCTGCTGGCCATACCGGGGGGCGGGGCGGCCCTGGCACTGGTTCGGCTGGGGGTGGAGCTGCGGCAGTGGTCCACCCGGCTGCCGGAGGTGGTGGCGGGGTTCCCGGCCATGTGGAACAGCCTGCTGGACCGGGCGGGGGCGTGGTACGCCGCCAGCCCCGCCTTCCTGCGCTCGGCCCTGGATATGCTGGCCGGGCGGATGATGGAGGAGGGGCCCTCCCTGGCCGGAGAGGTGGGGAGCTGGCTGATGGGGGCGGCGTCCTCTCTGCTCTCGTCCCTGCCGGACGCGGGGCTCTTTCTGATGACCACCCTGCTGGCGGTGTACTTCACCAGCCTGAGCTATCCGTCCATCCTGGCCTTTCTGAAGCGGCAGCTGCCCCGGTCCTGGCAGGCCAAGTGCCGGGACGCGGCCAGGTGCTTTCGCACCACCATCCTCAAGTGGCTGCGGGCGGAGGCGCTGCTGATCCTGACCACCTTTGTCATCCTGCTCACCGGCTTTCTGTGGATGGGACTGGACTACGCCCTGCTGGCGGCGGCCTTCACCTCCCTGGTGGACGCGCTGCCGGTACTGGGCACGGGGACGGTGCTGATCCCCTGGGCCCTGGGGTGCCTGGCCCTGGGGGACACGGGCCGGGGGCTGTCCCTGCTGGCGCTGTACGCCGTGGGGCTGCTGGTCCACACCCTGCTGGAGCCCCGCCTGCTGGCGGGGCAGGCGGACCTGCCGCCCATCACGGCCCTGCTGGCCATGTACCTGGGGTTTCACTTCATGGGCGTGGGCGGGATGGTGCTCATGCCGGTGTGCCTTCTGCTGCTCAAGCAGTTCCAGGACGCGGGGGTGGTGAAGCTGTGGCGGTAGGGGGCGGCGGCAAAATGGATTTCCCCGGGATCCGATGCGCCCTTAAACCACTCGTCAAAATATCCAAAGCGGGCAGTCACCTGTCGATGGATGACTGCCCGATAAGCTGGAATATCCCTTATTAACCTTGTGCGGCTAGGAAAGCTGATAAAACCATGGATTTGAACATTTAATTTGCGGAAAGCCTTGATATATCAGGGTTTCAAGAGGGTTCGACAGATAAAAGGGAATTTAAGCAAGTTAAATCTTAAATACCAATATAGCTTTATCTGCTCCAATCGTTGACATAGTTACTAACTTATATCCTTTATTCAGCATCTCCCCGGCTTGTTTCTCAATAGCCTTTGCCAAATCTTCTACGCCAGTAGAGCACTCTACAACAACAGACTTATAGACTAAATTAATCATTTTAGCCGCCTCTTTTCTCAATTTGCTGATCGATTATAGCACAGGGCTCCTGCTGTGTCAATGTGCTTTTGCAGAAAGCCAGTGAAATCAATTTTTACAACGGAAGATGGATTCTTGCTGGATTTGTGTAGGGGCGAGCATCGCTCGCCCGCTTCTTTCGGGCCGCTGGAGGGCATCGTTAGAGCGGGCGAGCGATGCTCGCCCCTACAGGATGCTGCGTTTTTCGCAAAATTGATTTTCCTCGCAGAAACCGCTCCAGCAAGGAGCCTGCTGCCGCTATAAAAATTGATTTCCTTGGACATCCGATGCCATTGGTTGACATCCGGGCAGCGGTGTGTTACGCTGAGTATGTGGGAGATGAATACCTGTGCACAGGCGGCGCATGGCCGCCTGCGGGATTCACACATTTTTGAGGACCCCACAGGGAGGCGGAAGCTATGGCATATAACGGTTTTGCGATCGATCAATATCTGGACGCGGCGGCGGTGACGGCCCAGCTGGACGAGCTGATCCGGCAGCCGGTCTGGTCCATCCGGCGGGACAGGCTGGCGGACTACGTGGACAACTACTTCAACGCCAGATGCCCCCGGTCCCGGGAGATGATCGCCCAGGCGAAGAAGGTGATCCCCGGCGGCGTGCAGCACAATCTGGCCTTCAACTACCCCTTCCCCATTGTCATCACCAGGGCGGAGGGGGCCAAGCTGTGGGACATCGACGGCAACTGGTACTATGACCTGCTCCAGGCCGGCGGGCCCACCATCCTGGGCAGCAACATGCCCCAGGTGCGGGAGCGGGTGATCGAGCTGCTCAACACCTGCGGCCCCTCCACGGGGCTGTTCCACGAGTACGAGTACAAGCTGGCCAAAAAGATCTCCGATCTGGTGCCCTCGGTGGAGATGTTCCGGATGCTGGGCTCGGGCACGGAGGCGGCCATGTGCGCGGCCCGGATCGCCCGTCTGAAGACGGGAAAGAAAAACATCCTGAAGATGGGCGGGGCCTACCACGGCTGGTCCGATCAGCTGGCCTACGGCATGCGGGTGCCGGGGACCAAGGGGATCATGTCCAAGGGCGTGCCCGGCTTCGTGTTCAAGCACACGGACGAGTTCTTCCCCAACGATCTGGAGGACCTGGAGCGGAAGCTGCGGGCCAACCGCCTCAACGGCGGCACGGCGGCGGTATATCTGGAGCCCATGGGCCCGGAGAGCGGCACCCGGCCGGTGAGCCGGGAGTTTGTCCGGGGCGCGGCCAGGCTGGCCCGGCAGTACGGGGCCCTGCTGATCTTCGACGAGGTGGTCACGGGGTTCCGCATCGGGCTGAGCGGGGCCCAGGGCTTCTTCGGGGTGGACCCGGACCTGACGGTGTTCGGGAAGATCATCGCCGGCGGCTACCCCGGCGCCGGCGGCGTGGGGGGCCACGCGGACTGCATGGCCCACCTGGGGGCCGGGCTGGACGCCTCGGGCAAGAAGGTGCCCAAGGCCATGTGCGGCGGCACCATGGCGGCCACCCCCCTCTCCTGCGCGGCGGGGTACTACACCCTCTGCGAGATCGAGCGCACCAACGCCTGCGAGGCGGCGGGGCGCATGGGGGACCGGCTGACGGCGGGGCTCCAGGAGCTCATTCGGAAGTACGGCCTGCCCTTCGTGGCCTTCAACCAGGGCTCTATCTGCCACCTGGACAACGCCGGCACCATGCACTTTGCCATTGACTGGAAGAAGCCCTGGACCATCCCGGAGCTCCTCCGGCAGACCGGGATCCGCCAGAAGGAGATGGAGCACATGGGGGCCGCCTACATGGCCGAGGGCATCGTCACCCTGGCCGGGTCCCGGCTGTACACCAGCGCGGCCTACACGGAGGAGATGATCGACGATGTGCTCTCCCGGTTTGACCGGGTGCTGGCGGGCTGCGGCCCCCTGGAGGACCGGCCATGACGGAGACAGCGGCCAGAGAGCAGGTTCTGGAGGCGGGGCTCCGGCTGGTCCGTGAGGGCCTCGTTGAGCGCACCTGGGGCAACATCAGCGCCCGGGTGTCGGACACGGAGTTTGTCATCACCCCCAGCGGCATTTCTTACGAGGACCTGGGACCGGAGCGGCTGGCGGTGGTGAACATCGCGGACGGATCCCACAGGGGACTTTTGAAGCCCTCCAGCGAGAAGGGCATCCACGCGGACGCCTACCGGCTGCGGCCGGAGGTCCGGTTTGTCATCCACACCCACCAGCTCTGGGCCTCCGTGGCCGGCACGGCGGGCAGGGCCCTGACAGGGTTCATCCACCCGGATCTGGGCAAGCGGGTCCCCTGTGCGGCCTACGGCCTGCCGGGCACCCAGCGGCTGCGGCAGGCTGTGGCGGCGGAGGCGGAGGCGTGGCCGGACTGCCGGGCGTTCCTGCTGCGCAGCCACGGCGCGCTGTGCCTGGGCCGGGACATGGAGGACGCCTTTGCCGCCGCCCGGGCGCTGGAGGAGGTCTGCGGCCAGCGGTGCCGGTCCGTGGCGGAGGAGGCGGCGGGCGGGGAGCCCGTGCCGGACTGGGGGGTCAGCTGGCGGCGGGGGGATGCGTTCCTGCTGGAGCTGGAGGGGGAGCGCCGAAGCTACCCCGTGGCCGGCCGGCCCCTGCCCCCCATTGCGGCCCTCCACGCAGCCCTCTACCGCTCCGGGCCCTTCCAGTACGCCGCCCACGAGAGGGCGGCGGAGGTGACGGCGGTGAGCGGACGGGTCCGCCGCCTGCGGCCCTATCTGGACGATCTGGCCCAGATGGCCGGGGCGGACGTGCTGTGCGTGCCGGCGGAGCCGGGACGGGTGGAGCGGGCAATCCGGGGCAGGAACGCGGTGCTGATCTGCGGCTGCGGGGCCTTGTGCGCAGGGACCACGGCCGGGGATGTGGACGCGGCCCGCTCCCTGCTGCGCAAGGGCTGCACCGCCTGGCTTTACGCCCGGGAGGAGCCCGGCTGCCGTCCCCTGGGGCCGGCGGACGCCCTGGTCCAGCGGCTGGCGTACCGATACGCCTATGGAAAGAGGAAAGGCTGAGAGCCTGTTTTATATCTCAACGTGTGCGGATTGGTGAGCGGATTTTTTGCCCTGCAAGGCAAAAATCCGCAGGCATCCATATCGTGCAATGACCCATCGAGCGGTCATGCACAATTGCATTCTGCACGGCCCCTCGATGGGGCCGTTGCAGAATCTATAACGAAGTCAAGGCGGAAAATACGCCGCCAAGACGGGCGCGGGGAGATATGAAACAGGCTCTGAGGGCCGCCCCCGGAGGGGGAGCGGCCGTGGGGAGGGAATGAGATGACCTATGTAGTGGCCTACGACATCGGCACCACAGGGGTGAAGACGTGCCTGTTCGGCCTGGGGGAGCGGATTGAGCTCCTGGCCAGCGCCCAGGCGGGCTACGGCCTCCGCCTCCTGGAGGGCGGCGGCGCGGAGCAGGACCCGGAGGCGTGGTGGCAGGCCATGGGCCGCACCACCGGGGAGCTTTTTGCCCGCACGGAGATCACCCCGGAGCAGGTGGCCGGCCTCTCCTTCTGCTCCCAGATGCAGGGGCTGGTGCTGGTGGACCGGGAGGGCCGGAGCCTGCGCCCGGCCATGAGTTACATGGATCAGCGGGCGGGGGCAGAGCTGAAAAAAGGGCTGGCCCACGGACCCAGAATCGCCGGGGCCAACGTGTTCAAGCTGCTCCGGTGCCTGCGGGCCACCGGGGCGGTGCCCAGCAGCGTGAAGGACCCGGTGTGGAAGTACAAGTGGGTCCAGGCCCACGAGCCGGAGAACTTCCAGCGGGTGGACAAGTGGCTGGACGTGAAGGAGTACCTGCTCCTGCGGTGCACGGGCCGGGCGGTGATGACCCGGGACTCCGCCTACGCCACCCTGCTCTACGACACCCGGCGGGAGGACTGGAGCGGGGCGCTGTGCCGGATGTTCGGCGTGGAGCCGTCCCATCTGGCCCCCATCATCCAGTCCACGGACCGGGTGGGTGGCCTGACGGACCGGGCGGCGGCGGAGCTGGGGCTGGCCCCGGGCACGCCGGTGTTCGGCGGCGGCGGGGACGCGTCCCTCATCGGCATCGGCGCGGGGGCGGCGGCGGTGGGGTCCACCCACATCTACTGCGGCACCTCCGGCTGGGTGTCCACGGTGACGGACCGGCAGCTGGTGGACGTGAACGCCATGATTGCCGCCATCGTGGGGGCCCAGCGGGGGCGGTTCAACTACTTCGCCGAGATGGAGACCGCCGGGAAGTGCCTGGAGTGGGTGAAGGACCACCTGGCCCTGGACGAGATCGGGGTGTACCTGGAGAAGCGGGAGGTGACCGGCAGCCAGGAGGCGGTGTATACCAGCCTCTACGACTACCTCACCGAGACCGTGGCACGGGTTCCCCCGGGGTCCGGCGGCGTGCTCTTCACCCCCTGGCTCCACGGCAACCGCTGCCCCTTTGAGGACCCGGCGGCGGCGGGGATGTTCTTCAACATCCGCCTGAACACCGGCAAGAGCGAGCTCATCCGGGCGGTGCTGGAGGGGGTGTGCTTCCACCTGCGGTGGATGCTGGAGTGTCAGGCCGGGAAGACGGCCACCTCCGATCCCATCCGGTTCGTGGGGGGCGGGGCCCTGTCGCCGGTGACGGCCCAGATCCTCGCAGATATCACCGGCCGGACCGTGGAGACCGTGGCCAGCCCCCAGAACGCGGGGAGCGTGGGCGCGGCGGCGGTGATGGCCGTGGGCCTGGGGCTCCTGCCGGACCTGGAGGGCGTGGGGGCCCTGATCCCGCCGGAGCGGGTGTTCCGGCCCAACGGAGACGCCCGGGCGGTCTACGAAAAGAGCTTTGCCGTGTTCCAGCGGCTGTACCGGGCCAACAGGAGCCACTTCCGGGCCCTGAACGGATAGAAAGGACGGACGATGATGAATCGAAAAGAGCTGCTGCGCTCCCTGAAATTTCTCCTGTTCTCCCTCTCCGCCGGGATCATCGAGCTGGGGGCCTTCTCCCTGCTCAACGAGCTGACGGGGTGGAGCTACTGGCCCTGCTACCTGATCGCCCTGACGCTGTCCGTGGTGTGGAACTTCACCCTGAACCGGCGCTACACCTTCCAGTCCGCCAGCAACGTGCCCAGGGCCATGGCCCTGGTGCTGGCTTTCTACTGCGTGTTCACCCCCGCCTCCACCTGGCTGGGCCACTATCTGGCGGACGTGCTGGGGTGGAACGAGTATCTGGTGACGGCCATCAACATGATCGCCAACTTTGTCCTGGAGTTTCTGTACGACCGCTTTGTGGTGTTCCGGGACTCCCTGGACACCAACAGCGTGGCCCGGCGGGCGAAGAACAGGGCGTGAGAGGGCGGCTGCCGTGAGAAAAACGCGCAGGCATTCGGCAGACTGCAAGCCGGGCCCGTTCCAAAAGGAACGGGCCCGGCTGCCTCTTTTTTAACGCCGCAGGGTGGTAAAAGACCCGGCCAGACGGGTTCAACGCCTGTGAATGCAGGTTCTTACACCCGTTTCCAGGCCGCGCCCTCCTTGGTGTCCACCACCTCCACGCCCATGGCCCGCAGCTCCTCACGGATGCTGTCCGCCTGGGCGAAGTCCTTGGCCTTTTTCGCCTGGGCCCGGCGCAGCACCAGCGCGTCAATGGCCGGGTCCCCCTCGCCGGTGACCACGATGCCCCCGGCGGCGGACGCGGCGGCTTTGGCCTTGGCCTCCGCCTCCCGCTTGACCGCCGCCTTCTCCAGCAGCGACAGGCCCAGCACCTGGTCAAAGTCCGCCAGCAGGGCCAGCTTGGTCTCGTCGCTGGCTCCCGCCTTCAGCGCGTCGTACAGGGCCGTGACGCCCAGAGAGGTGTTCAGATCATTCCCCATGGACTTGCGGAACCTCTCCCGCTGGGCTTCAAAGACCTCCTGATCTACCGCCCCGTCCCCGGGGGTCAGGGCCGCAATCCGAGCAATCAGCTTGTTGTAGGTCCCCTGGGCGTTGTCCAGATTCTCCCAGGTGAACACAAGGTTTTTCCGGTAGTGGCTCTGGAGGCAGAAGAGCCGGTAGGCCAGGGGATCGTACCCCTTCTCCTCCAGCAGGGAGACTGTGAGAAACTCCCCCTTGCTCTTGCTCATCTTGCCGGTGTTGGAGTTCAGGTGCAGCACGTGCATCCAGTAATTGCACCACTTGTGGCCCAGGTAGCTCTCGCTCTGGGCAATCTCGTTGGTGTGGTGGGGGAAGGCGTTGTCAATGCCGCCGCAGTGGATGTCCAGGTCCTCCCCCAGGTGCTTCATGGAGATGCCGGAGCACTCGATGTGCCAGCCCGGGTAGCCCACCCCCCAGGGGGAGTCCCACTTGAGGGCCTGATCCTCAAACTTGGACTGGGTGAACCAGAGGACAAAGTCGTTCTTGCTGCGCTTGTTCAGATCCTCCTCCACGCCCTCCCGGACGCCCACGGCCAGATCCTCCGCGTCGTGGTCGTTGAAGATATAGTACCGCTCCAGCCTGCTGGTGTCGAAGTATACGTTGCCCCCGGCCTGATAGGCGTAGCCGGTGTCCACGAGCCGGGAGATGATCTTGATATACTCGTCAATGCAGCTGGTGGCCGGCTCCACCACGTCGGGGCGCTTGATGTTCAGCTTGGCGCAGTCGTCAAAGAAGGCGTCGGTGTAGAAGCGGGCGATGTCCATGACGGACTTGCGCTCCCGCCTGGCCCCCTTGAGCATCTTGTCCTCGCCGGTGTCCCCGTCGGAGGAGAGGTGGCCCACGTCGGTGATATTCATGACCCGCTTGACGCGGTAGCCCTCGTAGCGCAGGAACTTCTCCAGCACATCCTCCATGATATAGCTGCGCAGGTTGCCGATGTGGGCGAAGTGGTAGACCGTGGGACCGCAGGTGTACATTTTCACAATGTCCGGGTGGTTGGGAACAAACTCCTCCTTGCGGTGGGTTGCGGAATTATACAGATACATGTTGAATCTCCTTATCATCCATTCTTATGTTCAGCCCAGCTTTTTTCCAGCTCCTCAATGCGCCGGGAGAGGATCTCCAGCTTTTGCAGGGTGGGGTTGACCACGCTGGTCTGGTCCACCTCGTCGGCGTAGCGGCGGACCTTCTCGCCGCCCACCCGGACGATCTGGGCCGGCACGCCCACGGCGGTGGCGTTGGCCGGCACGTCCTGGAGCACCACCGCCCCGGCGGCGATCCGCGCGTTCTCGTGGATGGTGATGGGCCCCAGCACCTTGGCCCCCGCCCCCACCAGCACGTTGTTGCCCAGGGTGGGGTGGCGCTTGCCCATGTCCTTGCCTGTGCCCCCCAGGGTGACGCCCTGGTAGAGCAGCACGTCGTCGCCGATCTCGGTGGTCTCGCCGATGACGATGCCCGTGCCGTGGTCAATGACCAGACGGCGGCCGATGACCGCGCCGGGATGGATCTCGATGCCGGTCCAGAACCGGCCCCACTGGGACACGAACCGGGCCAGGAAGCAGAGCTGATGGCGGTGGAGCCAGTGGGCGAGGCGGTAGTAGAGGATGGCGTGTACGCCGGAGTAGAGCAGGAAGATCTCCAGCTTCCCGCGGGCGGCGGGGTCCCGCCGCTGGTATGCGCGCAGGGTCTCTAATAACATGTGAACCGGTCCTTTACTTCATAGGATTAGCCCCTTTCCCCAGGGAAACAGGCGAAATGGGCGCTGCGTGTGCCCGGCGCTGTCTCTTGTGCTGCCAGCATATGATATGCGGGGGAGGGGATATGGTCGACACGCGTTTTCCGGCGTATCGGCGATCAACGCCCAGGGGATGAAAAAAACGCCCCCTGCCGTCCCCACAAGGGACGGAGAGGCGCCATGGCGCGGTTCCACTCTCCTGCTTCGCTCGTCAAGGCCAGTATCGCGGCCCACACGGAGGGCATTGCCCCTCCCGCTCCCGGACGCACTTTCCCCCCGCCGCCCAGAGGGCCGCTTTCAGCGGTGCGCAGCCCCTCTCTGCCTGCTTGACGCGGGTACTCTTTCCGATCATCGCGGTCGTGTCATTATATTACCAGCGCCAGGGCGGCGTGTCAAGGAGGAAAATGGGGATATCCCGTCTGAGGCATCATAGATTTGGAGAACTGGTAAGCTGTCAGGATTATATCATAAGACCATTTTAGCAGGAGAACATTTGTCAAGGGGGATTTCACCTAAAAGATGAAATCCCCCCGATAAAGAGGGGGCTTGTCAGCATTGATAGCCCTCTCTTGAACCACTGGCTACTGTTTAATCGTAAATAGAGTACACTTCGTTGCTGTGGATATTGCAGTCAGTGGCTCTGGCGCAAATAGCGCCAACCGACTTGCCCTGACCGCCTGCGGTTTCAATGTCAAGGTCACGCAGCGTAATGTTGTAGAGCTGTGCGTTTCCTGCAAAGCCAAAGAAACCAATAATCTTGACGGTAGGACTTGTCATTGTCAGTCCCCTGATTTCGCAGCCGTTGCCGTTGTACTGTCCTGTGAACGGATTGCTTTCGGTTCCGATTGGCACCCACTCTGTCGTGGACATGGTGATATCCGCATTTTGCATATAGTTCTTGTCCAGACCGTACTCCCCTGTGCCAATAGCTCTTAGGTGGGCTTCGCTTTCCACCAGATACCATGTTACACCCTTAACCGTTGCCGTATTCATAACAACAGCGGCCTCGGTTTCAGCGGTTTCCACTTCGATCTCGGCGGCTTCGGCGGTGCCGGCAGACATTGCCCCTACTCCAGCAGTGACAAACAGAGACGCACACAATGCCAGTGCTGTCAACATTTTTACAATTCCCATGGCAAAATTTCCTTCTTTCCTTATTGATAGACTCTCGGAATCTTTAAGCCTTATTCTATACGGCTTTCAAAATGTTGATTTGTCGATTTATCGCATATATCAGTATACCACCAAAGCGAATGACATTCAACCCTTTTTGGGATGCTGATAGCAGTGGTAGTGGTAAGCAATGCGCGGGTATATACCCTGTGCCGCTTGTTGGTGGCTAAAGGCCCCCAAGCCCCCAGTGATCGGCGCGGCTGTGTCCGATGCACAAGCCGCCGTTGGCGTCTGCTGTATATACTGGCAGGGGAAAGATGATAGCGGAGCCGTCCCAGCCCCGTTCCCCCCGGAGGGCGCACGATGGCCGCAGGCCATACCACCACCAGCCAGCGGTGGTGGTGAGTAAGTGCGCTCTTCGGAGGGGGCCGACAAAGAGAACGGAGCGCCCAGGTCATCTCCGGCCGCTCCCGCTTCGGTTCCCTCCTGCTGGTCGATCACCGCCTTTCCAGCCTGTGTCATTCTGCCACAAATGAACTGCCAGCCATGTAATGTATTTGGTGGTGAAACCGCCCTTTATACATTACATCTCACCTTTATCGGCCCGGAAAACAGGCGCGCCGCGCTCCGGGCTGCTCCCCCTATTGATTTCCCGGATACATGGCCGGTTCCGGTTGAAAAACCGGGCCGGCTTTGCTATACTGGTGCTGAGATTGTAAGAGGGAGGACCGATGATGAAGCTGATTCCGGTCAGGGACGCGGTGGGCCACGTGCTCTGCCACGATATGACCCAGATCATACCGGGCCAGTACAAGGACGCCCGCTTTCGCAAGGGCCACGTAGTCCGGGAGGAGGACATCCCGGTGCTGCTGCGCATGGGCAAGGAGCATCTGTACGTCTGGGAGATGACCCCCGGCATGGTCCACGAGGACGACGCCGCGGCCCGGCTGTGCGCCCTGTGCCAGGGGGAGCATATGGTCCCCAGTCCGGTGAAGGAGGGCAAGATCCAGCTCACCGCCGCCATGGACGGCTTTTTCCGGGTGGACAGCCGGCGGCTCTATGAGATCAATCTCCTGGGGGATGTGATGATCGCCACCCGCCATGGCGGCACGGCGGTGCGCCAAGGGGACGCGCTGTGCGGGACCCGGGTGATCCCCCTGGTCATTGCGGAGGAGACGCTGGCCCGGGCGGAGGCCATTGCAGGCGGGCGCCCCCTTCTGGAGCTGCTGCCCTGGAAAATACGCACCGCCGGCATTGTCACCACCGGCAGCGAGGTGGCCAAGGGACTGGTCCAGGACGCTTTCACCCCGGTGGTGGAGGCCAAGCTGGCGGAGCTGGGCATCCTTGTCGCCGCCCACCGGGTGGCGGCGGATGGCGCGGACCGGGTGGCCCAGGCTATCGCGGAGGTGCGGGCGGCGGGGGTGGAGCTGGTCCTCTGCACCGGCGGCATGAGCGTGGACCCCGACGACAGCACCCCGGCGGCCATCCGCCGCAGCGGCGCACGGGTGGTCACCTACGGCGCGCCGGTCCTCCCCGGTGCCATGGTCCTGCTGGGCTATTTTGACGACGGGGTCCCCGTCCTGGGCCTCCCCGGGTGCGTCATGTACGCCCGGCGCACGGTCTTTGACCTGCTCCTGCCCGCTCTGGCCGCCGGCGTGGCCGTCACCCGGGAGGAGATCGCCGCCCTGGGGGAGGGGGGACTGTGCCTGGGGTGCGGGACCTGCACCTACCCCAACTGCGGATTTGGGAAGTAGCCCTGCTCTTAACACGCCTTTTGGCGGAAAAGAAAACATCCAAACGAAACTTGAGAAGAAGAGGAGTATATGCCCATGGAAACCAGGGACAAGATTGTAGATTTTCTGATGATTACGGCGGGCACCGTCATCTGCGCGGCGGCGGTGTTCTTTTTCCTCATCCCCAGCAACCTCACCATCGGCAGCATCTCCGGTCTGGCCATCATCCTGAGCAACATCATCCCCCTTTCTATCTCCGTCATCACCTTTATCCTCAACATCGGCCTTCTGCTGGTGGGCTTTCTGCTCATCGGCCGGGAGTTCGGCACTAAGACCGTGTACACCTCCGTGCTGGTACCGGCGGTGCTGTGGGTTCTGGAGCGGGCCTTTCCCAACAACCAGTCCATTATGGGGGACCCGTTTCTGGACATGTTCTGCTTTCTCTTTATCGTCAGCATCGGACAGACCATGCTGTTTGTGAAAAACGCCTCCTCCGGCGGCCTGGACGTGGTGGCCAAACTGCTCAACAAGTTCTTCCGCATGGAGCTGGGCAAGGCGGTGTCTGTGGCGGGTATGTGCGTGGCCCTGTCCTCCGCCTTCCTCTACGACGCCAAGACCGTCATGCTCAGCGTCCTGGGCACCTACCTCAACGGCATTGTCCTGGACCACTTCATCTTCGGCTTTGACCAGAAGAGGCGGGTGTGCATCATGTCCAGCAAGCTGGAGGAACTGCGGCAGTTCATACTCAAGGATCTCCACAGCGGCGCCACCATCTACGAGAGCATCGGCGCCTATGACAACGCCCCCAGGAAGGAGATCATCGTCATTGTCAACAAGAACGAGTACTCCCGCCTGATGAGCTACGTGGAGAAGACGGACCCCAAGGCATTTATTACGGTCTACGCGGTCAGCGCTGTGTCCTATCAGCCAAAGCCCAGGGACGCAAAATAGAGAGCGAGAATGCCCGGCTGGATCATTCCAGCCGGGCATTCCCTATTGTGAGAAGTGAATTGGCAGATTACATCTGATAGAAGGCGGTCTTGATGACGGCCTCATCCTCCCGGGTCTCCTCCGGCGGGGCCTCCGCGCCCAGGTTTACCACGTTCTCCGTCACGGCCTCGACGACGGCCTGCTGCTCCTCTGTGCAGGCCACGCTCACGCAGTTGGCGATGCTCACCAGCCGCTCCCGGAGCAGGGCCAGCGGCACGTCCGCCTCAATGCACACGTCCACGCAGCTCTCCACGGACAGGCCGCTCTCCGCCTGCTCCAGCACGGCCCGGCTTACCGTGACGGGCGTGGACCTGTTCCGGACCACCGTGCCGCCCATGGTCCGCAGCCGCTGGTACTCCGCGCAGCTGCCGCGGACCGCCGCCTCCTCGCCCCGCACAGCCTGCACGTCCCCGGCGACCCGGAGGAAGGTGAACCGCTCCAGCAGCGCCCCCTTCCCCTTTGCCACGTACAGGCTGCCCAGCAGGTACAGCTTCCCGCCGTAGCGGTCCGCCAGCTCCTCGTCCAGGTCCGCGTCGTCGCTGACCAGGGCGCAGCCGTCGGGCAGGACGGTGATCTCCGTCTCCTGGTCAAAGAGGGGCACGGCCGCCTCCGCCAGGCTCTCCGCCACCAGCAGGCTGGGCGTGGAGAAGCGGACGTTTTTGGCCGCCAGGGCCGCGAAATCCAGGGCCGGGTCCAGGGCCGCGATCCGGCCGGCGGCGTAGTACAGCGCTCCCTCCCGGGCCCGCAGGCGGAAGGTCCGGTCCAGCACGGCGGTCCTCTTCAGCCGGATGCACCCGTCGGGATAGGTCTCCACCTTCCCGTTCATCATCAGGCCGGCCAGCAGGGGCATCATGCTCTTGGGGCAGGACACCTTGCCGTTGACGGTGATGCCCACATAGTTTTTCAGCTCCGCCTCGCAGCCTGGGGCGATGTCCAGCTTGCCGTTGACCATCAGATAGAGCTTGCAGTCCGGGGCAGCCTGGCCGGGGACGATCTCCGTTTTACCGTTGACGGTGGTGACCTTCACGTCGCCCTCCATCTCCTGTATGCTGGCCGCTTTGATCTCCGCGCCGTACCGGCCCAGGACCTCCCGGCTCTCCGGGGTGGTCAGCAGCACGCCGCAGCGCAGCTGCACCTTGTCATAGCCGGCCAGGGTCTCCTCCGTCACCCTCCGGGCGTCGCACACCGCGGCCCGCACAGACAGCATCGCTTTCTTTTCCATATTGACAACCTCCATATCATTCTTTATTGTTCTCCAGATACCAGCTTACCAGCTTCCGCCGGGCCGAGGCCAGCCGGGAGCGGACTGTGGACGGGGACAGGTCAAAGAGATCCCCCAGCTCCGTGGCGTTGTACCCGGCAAAGGCCCGCAGGGAGAAGAGGGCCCGCTCCGTCTCCGGCAGGCGGTCCACCAGCTGGGCCACCGCCACGGCGGTGAGGTCCTCCTCAAAGCCGGCCAGGGCCAGCTGCTCCTCCTCCGCCGGGGTCTCCCGGGCCTGCCGCCGCACCCGGTCCACGGCTAGGTTTTTGGCCGTGCGGTACAGCCAGGCCCGCCGCTGGGCCCGGTTCAGGGGCTCCAGGTCCTCCAGGTGGTCCATGGCCCGCAGAAAGGTCTCCTGGACCAGATCCTCCGCTGCCGCCGGACTGCGGACCCGGGCGGTACACCAGCCCAGAAGCTGGTCATAGAAATCGGTGTAGAGTTCTTCCACCATAGCAGGGGTTCCTTTCCGCATGTCTGCTCTGTCCTTCGAAATGGCTGTTTCACCCATAAGACGTTTGGGCGGGGCAAAGTGTTGACAAAAAACAGAAAAATTTTTTCACCCCTCCTTCCTTGACAGCCCTGTCCGTTTATGCTATTATTATGTTGTGCGATATATCGAGGTGCATAGTAGTGTGGAAAGGAGGCGGCGGCATGACAGATCAGGGGCCCATGACCGAGGCCATGTACTACATCCTGCTGGCCCTGCTGCGCCCTGGTCACGGCTACGGCATGATGCGGCGGATCCAGGAGCTGTCCGGCGGGCGGCTGGTGATGGGGCCGGGGACCCTCTACGGCGTGCTGGCCCGGATGAACCGGGAGGAGCTCATTGTCCTCACCGGCGAGGAGGGGCGGCGGAAGAACTACGCCATCACCCCGGCGGGCAGGAGCGCCCTGCTGGCGGAGTACGCCCGGCTCAAGCGGATGGTGGCGGACGGAGACATCTTGGAGGAGGCGGAGAGATGAACAGGAGACGGTACAGATTTCACCCCGGGGACTATGAGCTGGGGGAGAACGAGAAGTTCTACGGCGACATGGAGGCCCAGGGCTGGCGTCTGGTGAGCCGGGGGGCGTTTCTCAGCCGGTTCGCCCCCGCAGAGCCCAGCGCCGCCCGCTACCGGGTGGAGGTGGCGGAGGAGAACTACTACGCCTACCTGTCCGACGAGGACATGGACGATGGGCGGTTGGCCGTGTTCGCGGACTGCGGCTGGGAGTTCGTCACAGGCCGGCGGCTTTTGCGGATCTTCCGGGCCCCGGCGGGCAGCGACGCGCCGGAGTTCTACATGGACCCTCGCCAGCAGGCGGCCACTCTGAAGACCCTGCACCGGCAGCACCTCATCGGCTGGATACCCACCCTGTTCACGCTTCTCTTCAGCCTGTTCCTCCAGAGTCGGCGGCTGGGCGGGCTGGCCTACTTCCACCGGGCCTGGGTGGAGGAGACAGCGCTGTGCCTGCTGCTGCTTGCCGCAGTGGCGTGGCTGGTGTACGTCAACCTCCACGCCGCATGGCATGTGGGCCGGGTCATCCGGCGGATGAAGCGGGGCCAGCCCCTGGACCACAGCCCCCGGAGCCGGAGGCATGTCCACCGGGCGGTGTGCTGGGGTCTGGCGGGGGCCATGGTCTTGTGTGGGCTCCTGGCTGCGGCGCAGCGGATGGAGGCCCGGGCCGGGGAGCTGCCCCTTCTCACCACGGAGCCCTACCTGCTGCCGGGGGAGCTGGGCCTGCCGGGGGAGCGGACCCTGAAGGAGGGCAGCGTCACCCACAGCAGATCCCTCCTGGCGGACTGCTGGGACGTGTACGAGAAGATGTCCGCCAGCCAGGAGAACACGGTGTGGATTTGGCAGGATGTGTACCTGCTGGGGACGGAGAGGGCGGCTGTAAGCATGGCCCAGTCCCTGATGGGGACGGCCACCTTCGGGGATCGGGGGAGAAGCTTCCACCCCATAGACCCCGGGGAACTGGATATGGCCTGGGCCGCCGGGGAGCTGGAGCTGGTGGCGGTGAAGGGCCGGCTGGCGGCGCATATCACCTATATTGGTGACGGTTTTTGGGACCCCGTAGCTATTTGCAGGGCCCTGGAAGAAAAGTGGGCCGGGTGAGGCCAGGCATAAAAAGAGGCCGGACCGGGGGATCCCCGGTCCGGCCGGACTGCTGGAAAGCGTCCGCCTCTTTTGTGCTGTTATCAAAACGCACCGGGGTGCGCGGTCAGGCCTTCTTCTCCTCCAGGAGCCCGGCCAGCTGGGCAAAGCGGTAGAGAACGGTGACCATCTGCTCCCGGGTCATCATGTCCTCCCACATATAGCCCGCCTGGCCGCCGCCGGTAATCAGCCCCTTCTCCACGGCCCACTTCCGGGCCTCCTCGCTGTAAGGGCTGCTGTCGTTGTCCTGGAGCTCCTGACGCATCTGCTGCCAGAGGGCCTCGAACTGGTGGATATCCATAGGTTCCTCCTCCTCGCTCTGGTCCGGCTGGGCCGGGGGCATGGACGGGGGCAGCTCTCCGGCGCGGATCATGGCGTTGGTCCATTTCCCTTGGAGGTCCCACTGGATGTGGG
>CANAZG010000048.1 GCA_947365965.1 uncultured Clostridia bacterium
TCCTGAAGCCGTCCGATCTGTTCACGGATGGAACGATAGATCTCCCTGGCAGACGCCGGGCCGACCTGTTCGGCGTGGAACCGGACGATCCCCAGGATGTCCGTCTCTGCCGGATGCAGGTACGCCAGTTTATACCTTGCCATTCAGCAGCGCCTCCACCTTGGCGTCCAGCGCCTCCTGTGTGACAGCCGGCGCCCCAGCCAGACGCGCCGCCTCAGCCGCCAGGATGCTTGCCCGGTGCGCCAGCATCTTCTCCCGCTCCTCATACGCCTCAATGCTCATATAAACGCCATCGGCCTCGCCCTTGTTGGTGATGAAGATCGGTTCGCCGGACTCACGGGCCAGAAGTGAGATCTGCAAATATTCGTTGCGCAATGCGGTGGACGGTCTGATCGTCATATCTGCTCCCCCCTGTTATTTTTATGCCCTTAGTATATCATCTTCCTGATAGATATGCAAGCCCGTAAAGGGACGATCCGAAACAGCGGGATGAAGCACAGAGAAAAGAGATCTACCGCTCCGTGATGTTCAGCCGACGCAGGGAGGCTTTCAGCGCAAGAACGGTATCGGTGATCAGCTTGACCTCCTCATCACTGCAATCCGCCACCAGCTCCCCCAGCCAGCTGTCCCGCACAGGCCGGGCCTGCTCCACGTCCATGCACAGCAGCTCGTCCATAGAACAGCCCAGTGCGTTGACAATATCCACCGTGACCTGAAGGCTGGGGATACTGTTGCCGGTCTCAATGTGGCTGATATGCGTGACCCCTACCCCAGCGGCCTCCGCCAGCTTCTCCTGCGTCAGTTTTTTCTCCAGGCGTACCGCACGAATGCGCAGCCCAACCGTTTTATAGTCAATCATACCGCAAGTATCCCCCGAATTTTTAGATACTTGTATTGTAAGTGCGACTTGGCTATGTTATAATAACCCGTAAGTGCAACAGACTTTATAAGCATAGTTGCGGAGAAAAATCTGACAAGGATATGGAGAAAAATGAGTACCTGCTTTTTCATTGGTCACCGGGATGCTCCAGACAGCATACTCCCCTCCCTGTCCGCCGCGATAGAGACACGCATCGTGGAGGATGGCGTGGATCAGTTTGTGGTTGGCAATTATGGTAGGTTTGACTTGCTGGCGGCACAGGCCGTCCGGAAGGCGAAGAAGCAGCACCCGGATATCCTGTTGTTCTATCTGCGGCCCTACCATCCAGCGGAGCGGTCCTTTACTCCCGCCGGTTTCGACGGCTCCTTTTATCCGCCAGGGATGGAGACAGTCCCGCGGAAGCTGGCAATCGTCCGGGCCAACCGATACATGGTGGACAACAGTCAGTTCCTCATCGCCTACGCCCGATACACGGTCAGCAATGCGTGGGAGCTGACCGAGTACGCCTGGAAAAGAGAGAAAAAGGGCCTGATTCATGTAGAAAATCTGGCGCAAGTATGAACTTCCCGCCACATTTTGCGTCTGATACAATAGACGTAAATAGCAGTTGAAATTTTTTTGAAAAATTGCTGTAAGGTTTTCTGGTTCTTTGCTGTCTTATAAGATGAAGGGACCTTCAAAAGGACAGAGAGGTGGGATCGCTTGGAAGATCGCCAAATTGTAGAGCTGTACTGGCAGAAGAACGCGGACGCTATATCCGAGACATCCAGCAAATACGGGGCCTACTGCTTCACCATAGCGGATCACATTCTGAACAACGCGGAGGACTCCGAGGAGTGCGTCAACGACACCTGGCTCCACGCCTGGAACGCGATGCCGCCCCAAAAGCCCAACGTGCTTCGGATGTTCCTGGCAAAGATCACCCGCAATCTGTCCGTCAACCGCTTCAACGCCCGCAGCGCGGAGAAACGCGGCGGCGGGGAGATCATTCTTGTTCTGGATGAACTGGCGGACTGTCTGGCCGGCGGGACGGATGCGGAGGCGGCATACGAGGTCAAGGAGCTGGAGGAGTGTATCCGGCGCTTCGTCCGGGGCCTGCCGGAGCGGGACGGGAATGTGTTCGTGCGCCGGTACTTTTTCACGGAGCCGGTGTCCTCTATTGCCAGACAGTACGGTCTGATGGAGAACCATGTTGCAGTGATCCTCAGCCGAACCCGAAAGAAACTCAAGGTCAAACTTGCAAAGGAGGGGTATTTATGAGGAGCATAGACCTATACACTGCTATGCGAGTAGTGGATGACGATATTCTGGAGCGTAGCGAAAATGCCGCTTATAGGCAGAAAAAGAATGGCTGGCTGAAATGGGGAACAATCGCCGCTTGCCTGTGCCTATGTGTAGTTGGGGCAATCTCCATCTTTTATCCCAAGGGTGGCAGTCAGGATTCGGTGGTGCAGGCCATCGCCGCACTCGAATTTAATGGATGCTATTATGAGGTCTGTAATATAGAATCGGTGCTTGAATCTTGTGGCTTGCCCAACAAGATTACTGCTGAAATGGCAGGGGAGCATCTTGCTTATCTGGAACACAATGACGGCGCTGGATATGAGGAAACTGCAAAACAGACAGATATTGAGTTGTACCAGTATGCCCCTTCTCCATGCAGAGGCGTTTATGTGGTTCGGGATGGAGAAAACTATATGGCTGCACTGTTTTGTAATTTCCGTCTGTTCGATAGTAATACAAATGTGGAATTATCAGAGCTGTATCGTGTCTATGGGGTCGATGGAGCCGAAGATATTTCCGTTATCGCCCATATAGAATCCAAGCCGGGAACAGAAGCTGTCGTCAACGGCACTGTAACAGACGCAGAAGCTATTGCAGAGTTCTATGAACACACAACATCTTTAGCAAGTTTCGGGAATGATGACTTCCAAGCTATCATGTTTAGCAATATTCCCAAAGAAGATAAGCCCGCTGCACATACCGCATTTGCAGATGATGCGATAACTTTGAGGATTGAAACCAAAACTGGCTTGCGTTTCAATCTGCGGGTCTATCCCAGCTATGGATGGATCTATGGTCCTGGCACACTGTCTTATTATCAAATGGATGAAGGTATCTTTAATTGGTCTGAAAAATATTCATTTGAAGGATATTCAAATTAACAGAATTTCTATCCCCACCCGGCAGACCATCGCCTGCCGGGTGTCCGCACTGCCCTCTGAAAAATTTTCTCAAAAAAATTTGCCGTAGCGTGTAGTATTTTCCGAAAAATCCATAGTAGACAGTTGAGGGACAGAAAGGAGGGATACACCGATGGATGACAACGCCATCATAGAACTGTTCTACGCCCGGTCGGAGCAGGCGATCCGGGAGCTGGACAGCAAATACGGCAAGGTCTGCCACAGCCTGTCCTACAACATCCTGCACAGCCGCCAAGACGCGGAGGAATGCGTGAACGACGCCTACCTGGGTACTTGGGACGCCATCCCGCCGGCGCGGCCCAATCCGCTGCTGGCCTTCCTGTGCAAAATTGTCCGCAATCTCTCCCTCATGCGGTATCACGGGGACAGGACGGCCAAGCGGGGCGGCGGGAGCTACACTGTGGCGCTGGAGGAGCTGGAGGGCTGTCTGGCCTCGCCCCGCACAGTGGAGGGAGACATAGAGGAGCAGGAGCTTGTCCAGCTGATTGAGGACTTTCTGGAAACGGCTACTGGAAATGTATAGAACTTGAAGATGTTGTGATACCTATTTAAATAAACACACTCTCAGATAAAAAATTATGGAGAGATCCATGTTTTGACTTGAACAGATCCAGCGAACCCTACACGCCATAGGTGCGCATAACACCCCCTTAACCCCCGCAAATCTTAACTTTTCACCCCATTTGCCGATAATAGATAAGAGGGTATATACCTGACACCACGCCCATCCTGGGAGCAGGAGGTACAGCCAATGCTGGTCTATTATCTGCAAATGCTCGATACACCGGAGGAAAAGGTGAAGTTTGAGCAGATTTATCTGAAATACCGGGGCCTCATGTACCATGTGGCGGAGGACATCCTGCACAACCGCCAGGACGCGGAGGACGCGGTGCATAACGCTTTTTTGCGAATCATCAAAAAATTTTCCAGGTTTCAGAACACTCCGGCAAAGGATCTGGCCCCGCAGGTTGCGGTCATCGCCAGAAATGAAGCCATTTCGCTCCAGAGAAAGCAGAAGGGAGAAGCCCCGCTGGAGGATTGGGACGGCCTTGCCGAGCCGTCGGAGTCCATCAGCGACTACCATGCGCTGGTGGACAGCTTTGCCCGGCTTCCCCGGACCTACCGGGCCGTCATGGAGATGAAACTGCTGTCCGGGTACTCCGATGGAGAGATCGCCGCCAAGCTGGGCCTGAGTAAAACGGCGGTCAGTACCCGGATCAGCCGGGGACGCCGGCTTCTGCGGGATATTGTGGAGCGGGAGGGCTTCTTGTTGGAGGCGTAGAATATCCTCCGCACCAAAAGGCCGCAAAATTTTTTCAGATACTTTGGGTTTTTCTGTGAGAATCCGCCTCCTCACCGCGTTAAGCATAGTGAGGGGCGGATTTTTGCTTAGCCCGTAAAGGAACCAGGATATGGGCGTCAAAGCTCAGAGAAAATTTTTTCAAAAATTTTTGAAAATCCTGTGAGAATCCGGCCTCTCGCTGCGTTAATCATAGTAGAGGGGGATTTTGTGGCTGCCGGGCAGTCACGCCCCAGTGCGATACAACGAGAGAGGAGGGATTCCCATGACAGATCAGGCGTTGGATGACCTGGCCCGCCGGGTAATGCTGGACGCGGCCCGTCTGGAGTACGGTGATCTTCTGGAGGAACTGCCGGAGCATGACTTTTCCCCGGAGTTTGAGCGAAAGATGAAGAATCTGATTCGTCAGGCTGACCATCCTGCCCGGCACAGATTGCTGCGGACCGGGCAGCTTGTCGCGGCGCTGGTAGCGCTCCTGCTGCTGCTCACAGTGGCAACCGCCGCCGCTGGCTATGATATATGGCGGATGCTGGCCGAGTGGACGGCAGAGCAGATCACCCTCGCGCCGGGGCAGATCGAATACATAGACCCGGACGACCTCCATATCCCAAAGGAGCCGGGAGAGTATACCGATCTCCAAGAGGCACTGACGGCTTACGGCTTAAACCGTTCTGTAGTTCCCAAATGGCTGCCAGAGGGATTTGCGTTGGAAGAACTCATCGTGGATAATGAAAGCAATCCAAATCTAATCGTTTTTGCTTCGCTTTATTGTAGAGGACAAGATACGATTAGCAGTCAAATAAGTATCCACTTGGAATATGATAAACGCACTCATGACAATTTCGGTGATATTTATAAGGATGAAGGGGACCCAGTCCCTTATGAAGCAGGAGGCATTACCCATTTACTGACTACTAACGCAGGTCGGTCCGTGGCACTTTGGGCCAATGGCCCGGCTGAGTGTTTTATCAATGGAGCTGTTACCACGGAGGAGCTGAAGCAGATGATAGATTCTATTTATGAGTAATGGGTAACATCAGTGAAACGCAATCATCAAATCATCAGGAGGTTACTTTTATGACAATCACACAGATGGTACAGAACCGCCAGCAGCAGCGCATCGGGGAGCTGGCCCAGAAGCAGCAGGGCAAGCCCCATGTCAACCCCTACGGCACGCCCGGCATGAGCCTGAACGACGCCGGCGACTATCGGAAGATGGTCCCCGTGGACGAGGGCGTGGTGCAGCAGGTCAAGCAGATCGCCTTTGACCACATGAAGAACGGCTACGGGGTCAGCGACGGCGAGGACATCAGCAAGGTCATCCGGGACTATACCATGTCCCTCCCGCCGGAACAGCGGCTGAGTGCTTCCTGGACACTGAATGAGATCTTCCACAGCGAGGCCACCCGGCTGGGCGAGTTTGTCCACCAGCAGGACCCCAGCTGGAACTGGGGCAAGCCCTTTGACACCAGCATCCTGGACGGCTATCGGCAGGGGGTGGATATGCAGGCATAGTGTCTGAAACCTGTTATACACATGATTCCTTGATTTTTATTAGAACGATCCACCAAGCACAGCCTACAGGTCTACTACAAAAAACCGGTCATTCATTTCAAACTCATAGAAAGGAGGCTTGTATAATGTCTATGCCAACCATTCTTCCTACAGGTCAGCTCCATCCAGACTTGTTCGCGGTGGTAGAGGATACTCTTCACTTGTCCCTGATGTCGGTAGGGTCTGGCAATGCCTTCCATAGCTGGCACGTGGAGACGGAGAACGGCATCACCTCCATCTACGCCCGAGACGTGCTGGTATCGCCCCTGTATTCCAGCGGAGACACTGAGCTGGAAATCCCCCTGAAGGGAGTGCAGGAGGTATGGCTGGGCGGAAGGTCCGGGCAACTGGTGTGGCAGAACGGGGTGCAATCTCCCCACTGGCTCTGGAGTTGATGGATGCCCGCGCCCCTCACTGCGACGACCTCGCCGCCCTGTCCCGCATTGCGGAAATTCTGCACCTCCCTGACCGTCTGGGCAGTTATACCATCAGTTCGCAAACCAGCAAGCACCCCTATGAATGTACACTGGAGTCGGCGGAACGGCCCACAGACGAACAACTCAGTCTTGTGACCTGCTATAATCTCCTTACCCTGGCGCTGGTGGACAATCTGGAGGACTCACTGTTCAAGCGTCCCGCTTACGGGGATTCCCCAGACCTGAGTATGACCGTCAACATCGGGATGATGCTGGACGGCGTGAACGAGACGGTCCCGCCCGCTCTGGTGGAGGAGTACAACGCCGCCAACGGCGCTGACTGGGAACCCAAGGCCAGTATCAAGGACTACACCCGTTCCCCGGCAGATCTTCAGCGGCTGTTGATGATCCTGGATTCCTTCTATGACACCGGCCTGACTACGAGAGGAAGTTGACCATGAAAAGACAAATTGCCCTGTTGCTGGCGGCGGTTCTGCTGCTTCTGCCCTCCTGTGGGATGCAGACCGGCTCCGACCTGACCCCTCTGGACCAGGCGGCGGCTGAGGCTTCCAGCTTCATACCGGGAACCTATGAGAACCTGACCTTCCGTCAGGGGGAAATCTCCATTTCTGTACCGGAAGACCTGGCCCGCTGTACGCTCCGGGAGGTGGGTTGCTTCGACCTGGAGTACGGAGACAAGCTGATGCGCTGGTGGATTCCCAACGAAATCTGGGACGATCAATCTGTATCCCGCTGGGACGACACCTACGCCTACGCCTTTTCCTCCATTTTCGACCAGATGGGAGAGGATGGAGACGGCTGGTATGCGGCGGTCTGGTGTACTGGGACCGTCATGTACGCCAAGGACAAGGGCTGGGCGCATTATTTCCAAGACCCCGGACTGCTGGATCACAGCTATAACATAAACGTGGATGATGTGGGCGAGAACGGTCCGTTGGTAGAACAGGCGGAGCGGTTCGCGGCGGACTGGCTGTCCCAGACAAATCTCCAGACCACTCTGCGGCCCAAGTATCTGTATGTCTGCGCCGGTGACGATGGGGAGAAGTTTGCCAAGGTGTCCTATCAGACCTGCTGGAACGGGGTCCCCATCTCTGATGTGGCACGGCAATACCCAGATTCCTCCACCTTTACCCTCCCCGGCCCCAGCGAGGAAAACGACTGGACCGGAGATGTGGAACTGTGTTCCGTCACCGCCTGCATAACCCCCGACGGCGAACTGGACTTCTTCGGCGGCGGCCACGGCATGGTAGAGCTGTATGAGCCGGGAGCGGTCTGCAAGGAGATCGTTTCCCTGTCCACTGCCTGCGACGTTCTCAGCCAAACCGTCAGCGGCTACGGCTCCCAGGAGATTCGGGACGTGGCCCTGGAATACCGTCTCAGCATTACCGGCACCGACCAGCCGGAGGAGACTTACCGCTTTTTTAACAAGGAGACCGGGGACCGTCTGCCCGACCGGAGCGGGGTGCAACGTTACCGCACCAGCTACGATCTCTACGACGCCACTCCCTACTGGGCTTTTTACGCCAAGGACAGGCGGGACCGCGAATTGATTTTCTATGTGAACTGCCTGACCGGGGACATTCAAATCCTGGACAACCAGCCCAGGTGACTGCCATGAAATTTTTCCGTCTATTGAAGACCGATCTGTACCGTGCGGTGGCCCATGCGGATTTTTGGGCGGCGCTGCTCTTCGGGGCGCTGTGCTTCACTGCGGAGGGCTGTGTGGACGCTGGCCGCAGTATCACGGTTCTGGAGCTGGCCCTGTCTTACCCAGCGGAGCAAATCAAAAGCCGGTTCCTGCTCTCCGGTTACCACCTGTTCCTGGCCGGGATCGGCCCCTATAACCTGATGTTTGCCCCTATCCTTGCCGCCCTTCCGTCCATCCCCGGTTTCTGCCTGGAGCGGCGGAACGGATACCTGCGCCTCCTGCTTCCCCGGTGCGGCGTGACCCGGCGGTGTCTCAGCCTCTGGCTGTCCGCCCTGCTCTCCGGCGGGCTGGTGGTCACGGTGGGGTATGGGCTGTACGGCCTGTGCTGCTGGATTCTGTTCCCCGGCCTGACGGCGGAGACGGCCCAGTGGCTCTCTGCCCCCGTTTGGAGCGGCGTCCTGGCTCAGCTTGCGGGAGCGTTTTTCTTCGGCATGGTGGCGGCGCTCCTTCCGGTGCTGTTGGCTGGGGTGAGCAAAAACGCTTATTTTATCCTCTGCGTCTCTTTTGCGCTGTTCTATACGTATTGTAATTTTCTGGACACACTTTCCAACCGCCTGTTTGACTGTGGGGAGCTGGAGAAATCCTTTCAGGTGATGATGTTCTATCCCGCCTCGGTATTCCAGTGCTTCTCCGGCCACCAGCCCTGGCGGTTGGCGCTTTGGATTGGCGGGGCTATGGCTGTGCTGGGTCTGCTGCGGCTGTGCATGTCCCGACGCTTGGACAAGGGGGTGTGACCATGAGCGCAAGGAAAATAGCCCTGCACGCCAGAATGGAATATTCCCTCTGGCTGACCAATCCCCGGATGTCCATTCTGCTGGTGCTGCTGACGCTGATTCACTCCCTGGCGGTCCAGCCGCTGGCCCAGGCGGGCGGGCAGATCGGGGCTCGGTTCCACCTGCTGGAGCCTCTGGCCGCCCTGTGTAATTCCACTTTGATTCTGCTCATGCTCCCTATCGGGTTCCTGATCCTGATGGCCGGCTTTCCCCGGATGGACCGGGGTTTCCTGCTCCAGCTCTACCGGGTGGGCCGGCTGAACTGGGTGCTGGGAGAGATGCTGTACCTGTGCATGGCGGCGGCAACCTACCTGGGGGCGGTGCTGCTGGGGACGGCGCTGTGTTCCCTGCCCTACGCCCCGATCACCGGCCCGGGTTGGAGCGCCGTTGCCACTGATTATGCCGGTCTTCTGGGGGAGGCTGCTCTGAAAAGTGTTACCACGCTCCTGCCCAAAAATCTCTATCAGCAGATGGGGCCGGGAGCGGCGGTGGCCGGGAGTTTTCTCCTGCTGTTTCTCTGCCTGCTCCTGATGGGAGCGGTCCTGCTGGCGGCAAGCCTGCTGCGGGTCAAGCCTCTGGGCATCGCTGCGGACACCGCCCTCCTGCTGGTGGGGGCTGGCTTTGTCATTCTGGACAGCCCTTGGATGTGGGGCTTTCCCTGTGCCCATGCCCTGACCTGGCTGCACTACCACCCCTACTTCCGCGCTCTGGTCTGTCCTCTGTGGGTGAGTTGGCTCTATTTTCTGTTGGGAGCCGCCCTGATGACTGTTCTGGCCTGCGTGAGCGCAAAGCGGCGCAGCTTTGATTCTATGTTGGAGTTTGATTGATATGGCGATGATCTCAGTAGAAAACGTTAGCCTGACCATCGGGACGGCCCAAATCCTGCGGGATATTTCCGTTTCATTTGAGGAGGGGCAGATCCATGGTATCATTGGACGAAACGGCAGCGGGAAAACCATGCTGATGAAGTGTATCTGCGGTTTTATCCGGCCTACTGCCGGGCGGATTATTGTGGATGGAAACCAGGTGGGGCGGGATGTGGATTTCCCTCCGGACCTGGGGCTGTTGATTGAGACGCCGGGCTTCGTGCCCTATTACAGCGGATTGAAAAATCTGGAGCTTCTGGCTGCTATCAACCGCCGGGCCTCTAAAGAGCGGCTGAACGACTGTATGGGACAGCTCGGGCTGGCGGATGCGAAAAACAAGAGGGTATCCAAATACTCCATGGGGATGCGCCAGCGGCTGGGAATTGCCCAAGCCATTATGGAGGACCCCAAACTGTTGATTTTGGACGAACCACTGAACGGCTTGGACGAACAGGGGGTTGAAGACATCCGGGCACTGCTGTTGGAGTTGAGAAACCAGGGCAAGACGATCCTGCTGTCCTCCCACAACAGGGAGGATATTGACCTGCTCTGCGACAGTGTGTGCAAAATGGCAGGCGGGGTGTTGACAAGGTTAAAGGTGATTAGATGTTCTGTTCAGTGAAAGGAATATAAATGTTGAGTAGCCGATCCATAGAGTGGGATGACAGCCACTTGTTTGTGCTGTGATTTGCCAACGACATGGTTGAGGTAAGAGATGGGCAGGTTTACTTTACCCTTGACGATTCAGATATTACGGAATACTGTTCTTTTTCCAACAACGCCTTTTATAATCACAGCCACCATTCTCACAGGACTTAATTTTTTCTATTGCGGGTCGATATAAGAATTAGGAATATTTTCCGTAGAAATGTGGGAAAAGGGGTTGACAAACGCTATGATTTGTGCCACCATTTTGCAGGCAGGCAGGCAGGCAGGCAGGCAGGCAGGCAGGCAGGCAGGCATAGCTATAACTATGTAGCTATGCGGCTTTTTGTTGCCCTTATGGTGGGCATAACCGTAATATAGAAGGCGTTTTTTGCCGCATGGGTGACCATGTGGCAGGAAGCGCCTTTTTGTTTTTTCGTACACGTTCCACAAACAAGAGGAGGTTACTTTTATGACAATCACACAGATGGTACAGAACCGCCAGCAGCAGCGCATCGGGGAGCTGGCCCAGAAGCAGCAGGGCAAGCCCCATGTCAACCCCTACGGCACGCCCGGCATGAGCCTGAACGACGCCGGCGACTATCGGAAGATGGTCCCCGTGGACGAGGGCGTGGTGCAGCAGGTCAAGCAGATCGCCTTTGACCACATGAAGAACGGCTACGGGGTCAGCGACGGCGAGGACATCAGCAAGGTCATTCGGGACTATACCATGTCTCTTGCGCCGGAGCAGCGGCTCAGCGCCTCCTGGACGCTGAATGAAATCTTCCACAGCGAGGCCACCCGGCTGGGCGAGTACGTCCACCAGCAGGACCCCAGCTGGGACTGGGGCAACCCCTTTGACACCAGCATCCTGGACGGCTACCGGCAGGGCGTGGATAGGCAGGCATAGTGCCCTGTTACTGCAAAACCGAGGGATTGAAAGGAGTTTGAATACTGTCATGATTTCCAATATTATTTGTTCCCAGTACAACATCCAGAACCAGACGCGGCCCGCAGCCAGCGGCGGTCAGCCTTTGCTGACGCAGCCCAGCCTGTCCGCTCCCGCGCCGGACACGGACCGGTTTTCCCTGGCGCACTTTGCCGGGCCGAAGCTGGGGGACTCCTATACAAAGTCCGACGTCCTGAACCAGCTTTGGAAAGAGGCCCACACCATCAACCTGAACGACCCCAATGCCACAGGCGGCTTGTGCTTCGATCCTACGGAAGAAGATTTGGCGCGGCTGGCACAGCAGGCGGAAGCCCGCGGCCTGGATGGACAGATGGATTTCTCCAAAATTTCCTCTGACTTCTCCAAGACCTTTTCCACCGTCCACGCGGGAAATCTGGGGGACGCCATCGACTACCTTGCCTCCCGCGCCGTGGCGCTGGAGGGGCAGCTCCAGCGAAATTTCACCGGCGAGGCCCTGGAGCAGAAGCGTCGGGAGCTGGCGGAAGTGGTCCAGCAGGGGAAAACCGAGCTGATCGACAGCTACACAAGCCGTCTGCAAACCGCCCTGGGCCTGTCGGACTCCGACACCTAGGAGGTGCGCTCCGCCTTGGAGTCGCTGTTTTCCCAGCGAGTGCAGGACTTCCAGTCGGTGCAGTCCCAAATGCCGGATACGCTGACCGGGACCCAGGACGAATGGCTCTTGAATCAGGATCAGTACATGGCCTCCCGGCTGCGGGAAGCGGCCGCTCCCATCTCGGACAGCGCCTCCGGCGGCAAGCTCAAATTAGGCGACCTGCGGGCGGCGGGGGAAATCGCCGGCGCTTACCAGGAGATGTATCAGCGCGTAAGCGAGGGTTCCGGAGGCGATGAGGCGTTCCTGGCTTTGGATTTGAGTATGATTGATATGAAGACGGAGACGCTGATTCAAAAGGGCGTGGTCAGTGAGACGATGGCGGGAATGCTGCAAGGGTCTCTGGAGCAGCGCCATCAGGCGGTGATGGATCTGGCGGACCAGCGCCTTGCCGACCGCCGGGAACACGCTCTCTCCGGTCAGGGACCGATGCCCAATCTGGACCGCGGGCTGTTCCAGTCCATCTATGATTCCGTGCTTGGCAGCTTCCGTCAAAATGGCGGTGACGCTTTGGCGGCCATCCGGGACGGCGTGGCCTTCGGCAAGACGGCCACCGCACAGGCCGGGAGGAATCACACCAAGGTGTCCCGCTGGGGCGTCTCCAAGGCGGATTACTGGGAGCGGTTTTATACGTCCTGCGAGGTCTCCGATTGGCATGGCGGTAAACGGACCCAGAAGTCTGAATATGAGAAATACGCGGACAGCTGGCAGCACTTCGTTACCACGCTCTCTGGCCTGGACGGGCGCTTCTTAGCTCCGTCCGGGGAAAATATTCCTTCTTATAACCGGCACGGCTTCTTAAATGTGATGGGATAAGGATTCCGAGGGAGTAGAAACGCGGCTGGACGCTGCGATTACGGGAGCGTCCAGCCTGCGGGCGGTCCGGCGTCCGAAAGACAGAGAAAAATAACGTATCACACAGAAGAGCCTCCGCCTATCTGACACAGACCGGGAAACTGTAAATGCTATCATCCAGGCAGTCATCCCCCACGATTGATCCCTTAATGCTCAGGTGAAGTACAAGAAGACAAATACATGAACCAAGTTACAGCTCAATAGTGATGTGTCAGCTATGCCTGATGGGTTATTCTGGGCAGATTGGAGCGAGAGTATGACAACATTGAAACTATATTTTCTGGAGATTGTTACTATATGCATTCCGGCGGTGATTATCTTTCTGTGCTTTAAGCCGTACAGAATGAAAGCTCTGGCTGCCATGAAGTTGACATCTTCCCGCCAACGTGAAATAGCTCTAATTCTTTTTGTCATTTCCATCTTTGGAATTTTATCTTTGACGCTATGGCCGACGTATGTTTGGGAGGATTCGAGTGGGATGTGGGGGCATCTTCGTATATTGATTGGCCGACCCACATGGCATTCCGGGCTAAGTTTAGTCCCGTTTGCTGTTTTCAAGGACTATCTGGAAGATTTATTAAAGAGCCCAGTATTCTTTATTGTGACATTGGTTAACTTTTTGGGGAATTTAGCAATGTTCATCCCCATCGGCTTATTCCCCGCATTGTTGTTTAGGAATGCCACGTGGAAAAGGTCCGCAATCATCGGTCTTGGAATGTCTCTGTTTATTGAAATTGCTCAGTATTTTATCATGCGTAATACTGCCGTTGACGATATAATTTTGAATACTGCTGGAGCGGTGTGCGGCTATCTTATTTATCGGCTTATCCAAAATCATTTTCCAAGGTTTGCTGCTGGATTTTTGTGCCAAGAGCAGTGATGGGAGGACTTCCTATGAAAGCATTGAAAATTCCTGTGAAAAAAGATTTTTGGAATTATCGGCGTGGCAATTCTTGCAATCGCCATCCTGTGGGGGGACTGAGGTTATCCCCAAGGGCATAGGAAGGTATGTCGCAGCAGAATATGTGCAAGAGAATTATGTGGAAATGGGCCTGGAATTTGAGGACGTCGAGTTTTCAACGGCGTATGGGGATTATATCGCCAGTTTTGCTGGTGAAGACGGCACGGAATTGTTGCAGTTATTATCACCCTTGTGGTGGGCGTTCTGGCAGAAGCGACCATCGGCATCACTTGGAATATGCGCAGTGTAGGGACGCTGCTGGGCGTTGCGATCATGGGAGCGTTCATCCTGTGGGCAGTCCGGCATCCGAAAGACAGAGATAAATAGTTTTTGGAGACAGAACGCTAAATCGGGATTTGAGGTGAGAATATGAAGAATAGAAAGAAAGCTGTGGCAGCTATTGTAGCAGCAGTATTGCTGTTAGTGGTTTTGCTATTTCCAATCAGAATGAATCTGAAGGATGGTGGCAGTGTTCAATACAAATCATTGACCTATAGCATTACAAAGGTGCATCGTCTGATGCCAGAGTCGGAAGCGGAAAAAGAGGGGAAAATTAAACCATTTGAAGATGGATATCAGATTGAAATTCTTGGTATCAGAGTTTTGGATACGGTTAAATAAGTAACTTCCAGTTTATCGGCCTGATGAAAAACAGAGGGAATAGAAAGTGAAAATAGTTGCGGTTATCGTAATAATTATTGTTAGTTTTCTGGGAAGTTGGATTATTGGAATTATTGGCGCTTCTATGAACTGTCCTGATGCTGGTGCCATTTTTGCTGTTGTCATAATGGGAGCGTACATCCTGTGGGCAGTCTGTCATCCGAAGGACAAAGAAAAATAATTTTAGGTCAGAACACTAAACTGAAAATTTGAAGGAGAAAACGACAATGAAATTTGATGAAGATTTGGAGCAGTTTGTATTCGAGTACAATGGGCTGATCTTTGCTTGGGATGAAGAACCTGACGGAGATTACATGGAGCGGGTAAAAGCAATATCCGAAAAGTTTCATGCGCAATTAGACTCTATCATAGGGCTTATGATGCCCGATATTATAGAGGTTTTTGGAGATTTCAGCGTGGACGAAGTTAAAGAGCGGCTGGGAAAGCCCGTTATTGACTGTGACAATGGACAGGTAAATTATTTTGAGCAGTCGTTTGATGATACGCATATATTTACATTTGAGTTTATGGATGATGAATTTCAAGATTTACAGAATTTTTCAATAGATGGTTAATTTATGGCTTACGGTTTATCGACCTGATGAAAAATAAATTCAGGTAATTCTGCAATCTCTATGAATCTATTTTTAGGAGGAACCACCATGAACATCTCAAGTTTAGGAAACGTCCCCAACATCACCAACCAGATTACCATCGGCACGCCCCAGGCGGGCTTCCGCTGTGACCCCAGCGCCGCGGCGACTTCCGGCAGCGGCACGTCCCAGGGCTCCGCCCGACTGCTTCACCTGGACCTCTCCGACCGCAAGGGCTACCGGGAGGACTACTCCATCCGGGACGCGGCGGAAGGTCTGTGGAAGAAGGAAAATTTTGATTTCAACATCTTCGACCCCGCCAGCATTCAGCGGATGCAGGACCGTGTGCGACAGGGCTCCTACACCATGAAGCCCACCGACGAGGAGTTGTCCGCCTACCTGGACACCCTGCGGCAGAACGGTCTGGACGGCTCGGTGGACTGGACCGGCCTGACGCGGGAGTTGGAGGCGTTCAAGACCACCACTCCGGAGGAACTGGAGGACGGGCTGGACTATCTGGCTTCCCGCTATGTGGCGGCGCGGGATAAGCTGGAGCGCAATTACACCGGCGAGGAGCTGACCGCCCAGCTTGCCAAGCTGGAGGAGGTCTATCAGGCCGGGAAATCCGGGATGATCGACGGCTA
Organism: uncultured Clostridia bacterium; assembly: GCA_947365965.1. Taxonomy (GTDB): domain Bacteria; phylum Bacillota; class Clostridia; order Oscillospirales; family Oscillospiraceae; genus Pelethomonas. The sequence continues at coordinate 15,661 of CANAZG010000048.1, forward strand.
CACCCAGGCTTTGCAGGACAATCTGGGTCTCTCCGACAGCGACGCCCAGGCGGTCCGGGACAGCTTTTCCACCATTCTCGCGGAGAAAGAGGAGACGTACCGGGGTGCGTTGAAGCAGGTCCATGAGGCCGTGGAGCAGACCGGCCCGGACAGCGTATGGCTGAAGAACCACGACGCCTATATCGCCTCCCAGCTCCGGGCGGCGGACAAGGCCGGTCAGAGCGAGGCCCGATACTCGGTGCAGGACTTGGCCGCCGCCGGGCAGATCGCCCAAAGCTACCGGACGGAGATTTTTGATGCATCCTTCTGCGGGCGGAACGAGGCAACGCTGGCGCTGGGCCTGTCCCTGGCGGACATGAAGGCAGAGACGATGATCTCCAAGGGACTGGTGAGCGAAAACATGGCCGCGTTGCTTCGGAACAGCCGCGCTCAGGGGCACGAAAACGCGCTGACGGCGCTGGACCAGGCGCTTGCCCAACGGGAGAGCCACCTTGCCCCTGGCGAACCCAAAGGGACATTCGCCCCTGTGGATCGCTCCGTGTTCCAGGGCATCTACGACGCCACGCTGAACGCCTTCCGGCAGAATGGCGGCGATGGGGCCGGGGCTATCCGCGCCGGGGCCTCCTACGGGCAGAGTATCACCGCCCAGGCCACTGCCCGGAATCCTCAGGCCCTGCGCTGGGGCATCAGCATGGAGAGTTATTGGAAGAACTTCTACACCGCTCCCGATGCCAAGGAGGTTTCGCCGCTGGATAAAAGTGTAAACCGGCTGATGGAGCAGATCGGCAAGCCCTCCAGCCTGGGCAGTTCCACCTATCAGAAGTACGCGGACAGCTGGCGGGACTTCCTTGCGGCTATCGGCGGGGGCGGAGTGAATATCCGGGCGTGATAAAGCGCCCAAACAAATAAATATCAAGTATTGCTTATGTTTAGAGGGAATTTGCTATGAGCATGAACAAAAGATTACTTGCTGTTGCGCTGATGTTTTTGCTGTTTATGTCTCTTGCGGCCTGTAGCAATCAGGAGTCTCCATCGAATGGTACTCCGGAAAGCGGAGCAAAAGGCGAGGTATCTGATATCTCTGTTGAATACAATGAAGACGAATTTTTGCCGATTGGATCAGTCGTTCTTCTGGAAGGCGGAAACAAACGGATTATGATTTGCGGGCGTATTCAGGCACAGGCTGGTTCAGATATCATTTATGATTACTCCGCCTGTTACTATCCAGAAGGAATTGTTGATCCGAAATCTATGTTTTTCTTTAATCGAGATGCCATTGAAACAGTGTATTTCTGTGGCTACGAGGATCAGGACGAATTAGATTACCGACATGATGTATTGGATCAATTGGGCGAACTGGAAATTCGGGACGGAATGATTGTTTCAAAAGAGAGTTAAAACGAAACTGATACCCATCCACGGGGTATGGTAAGCTATCCCCGACAGCAGATATTCAAAACGGAGGCAGCAATCATGGAACTGGAATGGGAACAGGGGCGGCAGTCTTCCCGTACCGCCGCGGCACTGGCTGGGGCGTTCCTGGGCGGGGCACTGGGAGCGGACTGCTTTCTGGCGGCGGCACATCTGGCGGGCGGGATTCCCGCTTCCCTATGTGGAACCGCCATCGCGTTCTGGGCGGTCAGAGGCGGAGACCTATTCGCCGGCAGAGTCAGCCGACGGGGGACGGTGCTGGCCCTTTTGCCAGTGATTCTCTGGGGGAGCCTTGCCAACCATCTGAGCTTTGCCCTTGCCGCCGTCCCCAGTGATCCAGCAGGCGTCTGGAATGCCCTGCTCAGTATGGAAATGGTGGGGAACCGCTATTGGCTCCACCTGATCGGTGTGCTGGGAACAGCCTTCTGCACTTGGGGCCTGCTGTATATTCAACCAACGCGGGGCTGGGAACTGGAAAAGCGGGCCGGCGGACCTTGCCGCAATCCGCCCCAGCTGCCTCCGATAGGCATGGAGGTCTTCCTGCCCAGCCAGGCATGGATACGCCCCTGGCTTTTGCAGCGGCGCATCACCCAGGGGCTGTGGCTGGCGACGCTGTTTCTCTGTGCTTGGATACCGGCCCTGCTGGGATATGATCGGGCGTGGGATTTTGCCCTGATGGGCGTCTGGTTCAGCCTGCTGGCAATTCTCTCCCTTCCCGGCCCGTCCGGACGTATTCTCTCCGCACGCAATGTGGTGTATGTCCGTAGGGAGGGACAACTCTGGTGGGTGCCCACGAATCGCGTTCAGTACGCCGACCTGTGGGTCCCCCTCTCCCGGCTGCTTCCCATGTGGGACCGTCTGCCCGGAGAGCGGAAAAAGAGCGTTTTGTCCACCCTGGCCGCTCTGATCTCCAACGGGGATTCCGCCATTGTAGCGGTCAAAAATCCTAAGCTGGAGCGGCAGACTCCGTGGGAGTGGGTGATCTCCAATCAGGCCGGCGTCCACAATGTAATCCCAAAGGTCTATCCCAATTTCAGTCCAGTCCCCGGTGATACACAGGCGTTGAAAGAGCCGGTGCCTGTCCGGTGGCTGAATCCAGTTGTCACCCTGCTGATCACCGCCCTCTGCCTGTCGGCTGGCTTTGGTCTGGGCCTGCGGGAGGAACACCGGGCCGCGCTTCTCCCGCCAGAGCCACCCCCGGTGGAGTCTGTTGTGCCTGACCCGAAGGATTCCACACCCGTCACCAAGGCCATCGCCCCCGAGGTCATTGGGGACTACTACTTAAACGGCCTGATCCTCCGGACGGATGACGCCTTCCAGGCGTCCACAACCCAGCTGGAGGACCAGGAGAACGGCCTCACCTACCAGATATCCCTGCAATACGGTGTAGGCGAGGAAGCCGCCCAAATTTCTCTGGGGAGAACGCAGGGAGAAAATGTCCGCTGCCTCCGCCCGGACAGTGAGGAATTCCTCTGGGGCATGGGGGACAACGGGGTCACCTATCGCTACAATCTTCGGACGGTGCAGCTCCCACACGAGCAGACTGCCCACACCGGCGTGGCCCTGTCTGAGCGGGGCACGCTGATCATCATTGAGTGCGTCCACGATGACGATGCCGATGAGGAACTGGCGCGGGGTACGCTGCTGTATATGCTGGAAAACCTCCAGTTTACCGGGCCGGCTATTACAGAGGAAAACTATCAGGAACAGCTCCGCCCGGCCATCAACATGGGCTTCAACTACTGCGGCCAGGCGTTCTTCAAGGCGCCGGAGGGGATGTTCGAGTATGATGTGTTTCTGGATACCTTCATGCCCTGCGGTGGAAAGATGACTTACTACGACGACGGTATCTCTATGATGACCAAGGCCCACGGCCTCCGGGTCTCCGCCGCCATTGTTCCAAACGAGGGAACTGCCATGGATGTGGTGGAGCAGGCGTATCAGGATCTGAAAGCGGCGGGGCGGCAGTACGATGAACAGACGCTGTTCCAGGACGCTTACAACGAGGAGGGCAACAACGCCTGCCGCCTCACGGTCTACTATGACGGGGGGCGCACCCGCGTCACGGTACTGGTGGCCATAGAGGAGCGGGAGGGGTGCTATCTCTTCAAGGAGATGACCTGTCTGCCCGAGGAGGTGGACAGCGAATATCAGGCGGTTTTCAAGGAGATGGAGACCACCTGCGGCATCGAAGTCTCTGTGATGGAAGACCTGGGCCGACACAGCCAATAATAGAAAGAGAGGAAAAGTATGGATTTGGAATGGGAGCGGGAGAACCCCCGTGACAATGTGATCGCAGGTACTGTGGGAGCGTTTTTAGGCTCCCTGATCGGCGTGGCCTGTATTGTGATCTTCAACAAGCTGGGATATGTGTCCGCGGTGTCCGGCGTGGTGATGGCGGTGTGCGCCATCAAGGGCTATGCCCTGCTGGGAGGGAAGCTCACCAAGCGGGGCGCGGTCATTTCCGGGCTGTTCATTCTTGTGATGACCTACGTCGCCACCAAGCTGTGCTTTGCCCTTGCGGTGATGGAGGTCGCCACAGAGGAGGTCAGCTTTTTTCTGATCTATCAGAGCATTGGGCTGTTTCTGGAGGACAGTGAGCTGAGACGAATTTTCCTGGGAGAACTGGCGCTGCAATACCTCTTTACCTTGGTTGGCGGAATCCCGACCCTCATCTCCAGCCTCCGTAAGCCGGTCAAACGTCCGGAAGGCCCCGCTGAACCGGATGAACAGCCGCCCATCCAGGGGGAGTTTTACGCCCTGCGGAAAGACTGGATGCGTCCGCTGCGGCTGAGCGTTTTTGTACCGCTGCTGGTGATCATGGCCATATCGGTGGGCGGATTTATCGCCACCGCGTTTATCCAGGAAACCCGGTGGATGACCGCCATCGTCTTGGGCGGATTTATCAGCGGGGTGTTCCTGCTCTGCTGGTCGATCCCTACGCTCCAACTGTGCAACGCGTTCCATATTCTGTTCGTCCGGGCCGGAGGAAAACTGTGGCGGGTGGATTTGCAGCATTTTTGCAGCGTACAGAATTGGTGGAGCCAATCCTCCAGCAAGCAGGCAGCCATCAAATGGGATGTACTGTGTGAGATTAGCTGCCTGCTGGACGGCGAGACCACCAGCTACGGCCCCTGCGCTGTGACAGAGCTGAAAGACCTCCAGGTGGAGAAGGAGGACAACTGGAACTGGACGTGCTTCTATGAGTCCGCAGACGGCAAGCGGAAAAAGCTGCGGATCAGCAAGGGCTATCCCGACTTCTGCCCCGCCTCCGGCATGGAACGCTCCCAGGGGCCGACGCCCGCCCGCTGGATCTTCATTCCCCTCTCCTTTGCGGTTACAGCTGCGCTCATCGCCGGAATCTGGGTATTGGATATGTCTGTCTATGTCGGCCCAACGTGGAACCGGCCCCAGACCTCGGACTCCGCGCCGAAGGGGAGCACACAGCCGGAGGTCAAGAGCATCTCCGCCAGGGTGCCGGAACAGATCACGGAATATGAGATGTCCGAGGTGTGGTTCCGGGTGGACAGCGGCTTCAAGTACAGCCGCCGCACCTTCTTGGACGGTAATACCGGGACTCTATACCGGGCCTATGTTCAGTACGGTGTGGACGCCAGCGACGCTTGGAATACCCTGAGCCAGCATATCAGCGAATACCGTATCTCCCCTCTTTACGACCGATTTGACGCGGTATATCTGGATCAGGAGCCTCTGACCCCTCTACATGAGACATCCCGGTACAATATCGTTTCGGTGTACCTCACCGACGGTCAGGCGTTCCATACCGCCGCCGTTCTCTCTGATGACGGGACGTTGTTCACCATGGAGGCGGAGCAAAACGCCTCCGACAAGAGTGAGGATGTTCTGGCAAATCTGATGTTCACCCTGGAGAGCGTCCGCTTTGAGGGACCTGTGGTGACAGAGGAAAACTATCAGTCCCAGATCCATGTATCTGAAGTCCGGGACTGCTCCTATATGGCGGCGGCCTATTTGAAAACCGACCTCTTTGGACACGACGCTTTTGTGGATGTGTACGTCCCCTACAGCGACTCGCCCATCTACTCCGCCGGTGGCCGAGCCATCCGGACGGAGGCCCATGGGTTGCGGGTCTACGCCACCATCGTCCCCGGCGAGAACGCCAAGGCGGTGGTTGACGCCCGCCAGCAGGAGCTGGCCGCAACGGGGCAGGTCTATGAGGACGGCGTGGACGATGAGATGTACCGGGAGGATCTGGACGCCGCCTGCAAGCTGACTGTCTATGAGGAGAACGGCCAGAAGCGCCAGGCCGTCCTGTATGCTGACAGCAAGTGGGAGGGTTACTACCTGCTCCGGGAGATCACCGAACTGCCTGAGCTGGTGGACGAGGAGTACCCCGCCGCTCTGAAGGAGCTGGAGGGAATCATCGGCCTGACCATGCCGGTGCTGGA
>CANAZG010000049.1 GCA_947365965.1 uncultured Clostridia bacterium
TCTAGGGCATGTTTGAAAATTGTCAACACGCCCAAATAGCGGGCCTTTTTCTGCCATACTGCGTTAAATTTTCTTGCCATCCGTCAGGATGCCTGCGAAAATTTGCCTTGTCTGGCAAAAAAATTCCTCGCTATTGGGCATATCGCCAATTATCAAACAAGCCCTAGAGTCCAACCGATTAAAGATTACAGATTCAAAGGCAACTATTATAGGCGCAAATTACAAAAAACATGTGTGCTTTCCAGAAATATAATCACCATCAGGATGAGAATATGGATTTTCATAAAATGATGAAATCATCAGAGAAAACAATCAATGTCACCCGCTCCTCTATGCCGGACTTTACGGAGTACACCGAGGAGCTCCGCTCGCTGTGGGACAGCCGGTGGCTGACCAACAACGGCAGCAAGCACCGGGAGCTGAAGGCCGCGCTGGCCCAGTATCTGGGTGTAGACTGCCTGGAGCTTCTGGTCAACGGACATATGGCGATCGAGCTGTCCCTCCAGGCCCTGGGACTCCGGGGTGAGGTCATCACCACGCCCTTTACCTTCGCCTCCACCACCCAGGCCATTGTCCGCAGCGGCCTCACGCCGGTGTTCTGCGACATTGACCCGGTTACATACACCATGGACACCTCGAAGATCGAGGAGAGGATCACGGACCGGACCTGCGCCATCCTCCCGGTCCATGTCTACGGCAATGTGTGCGGGGTGGAGGCCATCGAGTCTATCGCCGCCAAACACGGCCTGCGGGTCCTCTACGACGCTGCCCACGCCTTCGGCGTCCGCTATCGCGGCCGGGGAATCGGAAGCTTTGGGGACGTGTCCTGCTTCAGCTTCCACGCCACCAAGGTGTTCCACACCATCGAGGGCGGCGGAGCCTGCTTCCACGACGCGGCCCTGGGTGTGAAGCTGGCTCGGATGAAGGACTTTGGCATCAACGGCCCGGAGGCGGTGGACGAGATCGGGGGCAACGGCAAGATGAACGAGTTCTGCGCGGCTATGGGGCTGTGCAATCTGCGGCATATTGACGGGGAACTCCAGAAGCGGCGGCAGGTGGTGGAGCGCTACCGAGCCCGGCTGGAGGGCATCGCCGGCATCCAGCTGAACCCCGCCCAGCCGGAGGTGGAGACCAACTACGCCTACTTCCCGGCGGTGTTTGACCCGGAGACCTTCGGCGCAAGCCGGGATCAGGTTTCGGATGCCCTGGAGGCCCGGGGCATCAAGCCCAGGAAGTATTTCTACCCCCTGACCAGCACATTCTCCTGCTACGGCGGGCGGTTTGACCCGGCGGAGACGCCGGCAGCCCTGCGGGTCAGCCGGCAGGTCCTCACCCTGCCCCTGTACGCGGACCTGCCCCTGGAGACCGTGGACCAGATCTGCGGGATCATTCTGGGCTGCCAAAACTAGGAGGGCGCAAATGAAGGGAATCATTCTGGCCGGAGGCTCCGGCACCCGGCTGTATCCGCTGACAAAGATTATCTCCAAGCAGCTGCTGCCGGTCTACGACAAGCCCATGATCTACTACCCCCTCTCCACCTTGATGCTGGCGGGGATCCGGGACGTCCTGCTGATCTCCACGCCGGAGGACCTGCCCCAGTTTCAGAGCCTGCTGGGGGACGGAGGCCAGTTCGGCATCCGGCTGTCCTACGCGGCACAGCCCCGGCCGGAGGGGCTGGCCCAGGCGCTGCTCATTGGCGAGGAGTTCCTCCAAGGGGAGCCCTGTGCGCTGGTGCTGGGGGATAACATCTTCTACGGCGGCTGGTTCCGGCGGAACCTCCACGAGGCGGTGAAAAACGTCTCCGCGGGCTGCGCCACCATCTTCTGCCACTATGTGAAGGACCCGGAGCGGTTCGGAATCGCGGAGTTTGACGGGGAGTACCGGGTGCTGTCGGTGGAGGAGAAGCCGGCGCGGCCCAAGTCCAACTACTGCATCACAGGGCTCTACTTTTATGACGGCCGGGCGTCTGCGCTGGCAAAGAGGCTCCGGCCCTCCCGGCGCGGTGAGCTGGAGATCACAGACTTGAACCGGATGTACCTGGAGGAGGGCCGGCTGCGGGCCCAGGTGCTGGGCCGGGGATTCGCGTGGATGGACGCGGGGACGGTGGACAGCCTCATGGAGGCGGCGTCCTTTGTGGAGACGGTGCAGAACCGGCAGGGACTGATTATCTCCGCGCCGGAGGAGGTGGCCTACCACGCCAGGTGGATCAGCCGGGAGGCCCTTCTGAGAGCGGCGGAGATGTACGGAAAATCATCCTACGGCGAACACCTGCGGCGCGTGGCGGAGGACCGGCTCTTGTACGAGGGCCCGGCTAAGGAGCGGATATGACGATTTTGGTAACTGGCGGCGCCGGGTTTATCGGCGCGAACTTTCTCTTTTACATGCTGGACAGCCACCCGGAGGACCGGGTGGTGTGTCTGGATAAATTGACCTACGCGGGAAACCTGGACACCCTGTCGCCGGTGATGGACCACCCCCAATTCCGGTTTGTGCGGGGGGATATCTGTGACCGGGAGACGGTGGACCGGCTCTTTGAGGAGGAGCGCCCGGCCGCTGTGGTAAACTTCGCGGCGGAGAGCCACGTGGACCGCTCCATTGAGGACCCGGAGGTATTCCTGCGGACCAATATCCTGGGCACGGCGTCGCTGATGGACGCCTGCCGGAAGTACGGGACAGCCCGGTTTCACCAGGTCTCCACGGACGAGGTCTATGGGGATCTGCCTCTGGACCGGCCGGATTTGCTGTTCACGGAGGAGACGCCCCTGCGCACAAGCTCCCCCTACAGCAGCTCCAAGGCTTCGGCGGACCTGCTGGCGCTGTCCTACCACCGGACCTACGGCCTGCCGGTGACCATCTCCCGGTGCTCCAACAACTACGGGCCGTATCAGTTTACGGAGAAGCTGATCCCGCTGATGATCTCCAACGCCTTGCAGGATAAGCCCCTGCCGGTGTACGGCCAGGGGAGCAATGTGCGGGACTGGCTGTACGTGGAGGACCACTGCAAGGCCATAGACCTGATTTTGCGGCAAGGCAGGGCGGGGGAGGTCTACAATGTGGGCGGACACAACGAGATGCGAAACATCGACATTGTGCGCCTGATCTGCCGGGAGCTGGGGAAGCCGGAGAGCCTCATCACCTACGTGGAGGACCGGAAGGGCCACGATCTGCGCTATGCCATTGACCCGGGAAAGATTCAAAGGGAGCTGGGCTGGACGCCGGAGACGGCCTTCCAGGAGGGAATCAGGCGCACGATCCAGTGGTATCTGGAGAACCGGGAGTGGAATAATCAACAATAACAAATAAAAGGAGACGTAATGCGATGAAATTTTGTGACAGACCTTTTAACTATGCGTATTTGGCAGATAAAGGGGAAGTCTGGCCATGCGGCTGGATGCACTATGTAATTGGAAATCTTTATGAACAGGATTTAGATGATATTTGGCACAGTGAAGCAGCTCAGGCTGCACGAAATAGTATATTGAATGGCTCTTTTGCGTTTTGCAGAGGAATCTCTTGCCCTTTTTTGGAACGGAATGAGTTGCCGGATTTATCGGAAGAGGAAATCGCAAAAAGAGCTGTCGTTTCACCTACACCGATAAATATCAACATGGCCAATGACCACATCTGCAACATTGCCTGCACGAATTGTCGCAAAGAAATCTATTGCCCAGAAGAGGGCGAACGGGAGAAAATTGATGATGCCCTGAAACGTTTCTTGCCATATGCAAATCAGGCGAAATCACTGAGCATGAATGGCGGCGGGGAATTTTTAGCGAATCCCAGCTTCATTAAGTTCCTGGAAAAGCTACAACCTATCCATCAAGATTTTAGCCTCTTATTTGAGACCAACGGTGTTTTATTCGATGAATCGCATTGGAATCGATTTTCTCATTTGGGCGATTACAACCTGAGCACGACGGTTACCATAAATAGTATCCGGCGGGAAACCTATCGTTACTTAAGCGGCGGGTTTGACCACTTGGAACGGGTGTTAAATAACCTCCGTTTTCTCAGCGGTCTGCGTCGTGAAAACAAAATCAATAAGCTTTCTGTCACAATTGTTGTTCAGGAGTGCAACTTTTGGGAGGTACCGGAGTACATCCGTACATTTGCCCATTCAGATGAGTTCGAGATTGACTCGATTATTATGAAGCCTCTCTATAAGTGGTGGCACATGGAGGAGGACACCTACTGGTTTAAGAACATTCTCAATCCGCTTCATCCCTATCACAAGGAATATCTGAAAGTGTTGGCGGATGACTGCTGGAATGATCCCAAAGTTTACGACTGGGGCTGTCACAATCTTCGTGAGCCCATGCCCCACCCGCTGAGCCAGGAGAAAATCTATAACCGGCTGCTTCTGAATATCTACCAGAACGATAAGGGCCTTTCGGCGGTGGACTATCTGAAGGCCTGTCTGGAGTGCACAGGAAGCAGACGCGTAGGTTTTTACGGTAAAAATGAGTTCTCCCAGATGATGGGCGGGCTCCTGCGGGAGGCGGGCGCCGAGGTGTTCCAGCTGACCTGGACTGGCGATGAGGAGGGAGAGATCCCCAAGATCTCCAAGCAGAGCTTCCGGCCGGAGATGGCGGATCTGATGCTGATTATTGATTTCCACAAGGGCGGCTACTGGTTCAAGGACCTGCCCGCGCTGGGCTTCAAGGGGCCGGTCCTCACGATCGAGGAATTTCTTGAGGAAAGAAATTCATGAGACGCTGGGTGTTCGTGCCTGCGGCGCTGCTGGGGGCGGCCGCAGGCGGCCTTCTGGTAAAAAAGGTGTGGCTGGAGAAGTACCGCCAGGAAAAGAAGGAGCTGGCCGCTGCGGACAGGGAGAGGGACCTGCTGTACACTTGGCTGCTATTGGAGCAGAAGGGGGCCAGCCTCGGGGAGTACTTTGCGGCTCACGGCTTCCAGACGGTGGCCATCTTGGGTATGAACCGGGAGGGGCGGCGGCTTTTTGACGCGCTTCAGAACTGCGGGACCGCCTCTGCCATCTACGGCGCAGAGCTGGATAACTTCAGCGCGATCCATGAGCACATGGAGGTATACCGCCTGGGGGACGATCCTCTGCCGCCGGCAGACTGTATGGTGATCTGCGACCTGACCGGCATCCCGGAGAAACTGGCGATAGCCCGGCGGGAGTGCGCCGGGGAGATTGTGACGCTGGCCCAGGTGCTGGCCTGGCTTATTGAGCAGCGCCAGCTCAGGACATGGGATGGAGCGGTCAAGGGCTGGCCGCCTGCGGAGCTGCTGCCCTGACACACAGCGAGAGGGTAGGAATATGCGAATGAAAAAGATTATTTTATATGGCGTTCGACATATAGAGCTGAGAAGAAATATTGAGTTTTTTCTGGACGATGGATATGAGATCATTGGCTATTCAGATACGTGGTATGAAAGCGACGTAATAGACGGAAAGCGATTTATTCCGCCTCAGCAGTTGTGCGATGAATCATTTGATTACATCGTGCCCCTCTCCTTTAAGGAATCCGTACTGGCAGATATGTGTAATGCGCTGCAAAAAAATGGGGTCCCTGGGGAGAAAATTATCAAGCCCTTGATGTTTATTCATCAGAGCGCGGAGAAAATGCAGCTGGATTTGGTCAAAGATATTGATGAGCACTATCAAGAAGAGCCCAATTTGATTTATGGACTGTCGTACTCGCTGAGGGGAATCCACAAGGATGCGCTAAAATTTCCAACATATGACTGCTCCTGGCACAGTCTCGATTTGTACTATAATTTCAAGCTATTCACGTATATGAGACATCAGGGCCGCCTGCCTCGGCAGGGAGGGAGGGCATTGCTGGTATTTCCTTATTATATCTTTGACTATGATTTTTCCCGGACCGTATATAACTATAAAATTGGCACGTGCTTTTCACTATGGCGGCTGGACGACTGGCATCATTTTCAGCAGGCGCCGGACGGGGCGGACTACGTAGCGAATTATCGCATGTTCGGCAGAAAAGTATCGGAATTTTACCATTTTCAGAGATACCAGCACCAGAATGGCGGCGTATATTCCGGAGAAAACGGCACAGCGGAGTTGGGAAAGCTCTGGTTCCGCGACCATGAGGTTACTGCCGCTGAAAATAAGCGCCTGTTTTCTCAATTTATCCGGGAGCTGCGGGAGGAGGACATGATGCCGGTCCTTATTGTTCCGCCGTATTACATGGATGGAATTGACGCGCAATCCCGCGCAGCTGTCAGCAAAAAGAGAGAACGATTTTACCAGATTGTACGGGAAGCTTCCACCGGGGGGGGGCTTACGATTTTGGACTATATGGATATATATGCCCATCAACGTATGTTCTTCACTGACCTGACCCATTTGAATTCCAGGGGCGCGGAGGCGTTTACAGAGCAGTTGAACAGAGATATTTTCACGTAACGATGCCCCTGGATAGGGCAGCCATCTAACGGGTTAAAACGATACCTGCATAAAAATACTCCCCATAGTACAAGGTTCAGAGATCAATCTCTGCTGCCTGCGCTATGGGGAGTATATTCGTTTTTGAGAGGCGTGGGGATTGCGGTATGTATCAGACCAACCCGCAGTTATTATTAATCAGGGACTCCAGGATCTGGTAGCGCTCCATATGGAAGGTCTTCTTCATCTTCAGCGCCTCCTCCATCTCCATGACGGTCAGGCGGCCGTCCTGGGTGGCCACCACGCAGTTGCCCCGGTGCTCGGCAATGGCCTGAACCGCGTTGTAGCCCATGCAGCTGGCGGTCTCCCGGTCCTTGGCGGAGGGCGAGCCGCCCCGCTGGATGTGGCCCAGCACCGTCACTCTGGGATCGATGCCCACCTCCTCGTGGATCCGCTGGCTGATCTCCGTGGTGCTGCCCGCGCCCTCGGCCACCACCACCATGTAGTGGGTGGTCCCGGCCAGACGGGCCCGGCGGATCTTATCCACAATATCCTGCTCAAAATTCAGCTCCCGCTCGGGGATGAGCACGGCGGTTGCGCCCACGGAGATGCCCACGGACAGGGCCAGGTAGCCGGCGTGGCGGCCCATGACCTCCACCACGGAGCAGCGCTCGTGGGACTGCATGGTGTCCCGGAGCTTGTCAATGCACTCGATGGCAGTGTTGCAGGCGGTATCGAAGCCGATGGTGTAGTGGGAGCAGCCGATGTCGTTGTCAATGGTGGCGGGGATGCCGGCCACCTGGAGCTTGTAGTTTAACTCCGCAGCCCGGCGGGAGAGCTCCAGAGCGCCCCGGAAGGTGCCGTCGCCGCCGATGGCCACGATGGCGTCCAGACCCAGCAGCTTGCAGGTGCTCAGGGCCTTGTTCTGGCCCTCCACGGTGCGGAATTCATCGCTGCGGGCGGTGTAGAGGAGGGTGCCGCCCTTATCGATGATGTGGCTGACGCTGGAGGTGTCCATGGGGATAAAATCACTGCCGATCAGCCCGTTCCACCCTCTGCGGATGCCCACGCAGCTGATGCCCCGGGCCAGCGCGGAGCGCACGACGGCGCGGATGGCCGCGTTCATGCCAGGCGCGTCCCCGCCGCTGGTGAGAACGCCAATACGCTTTACCTTTTGATCCATACTGCTTCCTCCGATTTGAATAATATTCTTCGAGCCTTTTTCTGCCTCACAGATCGAGCATTGGGCGCGGGGACCGTCTAGTCCCCGTCAATGGGGTGGGCGACAGTGTCCCGGAGCTCCGCCTGCTTGGCGACGTTCCAGTCCGACGGCTCTCCGATGCAGTACCCGCCCATCTTCCGCATATTCCGGAAGCGGTGGAGCGTGTAGGAGATATCCACAAAGTCCCCCTGCACGTCCAGCGTGATCTTCTCCACCGTACCCACGGGGTACCGGCTGGTGATGCGGCGGATGTACATATCCTGCTCCGCCTCGGACAGGGTTCCGTTCAATACGGCAATGAGCATAATAGCGCGCCCTCCTGGTGGTCATTAGGGCATGTTTGAAAATTGTCAACACGCCCAAACAGCGGGCCTTTTTCTGCCATACTGCGTTAAATTTTCTTGCCATCCGTCAGATTCTGCAACGGGCGCATCGAGCGCCCGTGCAGAATAATCGTGCATGACCCCTCGATGGGGTCATTGCACGATATGGATGCCTGCGAAAATTTGCCTTGTCTGGCAAAAAAATTCCTCGCTGTTGGGCATATTGCCAATTATCAAACAAGCCCTAGGAGATTTCGCTCCGCCGGGGAGCAAAACGGCGCAGCAGCGGCCGGGCCGTTTCTATGGATATTATACCACAAACGGCGGTGCAGTCAAATGAAATTTTCCGGCTCCGCTCCGCCCTGATCCGGGGGACAGCGCGCCTCCCACCGGAGGACCCGGAAGCCCCCGTCGAAGACCGCCTCCGGCCGGTCCCCGGCGATCTTGGCCGCTGCCCGGCGGATCCGCTCCCTGCCGATCTGGCAGATATCGGTGAACCCAGCCTGCCGGGCGGCGCTGCCCGCCCGGACCGGCTCCGGCAGCTGCACCAGGATAAAGCGCCGGCGGCCCCCATCGGCGGCGTTGAGGGACATGACCGCGTGGGCGGTGGTGGCGGAGCCGGAGAAGAAGTCCAGCACCAGGGCGTCCCTGTCCGGCACAGCGCCCAGCAGCGTCTCCAGCAGCTCCACGGACTTGGGGTAATCAAACACCTTTTTTCCGTCAAAGAGCTTGCGCAGCTGGGCGTCCCCGTTGGGGATGTTGGTGATGAGGTCCTTCAGGGCGGTGCGGGCGTAGTCCCGGCGCTTGGTGTAGATCTCATACCGCCCGGTCCGGGTGGGGAGGACGATGAGCTCCCGGCTCTCCCGGGCGATCTTCCGCCGGGACCATCTCCAGGCGTGGTAGCGGTGGACCCCGTCGCCGTTGGGGTGGGGAGGGAGCTCCACAAAGCCCTCCCGCGCCTCCCCGATTTCCCCAGTGTCCAGTTCCCCGGTGTCCGGGCGGTAGTAGATGGAGAAGACCAGATTGGGCCGGGTCTCCTCGTTGAATTTCCGGTTATGGTTGTACAGGGTGTCCCCCACCGCGAAGGGGCCCAGCTCGTCCTCCCGGATATCCCGCCGGAGGCCCTTGTAGGCGTCGGGCATGGTCTGTCTGGCCCAGGCGGCGTCCACGGTCAGGGCCGGCGCGGCGGCGGCGTTCCTGGCGTACAGCAGCACGCTCTCCCAGGTCTTGACCGCCCCAGCCCCGGCGATCTGGCGGCCGGTGAGGTTGGCCACCCAGGCCAGATGGTTGAGGAAGTTCCGGGACCCGAACACCTCGTCCAGGCACTTCTGAGCATTGGCCGCCTCGTGGCTGTCGATGCTCATCATCAGCACCCCGTCCTCGGCCAGCAGGTCCCGGGCCAGCCGGAGGCGTGGGTAGATCATGTTCAGCCAGTCCGCGTGGAAGCGGCCGCCGCTCTCCGCGCTGGAATCCATGGAGAAGCGGAGATTGCCCGCCTCGTCCCGCTGGCCGCTGGCCCGGGCGAAGTCCTCCCGGGAGAGGGTGAAGTTGTCCCGGTAGAGGAGATGGCTGCCTGTGTTGTAGGGGGGATCGATGTAGATGACCTTGACCTTGCCCATAAAGGTCTCCCGGAGGAGCTTGAGGACCTCCAGGTTGTCCCCCTCTATGTACAGGTTTTCTGTCCGGTCAAAGTCCGCGCTCTCCTCCCGGCAGGGCTGGAGGGTTCCCGCGGCGGGGGTGTTGGCGGCCAGCACGGCCTGCCGCTTGCCCGGCCATGTGAACTGGTATCGCTCGCCGGGCCCCTCCGCCACCTGTGCGCCGATTTCCCGGGCCAGGGCTTCGGCGTCCAAAACCCGCCGGACAGCGGACGCCCCGCCGGAGCCGGTCTCCGTCACAGCGCCTGGAAACAGCGCCGCCAGCTTGCGGAAATTTTCCTCGGCCCGGTCCCGGGCCGTCAGCTTGTCCATGGCATATCTCCTCTACAATAGGATTTTGCTGCCTTCCCCCGGGGAGGAAAGCAGCAAAACCGTGTGTTATAAAGCCGTCAGTTGCTGAAGGTCTGGGTGAACAGGTCCGCCAGGGTCTGGGCCTCGTCGGGATAGACGAACATGCCCATGTGGCGGGACACGGAGGTGATGACGCCCGCCTTCCAGGTCTCGCAGGAGGCGGGATACCACGCCCCGCCCTCGGCCTGGGCGTTGATGCGCCCCTGGAGGATGGCCTGGACCTCCAGCATGTCGTCCAGCGTGGCCTCGTCGGTGAACTTCACCAGACCCACCGCCACATTGGACATGGACATCATGGTCTCCTGAATGAGCGCCTCCTCCACGGCGGGGTGACTGCTCAGACCCGGGTAGTAGTTGTCCAGCACCTCGCCCTCCATCACCGACATGGCCCCCAGGCCCTCGTAGGAGCCCTGGAGCGTGGCGAAGAAGCCGCTGAGGCTGGGAAGGCTCTCCCCGGCGGGGGGAGCGGTCTCCTCGGGCGGGGGCTGGACAGCGTTCTCTCCGCTGCCGGAGACGGGCTCCGCCTTCCAGACGCAGCGGACGATGCAGGAGAAGTCCGTCTCCTTGTCCCCGAACTTTACGTGGGCAGTGACGGTGGTGGTCCCCGGGGCCACGGCGGTGATCTCGCCGCCGGCCTCGTCCACCTCGGCAATCGCCGGATCGGCGGAGGTGAAGGTGCAGGCGTCGGGATCATTGCCGTTGGAATCCCACACGGACAGCCGGAAGCTCTCCCCGGCAGAGCGGAGGGTCACGTCCTCGTGGCTGACCCGCAGAATCGGCTCCTCCTCCGGCTGCTGGGGCTCGGCGGGCTGGGCCGGCTCACCGCTCTGGTCAGGGACCTCCGGCTCCTCCCCCTGGCCGGCGGGGGGCTCCGGAGCAGGGTCCGGCGCGGGGCTGGGCTCCGCCGGGGTCTGGATGCTGTCGTCGGGCTCTCCCGCCGTATCGCCGGGGGCGTCCTTCCCGCCGCAGGCCGCGAGGCCCAGGGTCAGCGTCAGGGTCAGCATGACCGCCAGTATCTTTTTCATCGGTTCTTCTCCTTATGATCTCTTTTTCTCAGCGGCCCTCACTGGGCCAGGAACACCGCGTCCAGATCCTTGATGAAGTTCTCCACGCTGTAGCAGACCAGGATCTGGTCCGCGCCCACGTCCTGGGCGTACTGGGCCACGCCGGTGCGGTAGTAGCGCAGATCCAGCAGGTGGATCTCCCCAAACTGCTGGCTCAGGAAGGGGGCCAGGGAGTCGCTGTAGCTGTCCCGCACCACCAGCAGGGTTTCATCGGAGGCGGCCGCCGGATTGCGGATAATATACAGGGGCCCGTTGCCCCCCAGGAAGGAGGCGTACTGGTCCTTCTCCTCCAGGAAGCTGTCCACGTAGAGGCCCCGGGTCTCCCCGCCGGCCTCCACCGTCACCCCCTGGCCGGACACGTACCGCTCTATGGTATCCGGCTCCAGCCAGTGGACGCCGGAGGTGGAGTAGAGGGTGCCCCGAAAGCTCTCGGACACGGTCTCCGCCGGTCCCAGAGGCGCGGGGGTCTCCCCCATGGCCTCCAGAATGGCGGCATAGCCCCAATAGGCCCCCAGGCTGGTCCAGTGGTGGTCCGTGCGGTAGAAGATGGGCTCCCCGGCGTGGTCCGCCAGCGCGCCGCCCACGTCCACCCAGCGGAGGCCCGGCAGGGCCTTGGCCTTTTCCAGATAGGCCCGCTGGTCAAAGCTCTCCGCCCCGGAGGGCAGTTTGCTTCGCCAAACCTCCGCCGCCGTGGGGATGAGGGAGACATAGACCGGCAGGTCCGTCATTTCCGCCAGACGGCGGAGATAGTCCAGGTTCTGGTCCGCCCGTCCGGCCTCCTCCACCTTGTTGATGAGGGTGTCGCCGCACAGGTACACGCCGTGGAACTCCCGCCGGCCCAGCAGGTACTCCATCCGGTTTTTCAGTCCCATCCAGCCGTCCCGCAGGGGGAACTGGTCCGCCAGATACTTCTCCAAATCCGCAGTGTAGCTGCCCTCCGCCAGGGCGGACCAGGAGAAGGCGGGCAGCCCCTCTAAACTCCGGTTCTCCACTGGGGAGAAGTCCCGGTCCGGCAGCAGCAGGTGGGCCAGTCCGAAGCCCGCCAGGAACAGGCAGAACACCGCCGCGGTGATGCGCTGGGCAATCTTCGTCATGGCGTCCTCCTTGTTGCTTTGCAAAAGATAGATTACAAAAAGTTATTCTCAGAAGCGAAAATACAGAAAGGGATTATAGCTGGCGTCCACCAGGGAGGCGGTGCAGAGAATGAGTGACACAGCCACCAGTGCGGGACCCAGCAGGGACCGGCCCCGCTCCCCCAGGCGGTCCCACAGTCTCTTGGCCAGAGGCGTGGATCCCGCCGCCAGGATGACCAGCATGGGCAGATAGGAGCGCAGGTGGTAGCCGTCCAGGGGGGAGAAAAGGCCGCCGCCCCCGGCCAGGGAGCGGAAGTAGGCCCCCAGCCGGCCCATGTCCTCCACAGCGAAGAGGGCCCAGCCCACCAGCACGATCAGCAGGGTGTAGACCCGCCCCAGAGCCGCAGGCAGCCGCTCCAGCCACCGGCCCAGCAGCAGCCGCTCCGCCAGCATCCATGCCCCGTAGTAGAGGCCCCACAGCAGGAAATTCCACCCCGCGCCGTGCCAGACGCCCGTGAGGAGCCAGACCGTCAGGATGTTGCGCACCCACTTGGCCCGGGACACCCGGTTGCCCCCCAGGGGGAAGTAGACGTACTCCCGGAACCAGGTGGTCAGGGAGATGTGCCACCGCCGCCAGAACTCCACCACTGAGCGGGAGATGTAGGGGTAGTTGAAGTTCTCCAGGAACGTAAAGCCGAACATCCGCCCCAGGCCGATGGCCATGTCGCTGTACCCGGAGAAGTCGAAGTAGATCTGGAAGGCGTAGGCCGCAAGGCCCAGCCACGCTCCTGTCAGGGTCAGCTGCTCTGCGGCCAGGGCGTCGTCCCACAGCTGGCCGATGGCGTTGGCCAGCAGCACCTTCTTGGCCAGCCCCACGGAGAACCGCTGGATGCCGGAGACAAATTTCTCCATGCTCTCCGTCCGGCCCTTCAGCTGGTCCGCCACGGTGCGGTACTGGACAATGGGTCCGGCGATGAGCTGGGGGAAGAGGGTGACGTACGCACCGAAGGCCACCGGGTCCCGCTGGACCGGGGCCGCCCGGCGGTAGACGTCAATGGTGTAGCTCATGGTCTGAAAGGTGTAGAAGCTGATGCCGATGGGCAGGGGGAGCCCCAGAACGGGGAGCCCCAGGCCCGTCAGGCCGTTGACGCTTTCGGCCAGGAAATCCCAGTACTTGAAGAACACCAGGATGGCCAGATTAAAGAAGACCGACGAGGCCACCGCCATCCTGGCCCGGCGGTCGTTGTCCCGCCATCGCTCCACCAGGATGCCGTGGGTGTAGTCCACGGCAATGGACAGCAGCATAATGGTGATATACACCGGCTCCCCCCAGCCGTAGAACAGCAGGCTCACCGCCAGCAGGCAGAGGTTGCGGAGCTTCAGCGGCGTGAGCCGGTAGACCGCCAGCGTTGCCGGCAGGTAGAAGAATAGGAAGGGCAGGCTGGAAAAGACCATGGATTCTCTCTCCCGTCAGGGGCAGCCGTGGGAGGGTCCCACGGCTGTCCGGTTTTTGCCGCTTATGAACGATCACGCGAACAGCTTCTCAAAGGCCTCCACCGCGCTGGACTGGCTGTCCCCGGCGGAGATGAGGGCCACCACGCTGCCCTTGGTAATCACCTGGGCCTTCTTCCAGCCCTCGATGGTCTCCGGGTAGAAGGCCCCGCCCTGGACCTGGGCGTCAATGCGGGCCTGGAAGAGCTCCTCCACCTTCTGCGCGTCGGCGGCGTTCTCCAGCTCCACCAGGGCAAACTCAAAGGGCACGGAGGAGATGGCGGCGGCCTTTACCACCAGCTGCTTGGTCTTGCAGTCGCTCAGGCCGGGGTAGAAGGTCTCCAGAAACTCCCCCTCCAAATCCATCATGGCTGGGGTGTTGTCCGCGCCCAGGGTGGACATGAAGTCCTCGTAGTACTGGTTCAGGTCCGGGGCCTGCTGGTCTGGGGTGCCGCCGGAGCCGCCGCAGGCGGCCAGGGACAGGACGGCGGTCAGGGTCAAAAGAAGAGCAATCAGTTTTTTCATATTCGGGATACCTCCAAACATTGTTTTGCCCGGCCCCTGTACGGGGCGGCGTCACTATAGACGCATGGCTTAAGAGGATTGTTCCCCGAAAAATCAATTTTGTCCCGTTTTTTTCGCGGCCTCCCCGGCAGCGGCGGAACTGGGACCTGCCTTATAATTTTGTAATGTGCGCGCCCGCCACCTTCAGCATCAGCTTCTTGACGCCAACGCCGTCAAAGGCCACCTCCACCAGCGCGTCGTTGCCCACGGGCCGCACGCTGAGCACCATGCCCTTGCCAAAGGTCCGGTGCTGGATAGCGTCCCCCTTCTCCAGTTGGAGGAGGTTCTGCGGCGCGGCGGAGGTCCGGCCGGTGTAGCCGGTATCCCGGGGCGGCCGGGCGGCGGGCCTGCCGGAGGAGCCGCCGCTTCTGGAGCCGCCCAGGGGCGCGGAGGCGCTGAAGGAGGAGCCGCCGCTCCAGCCGCCGGCTCGGCTGCTGTCACTGTTACCCTGCCGCTCAATGGCGTCCTGGGGCAGCTCGTCCAGGAAGCGGGAGGGGAGGTTGCTGCTGGTGCGGCCGTAGAGCATCCGCTGCCGGGCGCTGGTCATCACCAGCCGCTGCCGGGCCCGGGTCATGGCCACGTAGCACAGCCGCCGCTCCTCCTCCATCTCCTCCTCCTCGCCCACAGCCCGGGCTCCGGGGAAGACCCCCTCCTCCATGCCCACCACGTACACGTTGGGGAACTCCAGGCCCTTGGCGGAGTGCATGGTCATCAGGGACACGCAGTTGTCGCTGTCCGCGGACTCATCCAGGTCCGTATACAGGGCCACGCTGTCCAGGAATCCCGCCAGGGTGGGGTTGTCCGGATCGTTCTCCAGGAAGCCCAGGATGCTGGAGCGGAGCTCCTGGACGTTCTCAATCCGGCCCCGGCTCTCCATGTCCCCCTTCTCCTCCAGAACCTTGACGTACTGGGTCCTGTCGCACACCGCGTCGTACAGCTCCGCCAGCTCCACCTGTCCCTCCAGGGTGCGCAGATCCCGGATGATGCCCACAAATTTCTCCAGCTTGCCGGCGGCGGCCTTGAGGGCGGGATAGGTCCCCGCCCGCGCCAGGATCTCCCAGAGGCTCGCCCCCTCCGCCTCCGCCAGGGCGGCGGCCTTGTCCACGGTGGTCCCGCCGATGCCCCGGGCGGGGGTGTTGATGATCCGGCGCAGGCGGAGGCCGTCGGCGGGGTTGTGGATGACGCACAGGTAGGCCAGCATATCCTTGACCTCCGCCCGGTCAAAGAACTTCATGCCCCCGTAGACCCGGTAGGGGATGCCGTTGCGCTTGAGGGCCATTTCCAGGGCGTTGGACTGGGCGTTCATCCGGTAGAGGACGGCGTTGTCCCGCCAGCTGCCCCCACGGCCGTAGGCGTCCAGGATCTGGCCGGCTATGTAGTTGGCCTCGTCGCTCTCGCTGAACACGGTCTTCACCAGCACCTTGTCCCCGGGCCCCGCCTGGGTCCACAGGGTCTTGCCCTTGCGGCCGGCGTTATTGCGGATGACCTCGTTGGCCGCGTCCAGGATATTCTGGGTGGAGCGGTAGTTCTGCTCCAGGCGGATGGTGCGGCAGGCCTCGTACTGCTTCTCAAAGCTGAGGATATTCTCAATGTTGGCCCCACGGAAGCGGTAGATGGACTGGTCGTCGTCGCCCACCACGCAGATGTTCTCGTACCCCCCGGCCAGCAGCCGGGCCAGCATGTACTGGAGGTGGTTGGTGTCCTGGTACTCGTCCACCAGCACGTAGCGGAATTTCTGCTGGTAGCGCTCCCGGACATCCCCGCACTTTTTGAGCAGGTGGACGGTGTGGAAGATGATGTCGTCAAAGTCCATGGCGTTGGCCTCCAGCAGGCGGCGCTGGTAGCCGGCGTAGATCTCCGCGATCTTGGGCATCCGCCAGTCCCGGGAGGAGCCCGCCTCCTGGGCGAATCGGTCCGGGGACCAGTCCTTGTCCTTGGCCCCTGAGATGATGGAGAGGATGGACCGGGGCTGGTACTCCTTCTCATCCAGGCTCATGGCCTTCAGGATGTCCTTGATGACCCGTTTGCTGTCGTCGGTGTCGTAGACCGTGAAGCTGCTGGTGAAGCCCAGGCCCAGGGCTTCCACGTCCCGGCGCAGGATCCGCAGGCAGGCGGAGTGGAAGGTGGCGGCCCAGATGTCCCGGGCGCTGGCGCCGCACATCCGCTCCAGACGCTCCTTCAGCTCCCCGGCGGCCTTGTTGGTGAAGGTGATGGCGATGACGGACCAGGGGGCGGCCCGGTCCACGGCGCACAGCCGCTGGGCCCGCTGCCAGTCCTCCGGGGCCGGATTCCGGGGGAAGCCCTCCAGGAAGGCCAGATCCTCGTCCGTGGCCCACTCCGGCACCTCCCTGGTGTCGCTGCCCCGGCCGAAGGTCAGCAGGTTGTCCACCCGGTTAATCAGCACGGTGGTCTTGCCGCTGCCCGCGCCGGCCAGCAGCAGAAGGGGCCCCTCCGTGGTCAGCACGGCCTCCTGCTGGGCGGGGTTCATATGCTGATACCGCTGGGCGATCACCGCCCGGCGGGCGGCAATATAGCGATTGCTCCAATCCTGTTTCATAGCGCCTGTCTCTCTTTCATAAAGTATGTAAACCGTAGCCCCCATTCTAATATAAATCCGCCCCCAGGTCAACCGTCCCGGCCATGCCGGGAGGAAAAAGAGGGAGCCGATGCCGCCGCCTTTGGCGCTGTTCTGGCCCGCCGGAGGGCGGAAAAGAGGCCTTCCCCCTGGTGGAAGCTTATTTTTTTGAAAAAAATTCTTGACCTTCCCCCGGCGGGAAAGGGTATTATCAGAGCACACGAGAAAAAGGAGGCTTCACCATGCTGACCATCACCCACTACACCAAGACCTACCCCGGCGGCCGGACCGCCGTGGACGATCTGACCCTCCACGTATCCCCCGGCGAGATCTGCGGCTTCATCGGCCACAACGGCGCGGGCAAGACCACCACCCTGCGGGCGGTGGCGGGGGTCCTGGACTTCAGCCAGGGGTCCATCCGCATCGGCGGCCATGACGTCCGCACGGACCCGGTGGCCGCCAAGTCCATCACCGCCTTTCTGCCGGACAACCCGGACCTCTATGAATTTATGAGCGGCGTCGACTATCTGAACCTGCTGGCGGACCTGTACGGCATCTCCTCCCGGGAGCGGACGGAGCGCATTCGCCTCTATGGGGACAGCTTCGCCATGACATCGGAGCTGGGCTCCGCCATTGCCGGCTACTCCCACGGCATGAAGCAGAAGCTGGCCCTCATCTCCGCCCTGATGCGCAGGCCCAGGCTGCTGGTGCTGGACGAGCCCTTCGTGGGCCTGGATCCGGCGGCGGCCCATCTGCTCAAGGGCTATCTGGCCCAGCTGTGCCGGGAGGGCGGGGCGGTGTTCTTCTCCACCCATGTGCTGGAGGTGGCGGAGAAGCTGTGCCACACCATCGCCATCATCCGGGAGGGCCGCCTGGTCCGGTACGGCCCCACCCAGGAGGTGGTGGGGGACTCCAGCCTGGAGGACGTGTTCCTGGAGCTCTCGGAGAGGGGGCGGGACCAGTGAGAAAGCTGCTTGTGCTCACCCGGGTCCAGCTGCGGGCCCTGCTGGCCGCCCTCCACCTGGGCCGGACGAACCGGCGGCGGCCTGTCTCCGTTTGGCTGTCCATAGCCCTCATCGGCCTTCTGTGCCTGTATATCTCCGGCGTCTACAGCTTCGGCCTGGGGGCCCAGCTGGCGCAAGCCGGGGCGCTGGAGCTGCTGCTGGCGCTGATACCGGGCATGGCCGTGGTGGGGGGCACGATGCTCACCGCCTTTGCGGCCCAGGGGGTGGTGTTCGGGGGCAGGGACGGGGATCTGCTGCTGTCCATGCCGGTGCCCGCCGTCACGGTGCTGCTGAGCAAGCTGGCGGCGCTGTATGTGGAGAATCTGGTCATCAGCGCCCTGGTGATCCTGCCCGCCGGCGCGGCCTGGCTATGGTACGGCGGCAGCGGCGGGCTCCTGATGCTCCTGCGTCTGGCCATTGGCACAGTGTTTCTGGCGCTGCTGCCCACGGCGCTGGCGCTGCTGGCCGGCTTTCTGCTGAGCTGGCTGGGGGGCCGCTTTGCCAACCGGAAGCTGGTGAACCTGCTGCTGTACGCCCTGCTGTTGGCGGCGGTTCTGGGTCTTTCCGTCCAGGTAAGCAGGGGCGTCTCCGGTCTGGCCGCCGGGACCGGAGCCCTGGACGGCGGCCTGTGGGGCGTACCCCTCCGGCTCTTTCAGCGGGGCGTGTGCGGGGATTGGGAGACCCTGTTCATGCTTGGCCTGCTGTCCCTGGTCCCGGTGCTGGCCGGGGCGGCCCTGCTGTCCCGGTTCTACCGGCAGGTCCTCACCGGCCTGCGGGCCCACGGCCACCGTCCGGCCTACCGGCTCACCCGCCTGAAGGGGTCCGGTCCTTGGCGGGCTCTGGTGAAAAAGGAGGCGGCCCGGTACATCGGTACGCCCATCTATCTGTTTAATACCGGCCTGGGGCTCATTCTTCTGGCCGCCGGTGGGGTGGCGATGGCGGTGATGGGCGGCCGCGTCCGGGCCATGCTGCCCGGGGACGCGCCCCTGCTGTCCCTGGCTGCGGCGGCAATGGGCTTTTCCCTCGCCACGGTGAACATCACCGCCTCCTCTATCAGCCTGGAGGGACAGAATCTGTGGATCCTCCGGGAGGCTCCGCTGTCCCCCGGGGTGATCTTCTCCGCAAAGGTGGTGTTCCAGCTGGCGCTGACACTGCCCTGCCTGGTCGTCGGCGCGGCGGGACTGACCCGGGGGCTGGGCCTGAGCGCCCCGGAGGGGGCGGCGCTGCTGTGCGCAGGCATGGCTTTCGCCTGCTTCGCCGCCCTGCTGGGGCTGGCGGTGAACCTGCGGCTCCCCAAGCTGGACGCGGTCAACGATATGGTAGTGGTAAAGATGTCCGCCGCCGCCCTGGTCTCCCTGCTGGGCGCCGCCGCAGCTGCGGCGGGCTGCGGAGTCCTGGTGTGGCTGGGGCGGCGGGTGTGGAGCGAGGCCGCCTGCCTTGCCCTGTGCGCCCTGGCACTGCTGGCCGGATGCGCCGTCCTGCTCCGGTGGCTGGGCGGCCGGGGCGCGGCGCGGTTTACGGCGCTGTGAGGGCCGGACTATCCGCCGCGCATGAAACCGCATAGCCGGCAGGGGAGAGGGCCCGCCGTCCGGAAACGCCCGGATGGCGGGCTCTCTCGCCGCCTCCAGATGGACGGGCAATATATAGAGTTTTTCTATAAATCGGCGGCGGAAGTTGACAAAAACAAATAAGCATGATACGTTTATGCTAAAAAATAGACAAAGCGCACTGAAATGCGCAGGAAAAAATCCGTCGGTTTGTAAAATGAGAGCCTCCTGCGGGAGGGCCGAAGGGACAAGCTAGGGAGAGACGTACCGTCCCCCGGCTTCCAGAGGAACAGAGAAAACAGGCGTGAGAGCGCCTGCTATGTGCGCACTGTGTGCGCATTTCTCCGGAACGGCAAGTACGAAGCCGCTCCGAAATTTTTTTGTGGGAAAAGAGGAGGAAATTATGGCAGACATCGTACAATCCGTGGAGAGCGCGCTGATGCCCATTGTGGTGAACATCAACACGTACCTCTCCAACTACATTCTGGTCTTCATGCTTCTGGGCGTGGGACTGTGGTACTCCTTCAAGACGAAGTTCGTGCAGATTCGCTGCTTTGGCGAGGGCATGAAGAGCGTCTTCGGCAATCTGAGCCTCAAGGGCGGCAAGCAGGAGTCCGGCATGAGCTCCTTCCAGGCTCTGGCCACCGCCATTGCCGCCCAGGTGGGCACCGGCAACATCGTGGGCGCCTCCGGCGCCATCCTCACCGGCGGCCCCGGCGCCATCTTCTGGATGTGGGTCATCGCCTTCTTCGGCATGGCCACCATCTACGCGGAGGCCACCCTGGCCCTCCAGACCCGTAAGGTGGACAAGGACGGCACCATCCACGGCGGCCCGGTGTACTATATCACCACCGCCTTCAAGGGCGGCTTTGGCAAGTTCCTGGCCGGCTTCTTCGCGGTGGCCATCATCCTGGCCCTGGGCTTCATGGGCTGCATGGTCCAGTCCAACTCCATCGGCTCCACCTTCTCCACCGCCTTCGGCGTTCCCGGCTGGATTGTGGGCGCGGTTCTGGTGGTCATCTGCGGGTTCATCTTCCTGGGCGGCGTGCAGCGTCTGGCCTCTGTCACCGAGAAGGTGGTGCCCATCATGGCGGCCATCTTCCTGGCCGGCGGCCTCATTGTGCTGATTATCCGCATCAAGTACCTGCCCGCCACCATCGGCATGATCTTCCAGTACGCCTTCCAGCCCCAGGCCATCATCGGCGGCGGCTTCGGCTACGCCATCAAGATCGCCATCAGCCAGGGCGCCAAGCGGGGCCTGTTC
The DNA here is from genome assembly GCA_947365965.1 of uncultured Clostridia bacterium. GTDB lineage: Bacteria > Bacillota > Clostridia > Oscillospirales > Oscillospiraceae > Pelethomonas. The sequence goes on from CANAZG010000049.1 coordinate 20,507, forward strand.
TCCAACGAGGCCGGTATGGGCTCCACGCCCCACGCCCACGCGCTGGCCAACGTGAAGGAGCCTCATGAGCAGGGTGTTGTGGCCATGGTCGGCGTGTTCATCGACACCTTCGTGGTCCTCACCCTGAACGCTCTGGTGGTCATCTCCACCCTGTACACCGCCGGCGGCCCCCTGGCTGAGATGGGCGCCGCTGCGGCCAGCACCACCATCAACAAGACCAATCTGGCCCAGACCGCCTTTGGCGTGGCCTTCGGCGAGGGCGCAGGCAACATGTTCGTTGCGATCTGCCTGTTCTTCTTCGCCTTCTCCACCATCCTGAGCTGGAACATGTTCGGCAAGATCAACATGATCTACCTCTTTGGCAAGAAGTCTGCGGCCATCTACTCTGTCATCGGTCTGGTGTTCGTGTTCATGGGCACCCTGATGAGCAACGATCTGGTGTGGGAGCTGTCCGACATGTTCAACAACCTGATGGTCATCCCCAACGCCCTGGCCCTGTTCGCGCTGACCAGCATGGTCCTCAAGAGCACCCACGGCGTAGGCATCAAGAAATAAGCGAAAAAATCCATAGCAGCGCAAAACCGGGCGATGCCAAGAGGCATCGCCCGGTTTTTCTGCGTGTCAAAAAAGTGGTTTCACCACTTTTTTGAGTGGGTCTTCACTCCGCTCTGCGCCTCGCTGTACGCCAAAGGC
>CANAZG010000050.1 GCA_947365965.1 uncultured Clostridia bacterium
GACAAAATTATATATAATTCGACTTGCTATGAGAAGACCGATATGTTGGAAATACGTACCGATTTGCCGGTATCTCCGATACACCTGGGAACCAGCAGATGGAGCGCCCCCTCCGCAGAGAGGCTCCTGCTGTCTCTCAGGCGTTCCGGCTCGCGTGATACATAGGGAAGGAGGGCGCCTTATCAGGTGCCCTCCAGTTCGATCTTGTCTATTTTCTGTTCAAAGTCCTGGATGTACTGTTTACAGGCCCATTCGATTTCTTTGATCCGTGACCGGCCGTAGTATCTCCCGATATAGGTCATCTGTTTTGCAGTTTTTTCGTCAAGAACCATGGTAAATTTGACCTCCACCTTTTTCACCCCCTTCCCCCTTGCCATTTTACTATGTCAACCCCAATGCAGGGCTGGTTTGATATTGATCCAATACCTGCTCCGGACGAAAAATGTCAAAAAAAGGCAGCGGCCCGCCAGCCCCCCGCCCCTGCAAACCCAAAATTTTCCTGAACCCGGCAAAAAAAGAGCCGGACGGAGATAACTCCGTCCGGCTTCTCTGCCGAAAAAACAGGTGATTACTTGCCGAACCCCTGGATGATCTCCACGATCTCCGTGCCGATGCGCTGCTGGGCCTCCTTGGTGGCCGCGCCGATGTGGGGGGTGCAGGACACGCTGGGATGGCTGTAGAGCGCCGCGTTGGCGGAGGGCTCCTCGGTGTAGACGTCCAGGCCGGCGGCCCGGACCTTGCCGGCGTTCAGCGCCTCCAGCAGATCCCCCTCGTCCACGTTGTCCCCGCGGGAGGTGTTGATAATCACCACGCCGTCCTTCATCTTGGCGATGTTCTCCCTGCTGATGAGCTTCACGCCGCCCAGGGACGGGGTGTGCAGGGAGATGAAGTCCGCCCGGGCAAAGAGCTCGTCCAGCTCCACGTACTTCATGCCCATCCGCTCCTCGATGCCGGGGACATGGGAGCGGTTGTAGGCAATGACCTCCATACCCACGCCCTTGGCCATGCGGCCCAGGGCCTGGCCGATGCGGCCAAAGCCGATGATGCCCAGGGTCTTGCCCCCCAGCTCAAAGCCCTTGCCGTAGGCCTTTTTCTCCCATTTGCCCTCCCGCATGGTGTGGCCCGCCACAGAAAGGAACCGGGCGCAGGAGAACATGTGGCCCAGGGCCAGCTCGGCCACGGAGTTGGAGGAGGCCATGGGGGTGTTCCGGACTGTGATGCCGTTTTCCTCGGCGTACTTCACGTCGATGTTGTCCACGCCCACGCCGCCGCGGATAATAAGCTTCAGCCGGCCGCCCTTGGCCGCGTCGATGTGGCTGGCCCGGACCTTGGTGGCGGAGCGCACCACCACTGCGTCAACATCCCGCAGGGCCGCGCCCAGCTCCTCGGGGGCGTAGAACTGCTCCACCACCTCGTGGCCGTTGGCCCTCAGCTGCTCCAGAGCGGTCTTGTCCATGCCGTCGGTGACTAAAATTCTCATGATTGCATCGTTCTCCTCATTCCACATTTTTATCCATGACCGCTATGCGGTCCATCAGCCGTTCTCGGCCTCGAACTTCTTCAGGAACGCCACCAGGGCCTCCACGCCGTCCTTGGGCATGGCGTTGTAGATGGATGCGCGCAGGCCGCCCACGCTCTTGTGGCCCTTGAGGTTGTCGTAGCCCGCGGCCTTGGTGGCGGCCACCACCTTGGCGTCTAGGTCCTTGTCGCCGGTGACAAAGGGGATGTTCATCAGGGAGCGGAACTGCTTGTCCACCGTGCCCTTGAACATCTTGGAGCTGTCCAGGAAGTCGTACATCACCTGGGCCTTCTCGATGTTCAGCTTCTCCATGGCCTCCAGGCCGCCGATGCTCTTGAGGTACTTGAACACCTTGCCGCAGCAGTAGATGGCCCAGCAGTTGGGGGTGTTGTACATGGAGCCGTTGTCGGCGTGGGTCTTGTAGCTCATGTAGACGGGGGTTCTGGGGTCCAGCTCCTCCGTGTCGCGGAGCAGGTCCTCCCGGATAATGACCACCACCATGCCGGCGGGGCCCACGTTCTTCTGCACGCCGGCGTAGATCATGCCGTAGTCGGACACGTTGCAGGGCCGGGAGAGGAACATGGAGCTCTGGTCACTGACCAGGACATGGCCCTTGGTGTTGGGCAGCTTGGGCCAGGTGACGCCGTGGATGGTCTCATTCTCGCAGATGTAGACGTAGTCGGCGCTGTCGGGGATGTCCAGGTTGTCACAGTCGGGGATATAGCTGAAATTGCGGTCCTTGCTGGAGGCCACCACCTGTACGTCGCCATACTTCTTGGCCTCGGCAATGGCCTTCTTGGACCAGGCGCCGGTCTCCACGTAGCAGGCCACGCCGTTTTTCATCAGGTTCATGGGGATCATGGCGAACTGGAGCGTGGCGCCGCCCTGGATGAACAGGACCTTGTAGTTGTCCGGGATGTTCATCAGGTCCCGCAGGTCCTGCTCCGCCTCGTCGATGATCTGCTGATACACCGCGGAGCGGTGGCTCATCTCCATCACGCACATGCCGGAGCCCTTGTAGTTGAGCAGCTCGTCCCGGATCTCCTCCAGAACAGGCTCCGGCATGGTGGCAGGTCCGGCGGAAAAGTTATACGTGCGGTTGTACTTCATGGTTCGTTCCTCCTCAAATGTAAACAGTTGTTAGAACCTGCATTCACAATCGGGGGATGCCGGATGGACGAGGATTTTTCTTGTCAGACAAGGAGATTTTCCGCAGCAATCCTGACGGATTGCAAGGGAAATCGACGCAGTATGGCGGGAAAAAGACCGCCCAGACGGCGTGCAACGGTTGTGAATACAGGTTCTTAGGGTGCTTCTCCAAGCAACTCCCAGTATAGTACACTTTCTGGAAAGAATCAACCGGGGAAATAAAGAAAAATCAGCCTGCCTGAGCGGACTGATTTTTCTACGGCAGACGCGGCTGCCACCTGCACGCCACGGCGCAGGTGAAGTCCCGGTTCTCGCCGTTTCCCTCGAAATGGAGGGTTATCACCGCCTCCCCGGGGCCCACGGCGGTGACAAGGCCCGTGGCCCCGTCCACCGCCGCCACCTCCGGGCGGTCAGAGGCGTAGGAGACGGCGTAGACCCCCTCCGCGTTCACCGGCAGGAGTCGGGCGCTCTGACCCTGGCAGTCGAAGCGCATCACGTCCGGACTGGCGGCCAGGGCCCCGGCCCGGTCCTCCTCCAGCCGGGCGGTCAGAAGCGCCAGCTGTCCGGCCCGGTCCATGGTCTCGTACAGGTCATGACAATCCCCCCAGTCATAGAGCAGTCCGCCCAGGGCAGCCTCCCGCTGGTCCGGAGGCAGCTGGTCCAGGGCGATGCGGGCAAAGCGGGCGGGGTTGAGGACGTACAGATCGTAGAGCATCCCGTTGTAGCCCTCGGCACAGGCCCCGTCCAGACCCCGGACATGGGAGAGAAGGATCTGGTATTCCTCCTCCGTCAGGCTCTGGCCCTGCTCCTCCACGTAGGAGAAGATATCGCCGCAGGCCTCCCATACGCAGTCAAAGCCCTCCCGGACCGGCGCGGCCAGCTCCTCCCAGGTCACATCCGCCAGCAGGGACAGCCAGGTCCCGGCGCTCTCCCCCCGCCACACCCGCTCCCGGATCAGGTCCGCGCCGGACACCTTCTCCGGCAGAGGGACGGCCGGGGGCCGGTCCGTCTCCTGGGGAGCGGGAGGCTTCCGGCCGCAGGCGGCCAGGAGCAGGGCGCATACCGCGCATACTATTATAATATGCCTTTTCACGCCTGCGCCTCCCTTACGGCGTTGTGGGCAGATTCATCCCCTCAAAGCGGATGCTGTTCTGGTAGTCGAAAATGGATATGGCGTTGAAGGCGGTCTCCAGCTCCGGGCTGCTCCGGGTGTCGGTGTAGGCGTTGCCGTCGGGCAGGATGAAGCCCGCCGTGACCCGGAGGATATAGGTCACCGGAAGCCGCCCTCCCTCCTGGGGCTCCTCGGTGAGGCCGAAGAAGGGGGTGATCTCATAGTCAAAGAGGTCCTGCGCAAAGTCCTCCCCAAAGTAGGCCAGCGCGTCCTCCTGGAGCCGCCGGGTCACGGCCTGGGACAGGCCGTCGGGGTCCATGCTGTCGTAGATCAGCTCCCCGCCGGGGGAGGCGGGGGCGGCGTTCACATAGTCCTCCAGCCACGCCAGCCAGGCGGCGATCTCCTCCCGGTACCGCTCCAGGGACTCCCGGCGCTGCCGGTCCAGGGGGGACTCCTCCCACACGCACCGCACCGTACAGGCGAAGTCGTACTGCCCGCTGGCGCACTCCACGCGCATCCGCACGGTGGTGGTCCCGGGGCTGACGGCGATGACAGTGCCGTCGGAGACGTTGGCAAAATCCGCCACATCGGGGTTGTCAGAGGTATAGGAGACCGCGTAGACCCCCTCCACGTTCACCGGCTGGAGGGAGAATACGTCCCCCTGCGCCGTGAGGGTCACGTCGGTGACGTTGGCCGACACGCCGCCCATGTCCAGGCCCAGGGCGGCGTAGACCTCCCGGTCCGTCAGGTAGTCCTCCACAGCGCCTGCCCGGCCCGCCTGCTCGCTGAGGGGATAGCGGAGCCACTCCGCCGCGTCGGCCCGCTCCTCATCCGTCAGGTACTCGCTGGCCATGACGGAGGCGAACCGCTGGGGATTCTTCTCATAGAGGGGCCAGAGGACCCCCTCCTGGATGGCCGCAGCGTAGGCCCCGTCGATGGCCGGATCGCTGCGGGAGCGGTTGGAGAGGATGTCGTGGACCTGTCCCCAGCTCACGTCGCTGTCCCGGACAAACCGGCACAGCGCGTCCAGCAGGCGGGACATCTCCTCCTCGCCGTAGAGCGCCCGGTAATCGCTCCAGCGGAGGTAGGGCAGATAGGCCACCGCCAGGGGCATATTGTCCTCGCAGCTGTCCCGAATCAGCCGGGGGAAGGTCTCCCGGTCCGCCAGCAGGCGGAAGCTCCCCGCCAAGGCCTCCAGAGCGGCCGGAGGGGCCAGCTCCGCACTGGCCTGGTCCGGCTCCTGGTCCACGTTCAGCACGTACACATAGGGGCTGTCGCCGGCGGGCAGGGGGGCCAAAATATAGTCGTTCTGGTGGTACTGGGCGGCCCAGCTCTCCGGCTGGGTAATCACGGCCATGAGCCAGCCTGCCTCGGTCCCCTCCTCATAGCGGGCGGCGTCGTAGAAGGACACGCCGTCCTCGCTCTCCACCCGCACCACATTTTCCTGCCAGCTCTCCGGCAGGGTCAGGGCAAAGAGGCCGCTGGGGTGGGTGTAGGCGGCGCCGGAGAGGGATTCCGGCTCCGCCGGTTCCGCCGGCCCCTGGACGGGGGAGAGGGGCCTGTCCTGACCGGGTGCGGCGGGCTCCGCCGGTTCCGTTGCGGCCCTGCCGCCGAAGGTGAGGGCCACGGCGCAGCACATGACGGCCAGGGACGCCGCCAGGACGGTCCGCAGGCGGCGGGGCCGGTGGGCGATGAGGGCGATGCGCTCGGCCATGGTCCCGGCGGTCATGGTGGTGGCGGTGCGGAGAAGGTCCCCCGCCCTCCGGCGGCTGGACACCATGGCCAGGAGGGTCTGGCCGTAGTCGATCCGCTCCGCCTCCCCCAGCCGGCGGATGGCCGCCTCGTCGCAGGCCAGCTCGCAGTCCCGGCGGCTCAGGGAGGCGGCCCACCAGACCAGGGGGTTATACCAGTGGAGGGCCAGACAGGTCCCCCGGAGCAGGGACCAGATGTGGTCCCCGTGGCGGTAGTGGACATACTCGTGGGTGAGGATGTGGTCCAGCCGCCGACCCTCCAGGGCCGCCTCATTGAGGTAGATAGCGGGCCGGAGCAGGCCGAAGAGGCAGGGCGAGGGCAGATCCCCGGCCACATAGACCCGCAGCCGCCCTGCCCGCCGGGCATCGGGCAGGTCCAGGCTCCGGCGAGTCCGCCGCAGGCGGAGCCAGAAGGCCAGGTTGGACCCGGCCAGCGCGCACCCCATGACCGCCGCCCCCACCCCCCAGAGGAGGGGCAGCCAGCCGCCGGACTGCGGGTCCGCCGGGGCCTCCGGCGGTCCCGCCGGCGGGGCCGCCGGGCCCTCCGGCTGCTGCTGCGGCGGCGGGGCCTCCGGCTCCGCTGGGGCCAGGGCCGCCGGCTGAAAGACCTCCCGCAGCTCCGCCGCCGCCCCCACCACGCTCACCGGCGCGGGGAACAGGGTCCCCGGGATGAGCAGGCGCAGGGCCGCCAGCAGCCACAGGGCATACTGGACCCGGGGACTGATCCGGCCCCTCAGGACCCGCCGCAGCAGGGCGATGACCAGAATGAGGGCCGAGGAGGTGAGGATAATCTCTCTCAATCGTCCCGCCCCCTCGCCTTTTCCAGCGCTGCGGACAGCTCCGCGATGTCCTGATCGCTGAGGCCCCGCCCGTCGGCCAGTGTGTTGACCATCAGGCCCAGGCTGCCCCGGTAGACCCGGTGGAGCAGGCTCTCCGTCTCCTGGAGGGCCGCCTGGTCCCGGGGGACGGCCGGGCTGTAGAGCCGGGCCCGGCCCCCCTCTATGTATGCCACCGCCCCCTTGGCCTCCAGCCGCCCCACCATGGTGACAATGGTGGACTTGTGCCAGCCTGTGGAGGGGGAGAGCTCCCGCACCATCTCCATCAGCGTCCTGGGGCTCTTCTCCCACAGACACTCCATGATCTGCCACTCCCCAGCGGAGAGGGATAGCTGTCTGCCCATGCTCGCGCACCTCCTGTTTCCTTTCTGCGGTCTTGTTTGTACCACATGTGTAAACCAATATACCACATTGCTCTACATCTGTCAACCAATTCCTTCCCCTCTTCCATGACCGAACCCGTGATAACTATTAGAAAATCTCATAGAAAAACTGGCAGGTTTTTTGCCCCAGAGAGTCATTCTGCCGGGATTGCAGGGAAAAACCGGAGGTTTTGTGTGAAATGGCAATAATGCAGGGGCGGCTTTTGTGAATAAATTGTGTACAGAATGACGGTTGACTTTTATGGGATTAGGTTTTATCATGTCTCTACCGCCAGCGGGATTCGGTTCCTCCGGTCCCGCGCCGGAAGCGGCAGCGGGGGGAGGGGCGCCCCTATCGTCCCCCTCGCCGCCCGCCCTTCCAGGCGGCTGTCTCCCACAAGGGGGGCAGCGCCCCCGGAGAGAATCGATGAAACGGATGAAAAGGAGTCATGAATATGAAGAAGTTTCTTGCGCTGCTGCTGGCTCTTACCCTGACGCTGGGTCTGGCGGCCTGCGGCGGCGATGACGGCGGCAAGGACGTCCCCGGTCAGAGCGGCGGCCCGGCCCTCCGAATCGGCGGCGTAGGCCCCCTCACCGGCGGCGCGGCCATCTACGGCAACGCGGCCAAGGGCGGCGCGGAGATCGCCGCCGAGGAGATCAACGCCCTGGGCGGGCTCCAGATCGAGCTGCGCTATGAGGACGATGCCCACGACGCGGAGAAGTCCGTCAACGCCTACAACACCCTCAAGGACTGGGGCATGCAGGTCTTCCTGGGCTCCGTCACCTCCGCCCCCGGCGCGGCCACTGCTGCGGAGAGCAACGGGGACCACATTTTCTACCTCACCCCCTCCGCCTCCTCCACCGCCGTCATCGGCGGCGTGGTCAACCCCCTCACCGGGTCTGTGGACACCCCCCGCCGGGACAACGTCTTCCAGATGTGCTTTGTGGACCCGGACCAGGGCGCTTACTCCGCCCAGTACATCAGCGACAACGGCCTGGGCAGCAAGATCGCCGTCATCTACAAGAACGACGACGTCTACTCCACCGGCATCTTCAACAGCTTCTCCGCCAAGGCCGGCGAGCTGGGGCTGGATATCGTCTCCGTCACCACCTTCACCACCGACAGCCAGACCGACTTCTCCGTGCAGATTGCCGACGCCAAGAACAGCGGCGCGGATCTGGTCTACCTGCCCACCTACTACGAGGCCAACGCCCTCATCCTCACCCAGGCCAACGCCGCCGGCTACAGCCCCAAGTACTTCGGCGTGGACGGCATGGACGGCATCCTCTCCGTGAAGGGCTTTGACGCGGCTCTGGCCGAGGGCGTGATGCTGCTGACCCCCTTCAACGCCGACGCGGAGGATGAGCGCACCAAGTCCTTTGTCAGCAAGTACCAGGAGAAGTACGGCGACGTACCCAACCAGTTCGCCGCCGACGCCTATGACTGCGTCTACGCCATCTACGAGGCCCTCAAGGACGAGGAGGGCGTCACCGAGGCCAGCGCCAGCGATCTGTGCGACAAGCTGACGGCCAAGTTCACCGGCGGCAGCTTCACCTTCACCGGCCTGACCGGCGAGAACATGACCTGGGACGCCACCGGCGCGGTCTCCAAGTACCCCAGGGGCATGTATATCGAAAACGGCGCCTACGTGGGCATGGACTGATTTTTCATATGCTTCTGCCCGAGAGGACTGCCGGGGCGAACCCCGGCGGTCCTCTCTTATCAAAAAAAGCGGCCCCGCCGCTTTTTTGCCATACGACAGACAAAGAGAGGTGTGTATTTTGCTGGTCTTTCTCAACCACTTGATAAACGGCGTCAGCCTAGGCAGCGTCTACGCCATCATCGCCCTGGGCTACACCATGGTCTACGGCATTGCCAAGATGCTCAACTTCGCCCACGGCGACGTCATCATGGTGGGGGCCTACGTCTGCTTCTTCGCCGTGTCCTCCTACAACCTGCCGCCCCTGGTGGGCGTGGCGCTGGCGGCGGCGGTGTGCACCGCGCTGGGTATCCTCATCGAGCGTCTGGCCTACAAGCCCCTGCGGCAGGCCTCCTCCCTGGCGGTGCTCATCACCGCCATCGGCGTGAGCTACCTGCTCCAGAACGGGGCCCAGATCCTCTGGAGCTCCAACATCAAGATGTTCCCCGCCTTCTTCTCCAGCCAGCCCATCGCCCTCTTCGGCGGGGAGCTGAAGATCACCATTGCCGCCATTGTCACCGTGCTGGCCTGCGTGGTCATCATGGCGGCCCTGGTGTGGTTCACCGGCCGGACCAAGATGGGCAAGGCCATGCGGGCCTGCTCCGAGGACAAGGCCGCCGCCCAGCTCATGGGCATCAACGTCAACGCCACCATCTCCATGACCTTCGCCATCGGCTCCGCCCTGGCGGCCATTGCCGGCGTGCTCTTCTGCTCCGCCTACCCCATCCTGACCCCCACCACCGGCGCCATGCCGGGCATCAAGGCCTTCACCGCCGCGGTGTTCGGGGGCATCGGCTCCATCCCCGGTGCCCTGCTGGGGGGCGTGCTGCTGGGGATGATCGAGATTTTCGCCAGCGCCTACATCTCCACCCAGCTGTCCAACGCCATCGTATTCGCGGTGCTCATCGTGGTGCTGCTGGTGCGGCCCACCGGCCTGCTGGGCAAGCAGGTGCGGGAGAAAGTGTGAGGTGGTTCTATGAATAAACTGCATCTGAGCAAGGCCAGCCGGGTCAACTTCGCCACCTACGCCATGGTGATCGCCGCCTACGCCGTCCTCCAGTTCATGGGCGGCGCGGGGATCCTCAGCGCCACCATGCGGGGCCAGCTGGTGCCCATCTGCGCCTATGTGGCCATGGCGCTGAGCCTGAACCTGACCGTGGGCGTGCTGGGCGAGCTGAGCCTGGGCCACGCCGGATTCATGAGCGTGGGGGCCTTTGCCGGGGCGGTGGCCGCAGCGGCCCTGCCCATCCCCTCTGCGCCCCTGCGTCTGGCGGCGGCCATGGCTGCGGGCGCACTGTTCGCCGCTTTGGCCGGGGCGCTGGTGGGCGTCCCGGTGCTGCGGCTCAACGGGGACTATCTGGCCATTGTCACCCTGGCCTTTGGCCAGATCATCAAGTCCATTGTGGAGAACCTGTACATCGGCATGGACAGCCGTGGCCTCCACACCAGCTTCCTGGAGAACCGCCTGACCCTGCGGGAGGGGGGACTGATGATCCTCAACGGCCCCATGGGGATCAACGGCATCAACAAGATCTCCACCTTCACCGCCGGATTCCTGCTGGTGATGCTCATCCTGGTGGTGATCTTCCATCTGGTGGGCAGCCGGACCGGCCGGGCCATCATGGCCCTGCGGGATAACCGGATCGCCGCAGAGAGCGTGGGCATCCCGGTGACCAAGTACAAGCTCATGGCCTTTGTCATCGCCGCAGCCATGGCCGGGGCCGCCGGAACCCTCTTCGCCCTGGGCCAGAACACCATCACCGCCAGCAAGTTTGACTTCAACACCTCCATCCTCATCCTGGTCTTCGTGGTGCTGGGGGGCCAGGGGCGGATGTGGGGCTCCATCATCGCCGCCGCCCTGCTGACCATCCTGCCCGAGGCCCTGCGCGAGTTCGCGGACTACCGGATGCTGGTGTACGCGGTGGTGCTCATCCTGGTCATGCTGGCCACCAACAACCCCACCCTTCAGGGCTTTTTCACCTCCCTGTTCCGGAAAAATAAGAGGAAGGAGGCCGCCGGCAAATGAGCGACATGTATCCCAAGCCCAAGCTGGTGCCGGTGCCCAGCACCAACATCATCCCCGAGCGGGACGTGGGCAAGCGTCCCATTCTGGAGTGCCGCCACCTGGGCATCGACTTCGGCGGGCTCACGGCGGTGGACGACTTCAACATGGCCATCGGCCGCACGGAGATCGCCGGCCTCATCGGCCCCAACGGCGCGGGCAAGACCACGGTGTTCAACCTGCTCACCAAGGTCTACCAGCCCACCCGGGGCACGGTGATGGTGGACGGCCGGGACACCGCCGGCAAGAGCACCATCCAGGTCAGCCACATGGGCGTGGCCCGGACCTTCCAGAATATCCGCCTGTTCAACAGCCTGACCGTGGAGGAGAACGTGAAGATCGGCCTCCACAACCAGATCCGCTACAGCGCCCTCACCGGCGTCCTCCGTCTGCCCGCCTTCTGGCGGGAGGAGCGGAAGGCCCACCAGCGGGCCCTGGAGCTGCTGAGCATCTTTGACATGCAGGACATGGCCGGCTATCAGGCCGGCTCCCTGCCCTACGGGGCCCAGCGCCGCCTGGAGATTGTCCGGGCCCTGGCCACCAACCCCAGCCTGCTGCTTCTGGACGAGCCGGCGGCGGGCATGAACCCCTCGGAGACCGCAGAGCTGATGACCAATATCCGCAAGATCCGGGACACCTTCCAGATCGCCATCATGCTCATTGAGCACGACATGAATCTGGTCATGGGGGTCTGCGAGGGCATCTGCGTGCTCAACTTCGGCCGCATCATCGCCAAGGGCACCCCGGACGACATCCAGGCCAACCCGGCGGTGATCGAGGCCTATCTGGGAAAGCGGAAGGAGGGGTAATCCATGGCAATGTTGGAAGTGGAGAACATCCACGTATATTACGGCAGCATCCACGCGGTCAAGGGCGTGTCCTTCCAGGTCAACGAGGGGGAGATCGTCACCCTCATCGGGGCCAACGGCGCGGGTAAGTCCACGGTGCTCAACACGGTCTCCGGCCTCCTCCACCCCCGGACGGGCTCTGTCCGTTTCATGGACCAGGACCTGAAGGGCGTGGCTCCCCACAAGGTGGTGGAGCGGGGGCTGGCCCAGGTGCCGGAGGGCCGGCGGATCTTTTTGCAGATGACCGTGGAGGAGAACCTGGAGATGGGGGCCTACACCCAGCCCGGCTCCGCCGTGGCCCCGGGCATGGAGGACGTGTACAAGCGGTTCCCCCGGCTGGAGGAGCGGCGCAGGCAGGTGGCGGGCACCCTCTCCGGCGGTGAGCAGCAGATGCTGGCCATGGGCCGGGCCCTCATGAGCCGGCCCAAGCTGCTGATGCTGGACGAGCCCTCCATGGGTCTGGCCCCCCTGCTGGTGGAGCAGATCTTCGACATCATCCGGGAGCTCCACGCCGCCGGCACCACCATCCTCCTGGTGGAGCAGAACGCCCAGGCCGCCCTGAGCGTGGCGGACCGGGCCTACGTGCTGGAGACGGGCCGCATCTCCCTGAGCGGCACCGGCGCGGAGCTGATGGCCAGCGATCAGGTGCGCAGAGCCTACCTGGGAGGATAGAAGCAGTTCTAATCGTGGACCAGGAGCGCCGCTTTGCGGCGCTCCTGGCAGCGTATCAAAAAAACCTCGCCATTGGCGAGGTTTTTTTGACGTACCCAAAGGCTCCCTCCAAGAGGGAGCCTTTTTGAATTTCACCACAGGGCACTGTCGTCGATCCTCCGGTCCTTGAAATAAAACGCCCTGTCGTGCTCGCCGATCTCCCGCAGCACCCGGCAGGGGTTCCCCACGGCCAGGGTGTTGGCGGGGACGTCCTTGGTGACGATGCTCCCCGCGCCGATGACCGCGTTGTCCCCCACCGTAACCCCGGGCAGAAGGATAGCTCCCGCGCCGATCCAGCAGTTCCTGCCGATGTGGACCGGCGCGTTGTACTGGTAGCCCTGCTCCCGCAGCTCCGGCAGCAGGGGGTGTCCCGCCGTGGCCACCACCACGTTGGGGCCGAACATGGTGTTGTCCCCCACATAGATGTGGGTGTCGTCCACCAGGGTCAGGTTGAAGTTGGCGTAGATGTTCCGCCCGAAGTGGACGTGGCGGCCCCCCCAGTTGGCGTGAAGGGGGGGCTCGATGTAGCACCCCTCGCCGATCTCCGCGAACAGCTCCCGGAGCAGGGCCTCCCGCTTCTCCAGCTGGGAGGGCCGGGTGGCGTTGAACTCCCAGAGCCGGTCCAGCCACCCCAGCTGCTCCTGAAACAGGGCCTCGTCCATGGGCAGGTACAGCGCCCCGCTGTGCATCTTCTCCTGAATGGTCACGCTCTCTTACCGCAGGCGCACCGCAGTGCCGTAGGCGATCACCTCCGCCGCCCCCTGCATCACAGAGGACGAGCCGAAGCGGATGTTTACAATGGCGTCCGCCCCCAGGGCCTCCGCCTCGTCCACCATGCGCTTGGTGGCCAGCTGGCGGGCCTCCACCAGCATCTCCGTGTAGCCGGTGATCTCACCGCCCACCAGGGTCTTCATCCCGGCCATGAAGTCCTTGCCGAAGTTCTTCGACTGTACGATGGTCCCCTTCACGATCCCAAGGGCCTCGATCTCCTTCCCGGGCACGTGGTCAATATTGAGCAGCAGCATCTTCTTCTCCTCCTTGTATTTCCTCTAGTCTTTTTTTCAGATTTATCCAGATGGGGACAATGCTCCCCAGTTCCAGAACCAGAACAATCACCAGCAGCTTCGAGAGGAAGCTCCCCCCGTCCCTGCCCCAGAGCAGCCACAGCAGCACAGCAGCTACCGCCAGATGCATGGCCGTGGATATGATCGCGCTCCACAGGGCGTCTTTCCGCCGCTTGGCCTGACGGGCGGCCATGCCGGTATCAGTATTTTTTGGCATCCTCTTCCTCCCCGCTGTCGATCTCCCGCAGGCGCTGGCCCATGGCGTACAGCACGCCAACGATCACCGCGCCGCCCACCAGAATATACGTCAGCAGGAACGGAACCGCCGCCCACCCCTCAGTGGCCCCCAGCAGCCCTGCGGCCGCCGCCAGCCCGCCTACGATGGGCAGCAGGTACACCACTACCAGCGCCGCCACAACAATGGGGGCGATTTTCTTTTTGCTCCTCTTGTTCATCAATCTCAGCTCCTTTACAGCAAACAGGGCGTTTTTCCGCCGCTTGGCCTGACGGGCGGCTATGCCGGCATCAGGACTTTTTGGCATCCTCTTCCTTCCCGCTGTCCGTCTCCCGCAGATGCCGGGCCAGGACGTACCGCGCGATCAGGATCGTCGCGCCGCCCGCCAGAATATACGTCAGCAGGAACGTCAGCAGGAACGGAACCGCCGCCCTGCCCTCCAACGGCCCCAGCAGACCGGCCAGGGCGGCTATTCCGCCCGCAATGCCCAGCAGGTACAGCGCCACCAGCACAGCCATCACAATGGCGGCTATCTTCTTCTCGTTCTTGTCTGGCATCCGTATCACTCCTTCCTGATAAACATGCCCTAGTACTGCTTGGCGTCGTCGGACTCGCCCCTGCCGATCTCCCGGATCCGCTGGAACAGGGCGTAGAGCACCCCGCAGATGATCAGCAGGGGGACCGCCTCCAGCACCAGCACCACCGCCAGGGGCGCGTCGGCCGGGGCGGCCCAGAAGGTCCAGAGCATCACCGCCGCCACAGCCGACATCAGCGCCACCATCACCAGCGCCGCCGCCACCGGGGCCACATAGCGGATGCGCATGTCCTGGCGCTGCTTGTTCTGGAAGGTAGCCCCGGCCCGCTCCAGCTCCGCCATCTCCTCCAGCACGCTCTCCGCGTCCAGCTCCCCCAGGGGAACCTCCCGCTCCTTGAGCAGGCCGCACAGCCGCACCGCCTCGTCGATGTTCTGCCGCTCCCGCTCCAGGGTGACCAGATGGCGGCGCATGCCGTCCCCCACGGTCTGGGTCCCCTCCTGCATCCGGCGGATCTCCTCAATGGGCACGCCCAGCTTCCGCAGCAGCTTGATGCGCCGGAGGATGTCCACCTCCTCCTGGCCGTAGTCCCGGTAGCCGTTCTCACTGTTGCGGCTGGGGGAGAGGAGGCCCTTCTCCTCGTAGAAGCGGATATTCTTTTTCGTGATGCCCACCAGGGCCTCCACCTCGTTGATCTTCACAGGCGTCACCTCGCTTTGGGCCCATTGTATACCTTCCAGCAGGGGGAATGTCAAGAGTTTTCTGCACTTTTGGGTAGTTTTTTGTACTGCCCCGCCGCCAGCCACACCATAGCCAGAGCCCATGCCGCCGCCAGCAGCTCCACCGCCGCCACCGGAAGATAGGCGGCGGACACGAGGGTGGAAAAGTCCGCGGCCGCGTGGAGCCCGATGGCCGCCGGGAACAGCCAGCACTTTCCGGGCCGGGTCACAGCGGTGAACACCAGCACCGACAGGGCCATGTGGATGGTGATGGCGATGACCCGCTCCAGGCCCGCCCAGAGGTACATGACGGCGGGCAGCGCGGCCAGATTCTCCAGGGCCGCCGTCAGCTCCGGGGCCAGGGCTTCGCCCTTGGCGAGGAGGGAGGAGAGGTAGAGGTTATTGAGATATGTCATCCCCAGCACCAGGAAGGCCTCCATTCCGCCGTGGCCGACGCCGTAGCTGAGGGCCGTGATCCGCTCCCGCCGGTTTTTCAGAACCAGCTTGAAGGCCAGAAACCGGCCAACCTCCTCAAAGATCCCCGCCGCCAGCCCTCCGTAGAGGCCGTAGAGCCAGATATTGCTCTGTAGGACCTGACCCAGGGGGGAGCGGAGGACCAGCGTGTGGAGGATCTGCTCCAGCACCATGGCGAAGAGGAAGAACGTCGCCCCGCCCACCCAAAAGTCCCGCCACCGCCCGCCCCGCCGGCGGAGAAACAGCATACCCGCCGCCGGGCCCACAACGGTGAGAACCGCCATCAGAATCATGAGGGCGGCCGCGCCTGTACTTATCATAGGATTTCCTTCTTTCTGGCCCGCAGGGGCCCTTGATGGGACCACATTACCCCTTCCACCAGGGGGAAAGTCAAGAGGAAACCCCAAATTTCTTCAAATTTTTCAAAAAATCCTCCCTCACCGGCACCGATCCTGGTACTCCGAGGGGGACATGCCCACCTGCTTTTTGAAGGTGCTGCCGAAGTAGGCCACGTCCCGGTACCCCACCATCTCCGCCACCTCGTAGACCTTGTACCGGCAGTCCTGCAAGAGCTTCATGGCCGTGTGGACCCGGTACTGGGTCAGATAGCTGATGATGGTGTAGCTGGTCTCCTTCTTGAACACGTGGCTCAGGTGGCCCTCGCTCACCCCCAGGTGCTGGGCAATGGTGGTGATGGAGATGTCCTGGTCCCCGTAGTGGTCCGCGATGTAGCTCAGCGCCTGGAGGACGTACTTGCTTTTGTCCCCCTTGGCCAGGGGCAGCGCGTCCTGCACCGTCAGATCCGTCAGCTCCTGCTCCTTCCGCCGCACCTTGTCAATGGCGCTGACCAGCTCCTGGTCCCGGAAGGGCTTGAGCAGGTAGTCGTCCGCCCCCAGCTGGAGGGCCGAACGGGCGTAGGAGAAGTCGCTGTGGGCGGTGAGGAGGATCACATGGGCCCTGCACCCCATCTCCCGCAGCCGGCCCAGCATCTCAATCCCGTCCATCCGGGGCATCCGCACGTCCGTGATAATCAGGTTGGGGCTGTACCGCTCCACGGCGGCGATCCCTTCCTCCCCGTTGGAGGCCTCGCCTACCACCACGCAGCCCATGGCCGCCCAGTCCATGCCCAGCATGATCCCCCGGCGGACCACCGCCTCGTCGTCAACAATCAGCACCTTCAGCATCGCCGGCCTCCTCTCTCTGTATGGGCAGGCGCAGACTTACGCAGCTGCCCTCCCCGGGAGCAGACCGGGCCGTGAGCCCATAGGCCGCCCCAAACCGCAGACGGATGATACTATCCGTATTATATAAACCGAGATGTCCTCCGGGGATTCGCTTGTCATCGCTGTTGAGCCGCGCCAGCACCTCCGGGGCCATGCCGCAGCCGTTGTCGGAGACCCGGAGCACCAGATCATCCCCCTCCTGGACCGCCTGCACCTTGATGTAGCCGTCGTCCCGGTCCGCCACGCCGTGGATGATGGCGTTTTCCACCAGGGGCTGGAGGGCCAGCTTGGGCACCAGACAGCTCTGGAGCCGGTCCGCCACGTCGATCTCGCAGGTGAAGCGGTCCTCAAAGCGGATGAGCTGGATGTCGAGATAGCGGTCAATGAGCTCCAGCTCCCGCTCCAGGGTGACCAGCTCCTCCCCGGAGATGCTGAAGCGGAGGATGTCCGCCAGATCCGTGGCCAGGGCGGCCACCTCCGGGGCCTGGTGGGCCACCCCCAGCCATTTCATGGCGTCCAGGGTGTTGTAGAGGAAGTGGGGATTCAGCTGGGCCTGGAGCATCCCCAGGCGGACCCGGTTCAGCTCCCGCTCCCGCTGGACGGACCGTTCCAGGTTCAGCCGGTACTCCGCCGCCATCCGGTTGAACCGGCTGGACAGGCGGCCCAGCTCGTCGGCCCGGTCTGTCTCCAGGCGCACGTCCAGGCGGCCCCGCTCCACCTCTCCCATGGCCTCGTCCAGCTGGTGGACCGGCCGGGAGAGGGCGCGGCTGAGGACCCAGGCGCACCACATGCACAGAAGGAGGCACATCGCCCCCACGATGGCGCCCACCAGATAGAAGCTGCGCAGCACCAGGGCGGTGAAGGGCCGGGGCCGCTGGAGGATAAGGACATAGCCCGTGTCCGGCCGCTGGGCGGCGAAGAAGGCGTACTCCCCGGTCACGCCGGTGAGGGGCTTCCCGGAGAGGAGCTGCTCCCGCAGGCGCTCTACCGTGGCGCGGCCCTGGGAGGGCTGGGAGCAGTAGACGGTCCGCCACCGCCCGTCCAGCAGCAGGGCCTCGCCGGCGGCGCTGTAGAGGCCGTTGAACATCCGGTCAAACCCGGCCTGCTCCACCTGGGCGGTGACGTACCCCAGAATGGCGCCGCTGCGGCTGCGCACCGCCTGGGCGGCGATGAGCCCGCCGTCCTCCCCGGCCCGGAGGGCCAGACCATCCTCCTGGCCGGCGTCCCAGAGTACGCCCCAGCCCGGGTCCAGCTCCCCGGAGGGCGGGGCGCTGGCGGTGGTGTAGCAGCACACCCCCTGCCCGTCATAGATGTCAAAGCGGGCATAGGGCCGCAGGGGCTCCGTGGTGCGGTAGAGGACCTGATAGAGGGTGCGGGAGTCCCCGCCGCCCCGGCGCAGGGCGGAGTGGACCACCGTGCTGTCCGCCAGGGAGCCGGCGATGTCCCGGCAGGTCTCCCGGAAGTCGTCCAGAGCCGCGCCCAGGGCGGCCAGCTGGGCGTGGGACTCCTGGGCCAGGCTCTCCTGGCTCCGGACTACCTGTAAATTCAGCATCAAGCCCCCGCACACCAGCAGGGGCAGGAGGGTGGCGGCCAGCATGGCCACAAAGATCCGGTTGCGGAAGGACCGGCCCACCCAGGCCCGCAGGATATCCGTCATTCCGCCGCCCCCTCCTCCAGGGCCCGCCACCGGGCCAGCAGATCCTCCCGGGCGTTGGCGGCCCAGTCCAGATCGTAGTTGATGAGGCGGAGCTCCTCCAGCGGCTCCCCCAGGACCGGCCGGCGCAGGCAGACCCGGACCAGAAACCGCTGCACATCCTCCTCCAGGGCGAAGTCGATGAACCGCCGGGCGTTCTCCCGGTGGGCGCACCCGGCCACCACGGCCATGCCGTCGGGGATAGCGCTGGTGCCCTCCTGGGGGTAGAGAATGGCGATGTCGCTGCCGGCCTGGACGGCTTTGCGGGCGGTCTCCTCCAGGGTGATGCCGATGACGCAGGTGCCGTCGGCCACCGCGCCCACCACGGCCCCGGAGTCGGGGAGCGCCCGGCCCTGGAGGTTGTCAAAAAAGGCGCTGAGCACGTCCCCGTCCCCCTGGGGCAGGGCCTGTAGGAGGGTGGCCAGGGCGGTATAGCTGGAGCCGGAGACAGCGGGGCTGGTGAAGGCGATCCGCCCCCGCCAGGCGGGGTCCAGGAGGCTGGACCAGCCCTCCGGCGGATTCATGCGCACCAGCACGGGGTTGTAGATGAGCACCACCGGCAGGACGGAGAAGGCGGTCCAGCTGCCGCCGGCGCAGCGGTGGGACGGGTCCAGGCCGGCGGCCCGGGGGCTCTCGTAGCTCTCGAAGAGATCCGCGCAGGCGGACAGGCTGTCCACGCCGCCGCCGAAGAGGAGGTCGCAGGGCGTGTCCTCCCCCTCGCCGGCGATGCGCTCCAGCAGTTCGGCGGTGCCGCCGGTCTCCACCTGGACCCATATGCCGGTGCGCTCCTCGAACTCCCGGACAATCGGGCCGTAGACCTCCGCCTTGTGGGAGGTGTAGACTGTCAGCCGCTCCTCCTCCCCGGGGGCGAAGGCGGAGGCGTCGCCGTCGTCCCATGCGCCGCAGCCCGTCAGGGTCAGCAGCGCCGCCAGCAGGACCAGAAAACCCTTCATTCCCTTCTCCTTTTCACGGTTCTTGGGGCTATTTTACCATAGACCGCCCGGGGATTGCAAGGCGCGTTTCACCCCCGGGTTTCTTTTCCCTGGGAGGTGCGCCCTGCGGGCCGGCGTTTATGGGCTGTCTATTGCTGGCGCGGGGACGGACGGGGCGGCATAAGATAGCCCGAGGGGGGATTTCCATGGACCCACGGGAGCTGACCGCCCTGGTGACGGCGGTGTCCAACGCGCTCTACAGCGCCATGTCCGCCTCGGAGCTGGCCGTGCTGGCGGCGGTGTTCGTCCAATTGGGGGACACCCTGGCCACCCTGGCGGCCCAGGAGGCGCGATTAGCAGGGGAGTGAGAGAGAAGAGGCCGTGTTATTGGAAGTTCCAATAACACGGCCTTCTCAGGCTGGACGCCTTTAAGCGGCTTCAGGAAATTTTATCCAGGCTCCAGAGGTGGACATTTCCACCCGGTTGTGCTATAGTAGGGATATTGTCCGCCCGGAAGAGGCGTACATAGATCCTGCCCTGCATAGTAAAGGAGATCCCATGAAACGAGCTATATCCCTGTTCCTATCCCTGGTCCTGGTCCTCGCCCTCCTGCCCCCCTCCACAGCCCTGGCCGACTCCCAGGCCTACGGCCAGGAGGTGTGGCTGCGCAGCGCCGCCATCGGGGACGGCGTGGTCTACAGCGAGAACATCTTCTGGAGCGACGGCTACAACAAGCCCCGCCACGAGTACTACTTCACCTACTCCCCGGCCGGCGGTCTTCCGGACCTGCCGCCCCTCACCCCTACGATCCCTGTGGGCCCCGACGCCCCCGGCGAATCCACTCCGCCGGCGGACGAGGACATCCCCGGCTGGCTGCTCACCAACGGAACCCTCAGCCTGTCCGCCCTGTCCAACAGCCCCGGCGCCGGGCAGGTGGTCCCCGTGGCCGCCTACGGCAGCTCGGTCTGCGCCCGGCTCACCGCCTCCGAGGCGGCCCGGTACTACGAGGGCCTGGGCTACCGGGTGGTGGGGGCGGTCAACGGCGACTTCTACGACACCGCCACCGGCTACCCCCTGGGCCTGCTCATCTCCGCCGGCCAGCTCCTCTCCGGGGCCTCCAGCTACTACGCCGTGGGCTTCCGCCAGGACGGCAGCGCGGTCATCGGGGAGCCCCAGCTGGAGATCACCGCCTCCACGGATACCCAGAGCGTGAAGCTGGCCTCCCTCAACAAGCCCCGGGTGGACAAGGCGGGCATCACCATGCTCACCTATGACTACCGG
>CANAZG010000051.1 GCA_947365965.1 uncultured Clostridia bacterium
CGCCGCCCCGGATCTCCATGACCACGTTCCGGCTGTCGTTGGGGTCCCGGGGCAGCAGCAGGACCTTCATCTCCTCCCGCAGTCGGTCCAGCTCCCGCCTCGCCTCCTGGATCTCCTCCTGAGCCATGTCCCGCAGCTCCGGGTCGGAGAGCAGCTCCTGGGCGGAGGCCAGATTCTCCTCCGCCCGGCAATAGGCCCGGTAGGCCCCCACCACCGGCTCCAGCTCCTTCTGCTCCCGGGTCAGCCGGCGCAGCAGGTCCGGGTCCGCGTAGGTGGCCGGGTCCTCCAGCTGGCTGGTGATGGCCTCAAAGCGGTCGTCTATGGTTTTCAGCTTATCCAGCATGGTCGCTCTTCTCCTTTCCTCCGCCCCGGATGCTGGCGAGAAATTCGTCCCGCCAGAAGTCCGCGCCCACGGCGTTGGGCCGGATGCTCACCGCGTGGACCCGGGGGGTGCGGACGTACAGGTCCATCTGGTCAAAGACCTCCTCGTAGTGGACCTCGCTGCCCCGGGTGATGACGTAGGCCGCCCGGCGGATGTCCTCGCCGTACTCCATCAGAAAGCTCCGCACCGGCGCGCTGCACCGGCCCGCCCACACAGGGGTGCCGATGATGACCAGATCGTATACGCTCAGGGGCAGGGTGGTCTTGGGCAGCGCCACCCGGGGCGGACGGCGGGACATGGCCTGCATGCCGCTGCGCAGCCAGCCCCGCCAGCCGGTGCGGTCCACGCCGTCGTCCAGCTTGAACATCTCACAGCCCAGCTCCTGGGCGATCTCCCGGATGAGCTTCTCCGTGGAGCCTGTGCGGCTGTAGTAGAGACAGAGGGTGTACATGGTGGGTCTCCTTTCCCTAGTGGTTTGGAAGCAGCAGCTCCGCCGCCATGGCGAAGGCCTCCCGGATGTAGTAGTTCACAGACAGTGGAAGGTATTTGGCCGGCATGGGGGCCGCCACCGGGACCATGGCTCCGCCCATGCGCTCCATGTGGTGGGCCGCCCGGCACAGGTGGTAGCTGCTGGTGACCACGGCCACGTTCCCCCCGATCCCCCGCTCCGCCAAGAGCGCCAGGGAATAGCGGATGTTCTCCTCCGTGTCCCGGGCCCGGTCCTCCCGGAGGATCCGCTCCGGCGGGATCCCCTGCGCCTCCAGCCACCCGGCCATGCAGGCCGCCTCGGTGATGTCCTCCCCCGGGCCCTGGCAGCCGGAGACCACGATGGGCGCTTCCGGGTGATCCTGGGCGTAGGCCAGGGCCGCCGTCAGGCGGGTCTCCAGGCTCAGGGACGGGGTTGTGCCGTTGACCCCCGCCCCCAGCACCACAATGGCCGCCGCCGGCGTTTCGGAGTCCGTCCGGGCCCAGGAGAGAACCCGGACCTCCAGGGCGGCAAACAGGGCAAACCCCGCCGCCAGCAGGACCAGCAGAAGATGCCTGGCCCGCCGGGCCCAGGCCCGGGTTCTGCCCAGGCGCGAGAGGACGCCCAGAACCGCCAGCGCCCCGGCGGCGCAGCACAGGAGGAACCCCGTAAAGCGCACAGCGGTGTACACCGTCAGGGCCAGGGTCCCCAGCGTCAGGCAGAGGAGGGCAATCGCGTAATATATAGCTTCTTTTCTACAGACGGGAATATTTTTCATCCCTCAGCCGCCTCCGCCAGGGCCTCCCAGCGCTCCATCAGCTCCATCAGCTGCTGGTCCAGGGTCTCCTTCTGGGCGTAGAGGGCGCTGTACTTCTCGTAGTCGCAGGCGCTGGCCTCCATGTCCGCCTCCAGGGCCTTGATCTCCGATTCCAGCTTCTCCATGTCCCGCTCGCAGATGGTCAGCTGCTTGCGGGCGTTCTGCTGGGCCCGGCCCCCCTTGGGGGCGGGCTTGGGCTTGCTCCTGTCGGGCCGGGGCTGAGACTGCGCCAAGACCTTGTCCCGCTCCTTGATCTCCCGGTAGCGGGCGAAGGGGACGGGGTAATCGGTGATGACCCCGCCCTCCAGCTCCCAGATCCGGGTGGCGAAGCGGTTGATAAAGTAGCGGTCATGGCTGACAAAGAGGAGGGCCCCCTCGTAGGCCTCCACGGCCTCCTCGATCCACTCCCGGCTGGCGATGTCCAGGTGGTTGGTGGGCTCGTCCAGGACGAGCAGGTTGATCTCCTCGTCCATGAGCATGCACAGGCGCAGGCGGCTCTGCTCCCCGCCGGAGAGGACGGAGACGGATTTGAAAACATCCTCCCCCCGGAAGTTGAAGGCCGCCAGCCGGTCCCGGGCGGTCTGGGTGGTGATGCCCCGCTTGGCGTAGAGCATGGTGTCCACCAGGGTCCGCTGGGGGTTCTCAAAGCGGATAATCTGGGGCAGGTAGGCCACCCGCACTGTGGGACCGTACTTCACCCGGCCCCCGTCTGGAGTCTCCTCCCCCATAAGGATTTTCAGCAGGGTGGACTTGCCGGTGCCGTTGTCGCCGATAAGGGCGATGCGCTCGCCCCCCTCCACCCGCAGAGCCAGGCCGCCAAAGAGCTGCCGGTCCCCGAAGGACTTCTCCACGTCCTTGACGTGCAGGACCTCGTCCCCCACAAACTCCTTCTCCCCGAAGCGGTTGGTGAGGGCCCGGGCCTTGGTGGGCTTCTCGGTCTGGCGGATGCGCTCAATGCGCCGCTCCATGGAGAAGGCCCGCTTGTGGAGCTTGTCGTTGCCCATAAAGGCCCACAGGTGGAGCTGGTCCGCCGCCGTCTGGAGCTGCTTGATCTTGGCCTGCTCCTTCTCGTACTGCTTGAGCTTCTCCTGGTAGCGCCGCTCCTTCTCAATGGCGTAGAAGGTGTAGTTTCCGGAGTAGAACTCCGCCCTGCCGTCGCAGATCTCCACCACCCGGCTGATGGTGCGGTCCAGGAAGTAGCGGTCATGGCTGATGGCCACCACCGTGCCCCGGAAGCGGCGCACATACTCCTCCAGCCACTCCACCGCGTGGAGATCCAGGTGGTTGGTGGGCTCGTCCAGCAGGAGGATATCCGTGTCCTCCAGGATGAGCCGGCCCAGGTTCACCCGGGTCTTCTCCCCGCCGGAGAGGCTGTCAAAGAGCTGGGAGCGCATATCCGGGGGGATGGAGAGGCCGTTGGCCACCTTGCCCACGGCGGTGTCCATATCGTAGCCGCCGATGCCCTCGAACTTGGCCGCCAGCTCCCCGTACCGGCGGAGGGTGGCCTCGCTGTTGTCCCCGGCGGCCATGTCCCCGGTCAATTTCTCCATCTCCTGGGCCAGCTTCTGGTGGCGGGCAAAGGCGGTGTGGAGCACGTCGTCCACCGTGTACCCCTCCGGGTACACGGGGATCTGGGAGATGAGCCCCACCCGGCTCCCCTTGGCCAGGACCACCTCCCCCTCGTCCGGGTCCAGCTCCCCGGTGAGGATCCGGAAGAGGGTGGACTTGCCCGCGCCGTTGCGGCCCAGCAGGCCCACCCGCTCTCCGGTCTCCACCTGGAAGGTGACGCCGTCGAGAATGTTGTTTCCTATTTCAAAGGACTTTTTCAGTCCGCTTACACTGATCTCTATCATAATTCAATCTTTCGCATGTTTCTTGAGCTTTTTCGATTCTGTTTCCTGAAAGAAAAAGAAGCGGAAAAATGTTCAGACGTGATATACTGACTGCCGGCTGAGAGGACAGCAGTCAGATGAGCAATTCTAAAGTTTTTTCTTTTGTTCACAAAAGAAAAGAAGAGAAAATGATCTTTTTATGGAAACGGATACCTCCGCAGATCATCTGCCGCCAGATCGAAGCGGTTGAGGAAGTGGGACGCCTTGAGGAGCGCCGCATCTCCGGGGGCGAACATCTCCACCAGCGCGTCCCGGGCCTCGTCCCGGGTCTCGAACCAGCGCACGTCCGGGCACCCCGCCGCCTTTGCAGCCGGAACCATGTGCTCCCGGCTCCTGGGCCCCACGGCCAGCAGCGCCTCGATGCCCAGCTCTCCGGCCAGACGGCCCACGTCCCGGTGTCCCGCGGCCTCCGCCGCCCCCAGCTCGGTCATGTCCCCCAGCATGGCGATCCGCTTCCCGCCGGTGTGATGGGCCAGGATGCGGAGATCCGCCTGGACGGATCTGGGGTTGGCGTTGTAGCTGTCGTTAATCATCAGCCGCCCACCGGGCAGACGCTCCACCCGCAGGCGGTTGTCCGCCGGGGCGTAGGCCGCAGCGCCCCGGACGATCTCCTCCGCAGTCAGGCCCAGCCGCTCCGCCACCGCCACGGCCATGGCGGCCAGGGAGGCCATGTGGACCCCAGGCGTGGCGATCTCCAGGGGGTAGCGGCCCCGATCCGTGACCACGGTGAACCGGACGCCCTCCAGCCCCCGCTCCTCCAGGTCCTCCACCCGGACGCCGCATCCGGCGGAGAAGCCGCACCGGAGGGTCTCGCAGTCCGGGGACAGGGTGTTCAGCAGCTCGTCGTCCCCGCACAGCACCGCCAGCCCATGGGGGCGCAGGTGCTCAAGGATCTCCGCCTTGGCCGCCAGAATGTCCCTGCGGCTGCCGAAGTGCTCCAGATGTACGTCGTCGATGTTGGTGATGACCGCCACATCCGGCCTGACGGCCTGGCCCAGCCACCGGATCTGGCCGGGGGCGTCCATGCCCGTCTCCACCACCGCCGCCTGGTGCTCCGGCAGCAGGGACAGCAGGGTCAGGGGCGCACCGATGTCGCCGTTGAGGTTCCCCGGGGTCTTGAGGGTGTTGTACCGCTGGGTCAGTATGCCCGAGAGCAGCTCCTTGAAGGTGGTCTTGCCCATGCTGCCGGTGATCTGCACCACCGGCAGGTCAAACTGACCCCGGTACCACCCCGCCAGATCCCGCAGGGCTCTCTTGGTGTCCTCCACCAGGATGTAGGTCTTGCCGGGCAGCAGCTCCTCCGGCAGGCGGGCGCAGAAGCACCCCGCCCCGCCGGCGGACAGGGCCCTGTGGATGTAGTCGTGGCCGTCAAACCGATCCCCGGCAATGGGGACGAACCAGTCGCCGGGGCGGATGCTCCGGCTGTCGGTGGAGAGGCTGGTGATGACGGCGGCTTGGTCCCCATAGAGCGTACCGCCTGCGGCGGCGCACATCTGGGCGGCAGTCATGGCGATCATGGCATTCCTCCTGTGTCCGGGCCCGGAGGCCCGGAGGATAGTTATGTAAGGGATTTGTCCAGGGACAGCTCCAGAATCCGCTGGCACAGCTGGTTGTAGCTGAGGCCCGCGGCGGCGGCCTCCTTGGGCAGCAGGCTTGCGGGGGTCATGCCCGGCAGGGTGTTGATCTCCAGGCACCAGGCCCGGCCCTCATCGTCCAGGATGAAGTCCGCCCGGGAGTAGGCCCGCAGGCCCAGGGCCCGGTGGAGACGCAGCGCAGCCTCGCCCATGGCCCGCCACTGATCCTCCGTGATGGGCGCGGGGCACACCTCCTGGCTGCCGCCGGACTGGTACTTGGCCTCGTAGTCGAAGTAAGCCCCCTCCCGGGGGATCATCTCCACCGCCGGCAGGTACGTGTCCCCCAGCACGCCCACGGTGATGTCCCGGCCCTTCAGCTTGGGCTCCACGATCACGTGGCCGCCGTAGCGCAGCATCTCCTCCAGGGCCCCGGCCAGCTCCTCACGGGTGTCCGGCAGGGCCATGCCCAGGGAGGACCCGCCGTTGATGGTCTTTACCGCGCAGGGCAGGGGAAGCTCTCCGGTAAGCCGGGGGATGTCCTCCCGGGTGTAGGTGAGCTCCCGCCAGGGGGCGGTGAGCACGCCGGCGCGCTCCATGAAGAGCTTGGTGACGGCCTTGTTCATGGCCATGCCGGAGGCCAGATGGCCCGAGCCGGTGTAGGGGACGCCCAGCAGGTCAAAGGCGGCCTGAACCCGGCCATCCTCGCCGCACTCGCCGTGGAGGCCCAGGAACACCGCGTCCGCCCGGACGCAGGCCTCCAGGACCCCGGGCCCGAAGAGGCTGGGGGAGCTGTCCCCCCGCCGCTGCCGCACGGCCTCCAGGTCCGGCGCCTGGGCGCGGATCACCTCGTCCCCCAGGAGTCCATCCGGCGCGCTGCTGAAGACGTCCCCATTCTCCCGGCCCTCCAGGCCCAGGAACATATCTATCAGTACAGCCCTGTGTCCCAGCTCCCGCAGGGCCCGGCAGATGCTCTGCCCGGAGACCAGGGAGACCTGCCGCTCCGGCGACAGGCCGCCGGCTAAAACTACAATTTTCAAACTCCTAACGCTCCTTACTGTCGGTTTCTCTTCATACTTATACAGATTATAGTATAGCACATTGGGTTGGGAAATACAACCCAGCTTGAAAATCAATTGGCAGGGATTGGGGCGATCCGCGTGACGCCCCTTCATTTTCCTCTTGACATCATCACGCTAAAGTATTATAATATGCCCATCAAAACCGTTGAGAGAGTGTAAGTAAGCTGGGCAGGTACCCCACAGAGAGCTGCGGATGGTGGGATCGCGGCGGGGATGGCCGGGCGGAATGGGCTCTCGAGGGCGGACCGAAAGCGCTGCCGCAGGCGGGCGGGATTAGGCGAGCCGGAGGGGAACTCCGTTATCAAAGCCGGCGCATGTCTGTGCGCACTAAGAGGGCGCCCTGCAGGGCGTCAAGCCGGGTGGCACCGCAGAAGTGGCTGTATCGCTTCTGTCCCAGCAGTCAAAGCTAGGGACAGAGGCGTTTTCTTTTGTCCCAACATCAACGAAGAAAAGGAGAACAAAACCATGAGCGAGAACAAAATCCCCTATAAAATCTACCTGTCCGAGGACGAGCTGCCCAAGGCGTGGTACAACCTGCGGGCGGATATGAAGAACAAGCCCGCCCCCCTGCTCAGCGCCGCCACCGGCGCGCCTATGTCGGCGGCGGAGCTGGAGGCTGTGTTCTGCAAAGAGCTGGTGGCCCAGGAGCTGGACAACGACACCCCCCTCTTTGAGATACCCCGGGAGATCCGGGACTTCTACAAGATGTACCGCCCCTCCCCCCTGGTCCGGGCCTACTGCCTGGAGGAGAAGCTCCAGACGCCCGCCAAGATCTACTACAAGTTCGAGGGCAACAACACCTCCGGATCTCACAAGCTCAACTCCGCCATCGCCCAGGCCTACTACGCCAAGCGCCAGGGCCTGAAGGGCGTGACCACGGAGACCGGCGCGGGCCAGTGGGGCACCGCCCTGAGCATGGCCTGCAGCTATCTGGGCCTGGACTGCAAGGTGTTCATGGTCAAATGCTCCTATGAGCAGAAGCCCTTCCGCCGGGAGGTTATGAAGGTCTACGGCGCCTCCGTCACCCCCTCTCCCTCCGAGACCACCGAGGTGGGCCGGCGGATCCTCGCCCAGTTCCCCGGCACCACCGGGTCCCTGGGCTGCGCCATCAGCGAGGCTGTGGAGACCTCCATGGGCGATCCCGGCTACCGCTACGTGCTGGGCAGCGTGCTCAATCAGGTGATGCTCCACCAGTCGATCATCGGCCTGGAGAGCAAGGCCGCGCTGGACAAGTACGGCGTGAAGCCGGACATCATCATCGGCTGCGCCGGCGGCGGCAGCAACCTGGGCGGCCTCATCGCCCCCTTCATGGGCGAGAAGCTCCGGGGTGAGGCGGACTACCGCATCATCGCCGTGGAGCCGGCCTCCTGCCCCAGCTTCACCCGCGGCAAATTTGCCTACGACTTCTGCGACACGGGCATGGTCTGCCCTCTGTCCAAGATGTACACCCTGGGCTCCAGCTTCATCCCCAACGCCGACCACGCCGGCGGGCTGCGGTTCCACGGCATGAGCTCCACGCTCAGCCAGCTCTACCACGACGGCTATATGGAGGCTGTGGCAGTGAACCAGACCGACATCTTCCAGGCGGCGGAGGAGTTCGCCCGGGTGGAGGGCATCCTCCCCGCGCCGGAGAGCAGCCACGCCATTCTGGCGGCCATCAACGAGGCCAACCGCTGCAAGGAGACCGGCGAGGAGAAGACCATCCTCTTCGGCCTCACTGGCACGGGCTACTTTGATCTGGTGGCCTATGAGAAGTTCCACAGCGGCGTCATGAAGGACGTGGTTCCCACGGACGAGGATATTGCCAGGAGCCTTGCCCAGCTGCCGGAGGTGAACGGATAAGGGCGGGTCCCTCCCGTCAGCTATGAACCCCCTCGCCATTGGCGAGGGGGTTCATAGCCGGAGGCCGGGGGAATATTCCCCCGGCCTCCTTTTTCCTGAATATTACTTTTTGGCGGCCCGCAGGGCCATGATGGCGGCCTGATAGCGGGGGATGAGCGCCATGGGGTTCTCCCCGTCGGTGATGCCCAGCTCCACCGCCTCCTCCAGCTCCGCCCTGGCCCAGGCGGGCAGGGACTGGCTGCCGAGGTAGGCGCACAGGGCGTCATAAATTTCCTTTCCTGTCATGTTTTCCTCCTCCGCTGGTCTGATGTACGCCTCCGCCGTGCTCCTGCTCCGGGTCCGGCGGAAGACCCCGCCGCCGTTGTCCTGGCTGCCGCTGCTGCCCGGGCTGGTGTTGCCCTCGATGGCGGTGATGCTCCCGCCGGCGGCGCTCTCCACAATCCCCGTGTGCCCGAACCGATAGATGACAATGTCCCCCGGCAGGGGGTCCCGGACCACCCGCTCCGGCTGGTTCGCTCTGTACCAGCGCAACAGGGCGGAGCAGGAGCCAGTCCTGCAGGGCAGAGCCTGTCCGGCCTGGGCAAAGCACCACTGGACAAAGGACATGCACCAAGGCTGGCCGTCCAGGCCCATCCACCTGCCGTACTTGGTGCGGTTGGACCCGGCGGGGCTCTCCGTGTTCCCCAGCTCCCCTCTGGCCGCGTCCAGCGCGTCCCTAGCCATTGTCCACCTCCGGCAGGCCCGCCACGCTGGTCAGCAGGCTCAGCACCCCGGCCAGAGCGGCGGCGCTCACCGTCAGGGGCCAGTTGACCTCCCCCATGGCTGCGGCGGTGCCCACGGTGGCGGCGGCGGTCTGGGCCACGGTTTTGAGGGCCCGGATAGCGGCGGCCCTCAGCCAGTTCTCCCAATAGCTGTTCATTGCTCCATCTTCCTTTCCAAATCGTCGATACGGTGGTTGGCCACCTTGATCTTTTCCTCCTGGAGCTCCGTGCGCTCCTCCAGCCGGTAGGTGCGCTCGATGAGGCCGTTGTGGGCCTGCACCTTTTTCTCCAGCTGCTCCAGACGGTACTGGGTCAGCTTGGAGGACACCAGCACGCCGCACAGGGACCCGGCGGCGGAGCCGGTCAGTCCGATGAGCGCGACAATGATTGCTTCCACACCCTATCCCCCCCTATACATATTCCACATAGATCTCCGACTGCTTGGTGATCTCCGCCGTCTTGGTCATGAGGGTCAGCTCGATGTTGATCCGGATTTTTTTCGTGCCGTCCTCCTCCACAGGCCGGGCGGTGGTGACGGCGAACTGGGCGAACTCGCCGTTGATGGTGGTATAGGCGGTCCCCTTGACGTTCTTGTAGTCCTTCCAATCAATGGAGCTGCCCTCCACACCGAAGAGGGTGACCCCCTTCCGGATGTTCTCCGCGCTCAGATTACCGTCCCCCTGGACGGTCTGGGCCCCGTCCAGATAGAGCCCGGCGGGGATGACCTGCTCCGCCGGGCCGGGGGTGATGGTCTGGGCAGCCCGGGCGGCGATGGAGCCGGTGAGCCTTTGGCCCCCGGCGTAGGCGGTTTTTCCGGCCAGGATGTCTCCGGGGCCGGCGGTGGCGTCGGAGGTGTCCGTGCCGGTGGTGATGGCGCTGATCCGATCCGGGAAGTCGGCGGCCCGGATGGGGGCCGCCGAGCCCTCCTTGTCCCGGATGGCGGCGGCGATCCGCTGGAACAGGGCTTTCAGCTCCATCAGTACGCCTCCTCTATGGCCCCGGACACTGCCGCCTGGATGGCGCCGGACACCTGCTCCATGGTGACAGCGTCGGACGCGTCCTGCTTGCTGGCCGCCAGCTCCTCAATGGCCTCCGCCGCCGTGCCGGCCACCTGGGCGATGAGCCCCCGGGCCGCCGCCGAGGCGGCCCGGAGCTGATCCAGACTTGTCAATTTTTTCCTCATACTGCTCTCCTCATATCCACTGGAGGGAGGGGCTGGGCCCCTCCCGGCGGGCGCTGCCCTCAGCCTGCCTGACTGCTGAACACCTCCGCGAGCATCTCCGTCACCTCCTCGTCGGAGGCGATGTCCACCACAGCGGTCTCCACGCCGTTGATCCTGACGGAGCCGCTGACCGCGCCGGCCTCCACCTTTGTGGCCCCCTCGGCCACGCCGGCCAGCTTGGCCTTTTCTCCGGCGGTGTAGTCGTTGGCGGAGAGGCCCTTGCCCTCCTCCTTCAGGACATAGCCGCTCAGGTCCACGGCCCAGTCGCCCACCTTCTCCACCGCGCCGTCGATGACCATGTACTCGTCGAACTTGTCGCCGCTGTCCCCGCCGTCCTTGGGGACCATGTAGATGAACCGCTCCGCGTCAGCGGCGGCGGGATCAATGGCCGCGGCGCTCTCCACCTTCCTGCGCCGGAGGTGGTCTGCGGCCGCCACGGCGGCGGATACCTGGGCCTCGGTCTGGTAGCCGCTGTCGTTGGTGAGATCGGACACCTTGACGGGCACGGCGATGTCCACGGCCTTGTCCGTGACGGTCTGGGCCGCGCCGTTGACCTTCACGGCGGTGATGACGTTGGGCTCGCCCCCGAGGGTGACCAGATCATCCACCCGGCCGGACAGCTCGCCCAGCTCCTTCTTGGTGGCGAAATCCGCCTCGATCCGCTCCGCCAGCTGCTTGAGGGCCTTCAGCTTTGTCAGCTTCTCCACATTGTATGCCATATTGTTTTCCTCCCTGTTTTCATTCCATGTTGTGGGACGACGCCGGGCCGCCCCCTGTCTCCGCCGGACCAAAGACCTCGTCCAGCATTGCCTGGGTTTCCTCCGCGGTGGCGGTCTCCCGGTAGTCCTGGATACCGCCGCCGCCGGGGCTGCCGAACACATCCTCCAGCATCTCGGCCACCTCCCCGTCCGGGGCGGCCTCCTCCCGGTCCTGCTTGCGGTCCAGAGCGTCGCCGATCCGCGCCCACAGGGCTGCGGCGGCGGCCCCGCCCAGAAAGGCTCCCTCCGCCGGCGGGGGATCTCTGCCCTCCAGGATGTCCCCCAGCTCCTGGGCCGTCATGGCTGGGGGAATGCGGGCCAAAGCCTCCTCCAGACCATCGACAGCCTGGATGGGGTGCTGGTCCGGAGCGTCCCGGCCGGGGAGCAGACTGTGGTTCGGGGCCTTCAGGGCCGCCACCAGCTCCCGCACCGCCGCCAGCTCCCCCATGACCTGCTCAAAGACCCCGGCGGTGGGCGGGCGGGCCGGCTCCCCGGGCTCCGCCCCCTCCAGAACCATCCCCAGATCGGCCCAGACCGTGGGCAGGACCACGTTCCCGTCCCGGACGCCGCACACGCCGGCCTCCAGCCTGCACCGGGGCTTTTCCAGGACCTCCCAGGGGATGACGCACTCCCCATTCAGATCCAGCACTGCGGTGCAGCTCTTCCAGCCGGCCCGGAATACGGCGGTGGGGGCCATGCCGTCCCAGTCCGGGGAGAACTGGAACCGCACCGGGTAGACGTTCACGCTGCCGCTGGTGACGGGCTCGCTCTTCTGGACGGACAGCTTGGTCTTTTCCGCGTAGAGAATAAACATGCTTCACCTCCTCTCACCTTGTACAGGAACCGGGGGCGGAGTTGACGGAAAGGGGGAATCCGGGGAGGAAATTGAAAAATCTGCGGTCAATTGTCTCTTTGCCGCCGACAAAGAGCGGGGATTAGGGAAATTTTGATTGCCTTTTCCCGGCGGACGTGCTATACTCTCCCTATGCTGTCGGACGTGCGGCAGCCATGAAAACGACATATTGCAAAGCAGCCGGTGCCGCCAGCCGGAGGGGTTGGCGGAGAATAGGGAAACAGGTGAAACGCCTGTGCGATTCCGTCACTGTATGCGGTGCGTGTGCCCCCTGTCGGGAAGACAGCCACTGGATCACCATCCGGGAAGGCGGGGCACGCCGAAGCCGCGAGCCAGGAGACCTGCCGCCTGCTTGGTACAGGGGCGGTATCGGGCCGTCCCGGGATCACGGAGTTTTGATTCGTACCGCACGCGCCGCCGGGCGCAGAGCACCGTGGTCATCCTGTGATGGCCGCGTTTTTCTTTGCCTCCGGACGATAGACAGCCCAACCAAAAGGAGGAGTACATCATGAAACGCAGCCCATGGACCATCCCGCTGACCCTTCTGCTCCTGCTGGCCGGGTGCGGCGGGCCGGCCCAGCCGGACCCCGGGGAGCTTCCGCCCCCGGCGGCAGTCTCCCAGGCGGAGCCGCCCGCCGCCCCGCCGGATGCGCCGGAGCCGCCGGCAGAACCGGAAGCCCCGGCTCCGGAGGCAGCGCCCCCCGCCGCCCCGGAGACGCCCTCTGCCCCGGAGCAGTCCCCCGCGCCGGAGCCGCCTGCCGCCCCGCCAGAAGCAGCTCCGGACATGGCGGAAACGCCGTCTGCCGCCCAGGAGACCCCGGAGGTCCCCATCCCGGAGCCCCCCGCTCCGGAAGCCCCGGAGGACGGGCTCTACACTGCGGCGGTGACCCTGGAGGGGGGCACCGGCCGGGCCAGCGTGGCCTCCCCTGCCCAGCTGCGGTGCGAGGACGGCCAGTTCTGGGCCACCATCGTCTGGAGCAGCTCCAACTTCGACTACATGAAGGTGGACGGGGTGAAGTACGAGCTCCTCAGCGCCCAGGGCAGCTCCACCTTTGAGATCCCCGTGGCCGCCTTTGACCAAAAGCTGGACGTGATCGCGGACACGGTGGCCATGAGCGAGCCCCACGAGGTGGCTTACACCCTGTTCTTTGATTCCGCCTCCCTTCAGAAGCAGTGAGGGGCCGCCCATGAGACACTGGAAAATTTTTCTTCCCCTGGTCCTGCTCCTGTGCGCCTGCGGGACCCGGGAGACCCCGGCCCCGGCGGAGGGGACCGCCTGGGGGGACATCCGCTGGGAGGAGCGGCTGGGCCTCTCCTATGCCCAGCACTTTGCCGTGGACTTCTCTCCGGAGGGGTACGCCAAAATCGTCATTGACCAGGAGACCTACCTGCTGACGCCGGAGGACTGCCAGATCCCGGCGGAGCTGCCGGAGGATGTGACGGTTCTCCGCCAGCCTCTGGAGAACATCTACCTCCAGGCCACCTCGGCCATGGACTGCTTCCGCCGGCTGGACGCCATCGGAGCCGTCACCCTCTCCGGCACCCAGGCGGAGAGCTGGTATATCCCCGAGGCCCGGCAGGCTATGGAGGAGGGGCGGATGGTCTACGCCGGCAAGTACAGCGCCCCGGACTATGAGCTCATCCACGCCCGGGGCTGCGGTCTGGCCCTCACCTCCACCATGATCTACCACAACCCGGAGGTGAAGGAGCAGCTGGAGCGGCTGGGCATCCCCGTGCTGGTGGAGCGGTCCAGCTACGAGAGCCACCCCCTGGGGCGGATGGAGTGGATCAAGCTCTACGGCGTGCTCCTGGGCCGGCAGCAGCAGGCGGAGGACTACTTTGAGGCTCAGCTGAGGCTGCTGGAGCCCATCCTGGAGCAGGAGAGCACCGGGAAGACTGTGGCATTCTTCTCCATCACCTCCAACGGCTCTGTCACTGTGCGCAAGAGCGGGGACTACATCGCCAAGGCCATCGCCCTGGCCGGGGGCGTGTACGCCCTCCAGGGCCTGGCGGAGGAGGAGAACGCCCTCTCCACCATCAACATCCAGATGGAGACCTTCTACCACCTGGCCCGGGACGCGGACGTGCTCATCTACAACAGCGCCATTGAGGCGGACCTGGAAACCCTTGCCCAGCTGGTAGACAAGAGCGGGCCC
Source organism: uncultured Clostridia bacterium (assembly GCA_947365965.1). Classification (GTDB taxonomy): domain Bacteria; phylum Bacillota; class Clostridia; order Oscillospirales; family Oscillospiraceae; genus Pelethomonas. The sequence goes on from CANAZG010000051.1 coordinate 13,803, forward strand.
CTGGCGGACTTCAAGGCCGTGCAGAGCGGGGACGTGTGGTGCACCGGCAAGAGCATGTTCCAGGAGTCCCAGTCCGTGGGGGAGATGATGGTGGACATCCACACCATCCTGACGGAGGGGAGCGAGACCTCGCTCACCTACCTCCGCCGGCTGACATAGCGGAGGGCCTGCCATGAGACGATCCTATCCCCTCTGCTTCGCCCTGCTGCTGGCGGCCCTGGGGGGGCTGCTGGTGTGGAGCGTGGGCGCGGGCAGCGTGTATCTCTCCCCGGGGGAGATTCTCTCCGCCCTCCTCTCCCCGCCGGACGGGGGCATTCTCTGGGGCATCCGCCTGCCCCGGGTGCTGGCGGCCGCCATTCTGGGGGGTGCGCTGAGCGTGTCCGGCTTTCTCCTCCAGACCTTCTTCGCCAACCCCATCGCCGGGCCCTTTGTGCTGGGCATCTCCTCGGGGGCCAAGCTGATCGTGTCCCTGTGCATGGTGGCGCTGCTGAGCCGCGGGGTGGTCATCAGCTCCATGGCCCTCATCCTGGCGGCCTTCGCCGGGTCCATGCTCTCCATGGGGTTCATCCTCCTCCTCTCCCGGCGGGCCCCCCAGGCGGGGATGCTGGTGGTGGGCGGCGTGATGATCGGCTACATCTGCTCCGCCATCACCGACTTCGTGGTCACCTTTGCCGATGACGCCAACATCGTCAACCTCCACAACTGGTCCCTGGGCAGCTTCTCCGGCGTCAGCTGGGACAACGTGGCCCTGATGGCCCTGGTGGTGGGGGCTGGGCTCCTCCTCTCCCTCCTCCTGGCCAAGCCCATGGGGGCCTACCAGCTGGGGGAGGGGTACGCCCGGAGCATGGGGGTGAACATCCGGCGGTTCCGGGTGGAGCTGATTCTGCTCTCCAGTATGCTCTCCGCCTGCGTCACCGCCTTTGCCGGGCCCATCTCCTTTGTGGGCATCGCGGTGCCCCATCTGGTGAAGAGCCTCTTCCGCACCGCCCAGCCGCTTGTCATCCTTCCGGCCTGCTTTCTGGGCGGCGGGGCCTTCTGCCTCCTCTGCGATCTCATTGCCCGCACCGCCTTCGCCCCCCGGGACATGTCCATCAGCTCTGTCACCGCCCTGCTGGGCGCGCCTATTGTCCTCTATCTCATGGCCTCCCGGCGGGGCGGGAGAGGGGGGAGCCTGTGAGGGATATCAAGCTGTACACGGAGCATCTGGCCGTGGGCTACAATGGCCGGGTCCTCATTGGGGACATCGCCCTCTCCCTCCGCCAGGGGCAGATCATGACCCTCATTGGGCCCAACGGCGCGGGCAAGTCCACCATCCTCAAAAGCGTCATCCGCCAGCTGTCTCCCCTGGGCGGGGCGGTGTACCTGAACGGCCGGGACATGGCCTTCATGTCGGAGGGGGAGGCGGCCCGGCGGCTCAGCGTGCTCATGACCGGCCAGATCCGGCCGGAGCTGATGACCTGCTTTGACGTGGCCGCCGCCGGGCGCTACCCCTACACCGGGCGGCTGGGCATCCTCAGCCGGGAGGACCGGGAGAAGGTGTCAGAGTGCCTGGAGCTGGTCCACGCCGCCGGTCTGGCAGAGCAGGATTTTACCCGCATCAGCGACGGCCAGCGCCAGCGGGTGCTGCTGGCCCGGGCCCTGTGCCAGGAGCCGGAGGTGCTGGTGCTGGACGAGCCCACCTCCTTTCTGGACATCCGCCACAAGCTGGAGCTGCTGGCCATCCTGAAGGACATGGTCCGGCGACGGCAGCTGGCGGTGCTCATGAGCCTCCACGAGCTGGACCTGGCCCAGAAGGTCAGCGACTGGGCGGTCTGCGTCCGGGGGGACCGGATTGACCGCCAGGGCCCGCCGGAGGAGATCTTTGCTCCGGAGTACATCACGGACCTCTACGGCGTGGCCCGGGGCAGCTACAGCGCCCTCTTCGGCTCCCTGGAGCTGGAGCGTCCGCCGGGAGCGCCGGAGGTGTTCGTCATCGGCGGCGGCGGGGCGGGGATCCCCGTCTACCGCCGCCTCCAGCGCCAGGGCGTCCCCTTTGCCGCCGGGGTGCTGCCGGAGAACGACATGGACTTCCCCGTGGCTGCGGCCCTGGCCGCCCAGGTGGTGACAGAGGCGCCCTTCCAGAGCATCGGGGAGGCGGCCCTCCGGCGGGCGGAGGCGGTGATGGGGACCTGCCGCCGGGTGCTGTGCCCCCTGGACCGCTTCGGGCCCATGAACGAAAAAAACCGCCTGCTCCGGGAGCTGGCCCGGCAGGCGGGAAAATTGGCGTGAAAAAACACCCTCTCCGTCCGCCGGACGGAGAGGGTGTTCCTTATTATATTCAGTTACGCCAGCACCTCGCCGGCGATCTGCTCCATGGCGGCGATGTCGGCATCCTTCACCGCGCCCTGAATGGTATGGACGGTGGGGCAGATGGCGATGTCCTTCATGGCCTCCAGGTAGGTGCGCATATGCTTGGCAGCGGAGGGGGCCCAGGACCCGTTCTCGATGAGGGCCACCGTGCGGCCCCGGTAGGTCTTGTCCCGCAGGTGGGCCATGAAGTGGTCCATGGCCGGGAAGAGACCGCCGTCATAGGTGGGGCTCATGGCCACCATCCGCCCGCAGCGGAAGGCCTCCTCCACCGCGATGGCCTGATCCTCCCGGCACAGGTCCACCACCGCCACCCGGCGGCAGCCCTTGCTCTCCAGAATCTTCTTCATCCGCTCGGCGGCCTGGGCGGTGTTGCCGTGGATGGTGGCATAGGCCACCAGCACAGCGTCCTTCTCATCCGGCTCATACCGGCTCCAGCGGTCATACTTGTCCAAATAGAAGCCCAGGTTCTCCCGGAGCACCGGGCCGTGGAGGGGGCAGATGGCGGCGATATCCAGACCGGCGGCCTTCTTCAGCAGTGCCTGAACCTGAGCGCCGTACTTGCCCACAATATTGAAATAGTAGCGGGCGGCCTCCTTCTCCCAGCTCTGGCCGGAGGCGAGTGCGCCAAAGGTGCCGAAGCCGTCGGCGGAGAAGAGGACCTTCTCCCCGCTCTCATAGCTCACCATCACCTCCGGCCAGTGGACCATGGGGGCCATGACAAAGGTGAGGGTGTGACTGCCCAGGGGGAGGGCGTCCCCCTCCTTCACCGTGAGGGCGGGGGAGGAGAGCAGGGCGGGGAAGAACTTGGGCAGCATGGAGAAGGTCTTGGCGTTGCCCACCAGGACCATATCCGGGTACTTCTCCGCCAGCAAGCCGATGCTGCCGGCGTGATCGGGCTCCAGATGCTGGATGACCAGATAGTCGGGGGTCCGGCCCTTCAGCTCCGCCTCCAGATTCTCCAGCCACTGGGGGGCGGCGCGGCGGTCCACAGTGTCCATGATGGCCACCTTGTCGTCCAGGATCAGGTAGGAGTTGTAGGATACGCCGTTGGGGACCGGGTACTGGCTCTCAAAGAGATCAATGGTGGTGTCGTCCACGCCCACATAGCGGATGGCGTCAGACACATGCAGCTCAATCATGGGAGTGATTTCCTTTCTTGATTTGCGCCGCCGGGAGGGGCGGTCATACTTCCCCCGTATTATAAAGGACCGGGACCGGGCTGTCAATGGATACCGGGACATGTTTCCGGCAAAAACCGGCAAAATCTCCAGTCAGCCCCCGGAAGACAAGAGGGCGTCCCTTCCGGAACGCCTCCCACCCTGGATATCTGCATTGTTTCAGGGGCAGGGCCGCCGCCTCAGCTCCTGCCGATGATCTTCCCCCCGCACTTGGGACAGGTGATCTCAATCTTCCCCTTCCCGGCGGGCACCCGGCAGACGGTCTTGCAGTTTTTGCAGGTGAAGTACTTGTGGTCCCTGTCCCGGCTCCGCTGGCGCAGGCCGTTGAGCCGCCGCCGGACAGGGGACCACCAGGAGAGGAACCGGGCGTTCTCCGCCCTGCGCCGGTCCAGATTGCGGGAGAACATGCGCAGCAACAGCGCCGCCGCTGTCAGCAGGGTCAGGATATTGAAGAACGCCGCAGCAGCAACGCTGTGAATAAAGAGGGCCCGCAGCAGGCAGATGAACAGATAGACCACCAGCAGGGCCACATTGAGCTGGTCAGAGCCGTTCCTTCCGTACATGAACCGCGCCAGGGCGCAGCTGACCCGGTAAAAGACGTTCCGCATGGAGAGGACCTCGATTCCTTCATTAAGTTATCTCCAGTATACCGATAAAATATGAACAAATAAAGACCTCTGGGAAAGAAATTTATGAAAAATAGCAAAGCCCTCCGCCGGATCTCCGTCGGAGGGCTGATATGCAGGTTTCGGAGGATGCTGGCTCAGTTCTTCTCCTCCTTGGGCGCAGACTTTGCGGGGGCCTCATATTTGGGGTTTTCGGAGCCGGGCTTGAGCATACTGCTGCGGCCGTTGAGCCGCCCGCCGTCCTCCACCACCAGGGACACGGTGGTCACATCCCCCTCCAGACTGCCGGTCTTCTCCAGGCGCATGTGGTCTCTGGCCAGAACGCCGCCCTCAATGTGCCCCGCTACCTGGACCACGTCCGCGGTAACCGGACCCTTCACCCGGCCGGTAGCGGCGACGATCATGGCGCCCTTCAGCTCGATCTCGCCCTCCACGACGCCCTCCACCTGGACCACGCCCTCGCCCCGGAGATTGCCGGTGAGGGTCACACCGGAGGCGATCACCGTTGTGCTCAGCGGAGTGGGCAGGCCGGGGACCTCCTCCAGCTGCTCCGGCGGGTCCATCGACACCGTGGTGATCTCCTCATCCGTTCTCGTCGGTCTGCCAAACAAGCCCATAAGTCATTTCTCCTTTACTTCGTTTGTGTCGCCATCCTCTAACACCGGGCGGATGGCCTCATAGGCCTCCCGGCGGGACTGCCAGTTGCTGCCGCCCACCAGCTGGGAGGCGGTGTCCGTGTTGTGGGAGCCCGGCTCCTGGGAGAGGGCCTCGCCGATGCCAGTGATGTGCCAGAAGTATCCCGCGCTCTCCCACGGGAAGGCCTCGCCTATGTAGTCCGCCCCGGTGGTGACAGGGCTCTGGCTGTCGTAGACAATCCGGGAGTAGGCGGACACGTCCAGGCCCAGGTTCGCGGCCAGACGCAGGGCGGCGTAGTAGGCCGCCTCGATCTCCTCCCTGCCGTGGCAGGTGGGGTTCTGATAGGTGATATCCGCCAGCTGCGGGACAGAGCGCTTCATCATCCAGGTGGCAAAGGCCATCTGGCCGTAGGCAAAGGTGAGGTGGAGGTACCCGGCGCCCCGGGTGCCGGTGGTATAGCCATAGCGGTTGAAGTAGTCCTCATCCCCCAGCTCGGTGAGCCACTTGCCCCCGGCGGTCTCCACCATGGCCTGGGCCAGAAACTGGCTGCGCTCCTCTGCGGAGAGGATGCCGTAGGTCCGCAACACCCGGTCCAGCTCCTCCAGAGAGGAGTCCGTGATAAGCCAGCTCATCTCCCCCAGGACACTGTCGGTATAGCTCATCCTGGAGAGCTGCTCCGCCGTCACCAGATATTCGATTCTGACCGGCTCCTCCGCTCTCGGCAGGGACTCCTCGGCAGGCTGGGCGGGCTCCCATCCCCAGATGAGGATGACAATGACCAGCCCCGCAAAAAAAGGCGTCAGGGGCAGCAGAGGCTGGATCCACGCAAACCGGCTCTCTCTGACGCGAACCGCCGTATATTCCGCCATCTCTTGCCGCCCCCTTTCCGGGGGCGCAGGCAGCCGTGCCCCCCATACTGAGATCGTTCTGGGAATCGCTGGAATGCGTATATATCGTACCACATCTCCCGCTTCATTGCAATACCCGGTGTGGCTAATTTCACGGTATTGAATGAGTAAAGAAAGTATTAACAAAATGTAACTGAAGAGGAGACGAGATGGTATACTATAGAGAAGCAAGGGATATTTCAATAAATCCACTTTATGAGTGTGGCTATTCACGCGTTTGGTACATTGGCTGTCCCCTGGCGGGAACGGAGGGGATACAGCGTGGATTTCCTTCTGTAGATAAAAAAGATGCACCTGGGTAAGCATTGCAGCGCAAGGGATTCAGGTACATACCACCCAGTCTGCGGTGAATTGTGGCTTTAACGGAAAAGAGTCCGGCAAGGCGGAAACAAGTGCGTTCCTGCCCTGCCGGACTCTTTTCACAGCTTCGGTCGGATAATCTGCTCGTAGAGCATTACATATTTCTTTTCTATGACCATGTCCTCATGGTAGTGGCCGAAAAACCAGTATTTGAATTGGCACCGTTGGCGTATCTCATCGAAGAACTCCGTCAGGGCATCCTTCTGATAAAGCCCGCCGCTGAATATGTCCTGCACCCTAGAGTCTGTTTTAAAACTTATATATTGTGTGCAACGTGCAAAGATGATAAA
>CANAZG010000052.1 GCA_947365965.1 uncultured Clostridia bacterium
CCTTCCTGATGCCCGTGGAGGACGTGTTCACCATCTCCGGCCGCGGCACCGTGGCCACCGGCCGTGTGGAGCGTGGCCAGCTGAAGGCCGGCGAGACCGTCGAGATCGTTGGTCTGACCGATGAGAAGCGCACCACCGTCGTCACCAGCATGGAGATGTTCCACAAGACTCTGGACTACGTTGAGGCCGGCGACAACGCGGGCTGCCTGCTGCGCGGCGTTGCCAAGACCGACATTGAGCGCGGTCAGGTTCTGTGCAAGCCCGGCTCCATCCAGCCCCACACTAAGTTTGTGGGCCAGGTGTACGTCCTGAGCAAGGATGAAGGCGGCCGTCACACCCCCTTCTTCAACAACTATCGTCCCCAGTTCTACTTCCGTACCACCGACGTTACCGGCGTCATCAACCTGCCCGAGGGTGTGGAGATGTGCATGCCCGGCGACAACGTGGACATGAACGTTGAGCTGATTACCCCCATCGCCATCGAGAAGGGCCTCCGCTTCGCTATCCGCGAGGGCGGCCGCACCGTTGGCTCCGGCGTTGTCATTGAGACCGCTGAGTAATCATCACCCCCTATAAAAGCAAAAGCAAGGGCCTGGACGGCGACGCCGTCCAGGCCCTTCTTGCTGGCGCTGGGGAAGGGGGGACCTCTGCGGTAGATGTTTCCTCTGTTACTTTCGCCTCCGCTCTGTAACTTTTGTAACCTCTGCTGTAACTATTTCTTGTCGATCCACCCGTTTTTGCCTCGTCATAAGCCGAAAATTTGTCCTTTATGTTAACCAATCCCTGATAATTATTCAAAAAAGCTTGACAAATCGGCGATTATCTGGTACACTACATCCAGTTTTCAAAAAAGTAACAAAAGTTACAAATCAGCGCATACACTATTCAGACGGAGGAAATCTGATCCATCCTCCGCTGGACATCCGCCACGGCGGCGGGGCCCATTTGTCCCGTCCTCTTCCGCGGACCGTGCAAAGATTCCACGCTTTGCCCTTTTTTGAAAACAATGGAGGTTCAAGTATCATGTTTGAAAGAAGCAAGAAAGCCGCTTCAAATCTGAAACGGCTGATCGCTGTCGCAGCTGTACCGGCTCTCTCCGTGCTCGCGATTTCCCTCGCCCCCCACCCCAGCAATGCCGATGCCCATGCGCTCTACGTGGTCAGCGACGAGGCCTACCTCCGTATGGAGGAGGTGACGGGGGACATCTTCCTTACCGATGGTTCCGCCGGCCTCATGTCCCGCCAGGGCGGGGATGAGCTGACCCTGGCCTCCGGCAGGACCGTCACCGTGACCCATCAGGATCTCACCTTCTCCACCGTGTCCCGGCAGGAGACGGTCATCGAGCTCCTGGCCCGGCTGGACGTTCGGCCCAGTCCTCTGGAGATGGTCTCCGTGGCCATTCTGGACGATGGGATCGAGATCAGCGTCAATTCTGAATTTGTCTTTTATGAGCATATAACAGACGCCATTGAGCACGAAACAATCTACCAGTACAACGATAAACTGCCCGACTGGCAGGAGAACATCCTGCAGGAGGGCCGCGACGGGGAGCGGCGGGAGGTCTACGAGGTCATCTACCAGGACGGCGAGGAGACCGCCCGGCAGCTGATCGACGTGGTGGATACCCCGGCGGAGCCCACCATCATTGAGAAGGGTACCCGGGCCAACTTCGCCAACAACGGCGATGACGTCTCCGCGATCAACACCAATGCGGACGGCTCCGGCACCATCACCCTGGACAACGGCCAGACACTCACCTTCAGCTCCACGCGGACCATGAAGGGCACGGCCTATACCACCGGCGGCAAGGTGGGCACCCGCACCGCCTCCGGTACCCAGGTCCGGGTGGGCGTGGTAGCGGTGGACAGGAGCGTCATGCCCCTGGGCACCAAGGTCTACGTGGTCTCCAACGACGGCAGCTACGTCTACGGCTTTGCTGTAGCGGAGGATACCGGCGTGCGGGGCAACATCATTGACCTGTATATGGACACCTACAACGAGTGCATTCAGTTCGGTGTGCGGGACTGCACCGTATACATTCTGGACTGAGGATAAAAGAAGCTGCGACATGATCCAAAAGAGCCTGCTGGAAAACCAGCAGGCTCTTAGTGTTAGATAATCAAATCCGCCAGCATCTTCACGAACATCATCCCCAGCACCACGAAGATCATGATTCGGATCCGCTGGCCGCCGCCCCGGATGGCGTAGCGGGCGCCGCAGTAGTTGCCCAGAATGCTGCATGCCGCTGCCGGGATCACGATGGACCACATCACCTGCCCGCCCAGGATGAACGCCACCGACGCCGCTACGTTGGAGGCCACGTTTCCCACCTTGGCGCAACCGGAGGCGGTGACCATGTCCATGTGCAGCAGCGCCGTAAAGGCCATAATCAGGAGGGTCCCCGTGCCCGGGCCCACAATGCCGTCATAGCAGCCCACAGCCAGGCCGATGGCCAGACTCACCAGGACCACGTACCGCCGGCTGTGGTCACGCTCCTCCGGCTCCTGTCCAAAGTCCTTTTTGACCACCAGGAACACCGCCACCACCGGCAGCGCCACCAGCATCAGCCCCTGGAGCACCCTGTCGCTCAGGTGCATGGCGATCCTGGCCCCGAAGGACGCGCCCGCCAGGGCGCCGGCAGCCGCCCACAGGGCGGGGCGCAGCCGGATCTTCCCGCTGCGGAAGTACTTCACCGACGCGATGGTGGAGCCGGACCCGTTCACCACCTTGTTGGTTCCGGCGGCCACATGGACGGGCAGTCCGGCCATCAGGTAGGCGGGCAGGGTGATGAGACCGCCGCCCCCGGCCACGCTGTCCACAAAGCCCCCCAGAAAGACGAGGGGGCAGATAAACAGGCAGAGCTTCAGCAGTTCAGGCATATGCGTTTTCTCCTTTATTTGATACTCGCGGCGTGATTATACCATAACCGGAAAATTTATGCTACCCCTTTTCATACATCTCTGCCTGGAATCGTCAAAATTTCCATTGCCTTTACCGGGGTTTTCTGCTATAATTTGGACAATCATTGATCTGAGGGCGATGCCGGATGGATCAGGGCGGGGCGGTCCGCACCAGAACGGACACAGGGGCGATTCAAAACCGGCGGGAACGGAGTGTTCCGCCGGTTTTCCAGTATATGCGCCCTCCATCCCCTGCCGTGCCCCGCCGGCTGTCCCGGAAAATCATAGCGGAGGGATTCTATGGAAACGATTGTTGAAATACTTGCCCGGGAGCTGGACCAGAGCCCCCGGCACGTGGGGAGCGTGGTGGACCTCCTGGACGAGGGCAACACCATCCCCTTTATCGCGCGCTACCGCAAGGAGCTCCACGGCTCCATGGACGACACCACCCTGCGCACCCTGGAGGAGCGCCTCCAGTACCTGCGCAATCTGGAGAAGCGGCGGGAGGAGGTCCGCTCGGCCATTGAGGCCCAGGGCAAGCTGACGGAGGCTCTGGCGGACGCCATCGCCTCCGCCGTGACCCTGGCGGAGGTGGAGGACCTGTACCGCCCCTACAAACCCAAGCGCCGCACCCGTGCCACCGTGGCCCGGGAGCGGGGCCTGGAGCCCCTGGCGGAGCTCCTCTTCGCCCAGGGGCCGGACTGCCCGGACCCCCTGGCTGCTGCTGCGGCCTACGTGGATCCGGAGAAGGGCGTGGAGACCCTGGCCGACGCACTCCAGGGGGCCAGCGACATCATCGCCGAGACCATCAGCGACGACGCAGCCATCCGCAAGAGCCTCCGGGAGCTGGTGCTCAAGCGGGGCCAGCTGGTGAGCAAGGCGGCCACGGAGGAGGACACGGTCTACCGGCTCTACTACGACTTCGCCCAGTCCATCCCCCGCCTCCAGGGCCACCAGATCCTGGCCATCAACCGGGGGGAGCGGGAGGGGGCTTTGAAGGCCGTCGTGGTCACTGACCGGGATCAGGCCCTGCCCCTGCTCCGCCGGGCGGTGGTGCGGCCCGGAACCCGGGCCATGGAGTTCATGAAGGCCGTGGCGGAGGACGCCTATGACCGGCTCCTGTACCCCTCCCTGGAGCGGGAGGTCCGCAATACCCTCACGGATCAGGCCAGCGAGGGGGCCATCCACAACTTTGCACTGAATCTCCGGCCCCTGCTGATGCAGCCGCCGGTAAAGGGCCGGGTGACCATGGGCCTGGATCCGGGCTACCGCATGGGGTGTAAGGTGGCGGTGGTGGACGCCACCGGAAAGGTGCTGGACACCACCGTGGTCTATCCCACCCACGGGGAGCGGAAAAAGGCGGAGTGCATCGCCGTCCTGGCGGGCCTCATCCGCCGCCACGGCGTGGCGTGCATTGCCATCGGCAATGGCACCGCCTCCCGGGAGACGGAGCAGATGACCGTGGAGCTGCTGCGGCAGGTGGGGGGCGGGGTCAGCTATATGATCGTCAGCGAGGCCGGCGCGTCGGTCTACTCCGCCTCGCCCCTGGCGGCGGAGGAGTTCCCGGAGTACGACGTAAACCTGCGCTCGGCGGTGTCCATTGCCCGGCGGCTCCAGGACCCCCTGGCGGAGCTGGTGAAGATCGATCCCAAGGCCATCGGCGTGGGCCAGTACCAGCACGACATGCCCGGCAAGCGGCTGGACGAGGCCCTGGGGAACGTGGTGGAGGACTGCGTTAACTCCGTGGGCGTGGACGTGAACACGGCCTCCCCGTCCCTGCTCCAGCGGGTGGCGGGGCTCACCGCCGCCACGGCGAAGAATCTGGTAAAGTACCGGGAGGAGAACGGGCCCTTCACCGCCCGCAAGCAGATTTTGAAGGTGCCCAAGCTGGGACCCAAGGCCTTTGAGCAGTGCGCGGGGTTCCTGCGGGTGCCGGAGAGCGGAGCGGTGCTGGACAACACCGCCGTCCACCCGGAGAGCTATCAGGCCGCCGGAAAGCTGCTGGAGCGCACGGGCCACACCATGGAGGACGTGGCCGGCCGGCGGCTGGGGGACCTGGAGGCCCAGATCCGGGCGCTGGGGGCGGAGGAGCTGGCGGCGGCCTGCGGCGTGGGCGTGCCCACCCTGCTGGACGTGGCCCGGGAGCTGCAAAAGCCGGGCCGGGATCCCCGGGACGAGCTGCCGCCGCCCATCCTCCGCACGGACGTGCTGGAGATCAAGGACCTCCAGCCGGGGATGGTGCTCACCGGCACGGTGCGCAATGTCATCGACTTCGGGGTGTTTGTGGACATTGGAGTCCACCAGGACGGTCTGGTCCACATCTCCCAGATCAGCGAGAAGTTCCTCAAGCACCCCTCCGAGGCCCTGGCCGTGGGGGATGTGGTGAAGGTCAAGGTGCTGGAGGTGGACGAGAAGAAGAAGCGGATCTCCCTGTCCATCAAGCAGGCCACATAGTCAGGAGGAGGGCCATGGACTCAATTTTTTACCACTACACGGACTTTCAGGCCCTGGACGGCATCCTCCGCTGCGCCCAGCTCCGGGTGAACAACGTGCTGCGGATGAACGACTCTGCGGAGATGCGCCACTTTATGGGCCGGCTCTCCAGCGCCATCCAGCGGCGGCTGGAGGAGGGGGGAGACCGCGGCCGGGCCAAGGCTGTGGCCGCGCTTTTCCGGGAGGAGATGGAGAAGGAGTACTCCGCCTACGCGGCCTGCTTCTCCTTCCGCCGGGAGGACGCGGCCCAGTGGGAGCGGTACGGCAACCGGGGCAGGGGGGTGTGCATCGCCTTCCGGGGCCCTCTGCTGCGGCGGATCGCCGGTGGGCCCCTGTCCCTCCACCGGGTCTTCTACGCCGACGACATGACCGGCCACCACATGGTGGAGCGATTCTGCCAGCTGGCCCGGAGCCGGGAGGAGCTCACCGGGGAGGACCCGGAGGTGGGGCGGGCCATGCGGGACGCGTGGGCCTGCTCGGTGGCCTTCAAGCACCCCTCCTTCTCCTCGGAGAACGAGGTGCGGCTGGTGGTGGCCCCCTTTGAGGACGAGGAGTTCGCCATCAAGCCCTGCTACCACGTGTCCAAGGAGCGGGTGAAGAAGTACTACCCCCTGCCCCTACGGGAGATGTGTCAGCGGGCGGGGGCCTCTCTGGAGGATCTGGTGGCGGAGATCATCATCGGGCCGGAGTCCACCCAGTCTCTGGCAATTCTGAGGGATTACCTGCGGGACAACGGCCTGCCGTCCCTGGCGGATCGGGTGTCCCTGTCCGACTGCCCCCTGCGGGGTATGCCGGTGTAGGGGCGGCCGCATTCTGCCGATACGCTCCAGCGGAGCGCAAAAAACGTCCCCGAGGCAAATGCCCCGGGGACGTTTACACTTTTTATGATACAGGGGAGGGATTATTAGAAGATGCCCTGCTCCATCATGGCCTCTGCAACCTTCTTGAAGCCGGCCAGGTTGGCGCCAGCCACCAGGTTGTAGCCCAGGCCGTACTCCTCAGCGGCCTCCATGGACACGCGATGGATGTTCTCCATCATCTTGTGCAGCTGGGCGTCCACCTCCTCGGCGGTCCACACCAGACGCTCGCTGTTCTGGCTCATCTCCAGAGCGGACACGCCCACGCCGCCGGCGTTGACGGCCTTGGAGGGGGCCACGATCATGTTCTTCTGTTCCATGAGGTAGAAGAGGGCGTCGTTGGTGGTGGGCATGTTGGCCACCTCGATGTAGTACTTCACGCCGTTGTCCACGATCTGCTTGGCGTGCTCCATATGCACGTCGTTCTGCATGGCGGAGGGCATGATAACGTCGGCCTTGACGCCCCAGGGCTTCTCGCCGGGGTGGAACTCCACGCCGAACTTGTCCGCGTAATCCTTCACCTTGTTGCGGCCGGAGTTGCGCATGGTCACCAGATAGTCCACCTTCTCCATGGAGGAGGACACGCCCTCGGGATCGTAGATATAGCCGTCGGGGCCGGACAGGGTGACAACTTTGGCGCCCAGGTGGTGGGCCTTCTTGCAGATGCCCCAGGTCACGTTGCCGAAGCCGGCGCAGGCGATGGTCTTGCCCTTGATGTCCTCGCCCTCGTGCTTGAGGACCTCCTGGAGGTAGTACATGGCGCCGTAGCCGGTGGCCTCGGGACGGGTCAGGGAGCCGCCGTAGGAGAAGCCCTTGCCGGTGAGCACGCCGTTCTCCCACACGCCCTTCAGGCGGCGGTACTGACCGTAGAGGTAGCCGATCTCACGGCCGCCCACGCCCATGTCGCCGGCGGGCACGTCGATGTCGGGCCCGATGTAGCGGTAGAGAGCGGTCATGTAGCTCTGGCAGAAGCGCATGATCTCAGCGTCGGACTTGCCGGCGGGATCGAAGTCAGCGCCGCCCTTGCCGCCGCCGATGGGCAGGCCGGTGAGGCTGTTCTTGAAGATCTGCTCAAAGCCCAGGAACTTGATGATGCCGGGGTAGACGTTGGGCTGGAAGCGCAGACCGCCCTTGTAGGGGCCGATGGCGCCGTTGAACTGGCAGCGGTAGCCGATATTGGTATGATAATTGCCGTTGTCGTCCATCCACACCACGCGGAAGGTGAACATGCGCTCGGGCTCCACGATGCGGTTGAGCAGGTCAGCCTTCTCGTACTCGGGGTGCTTATCCACCATGGGGGCGATAGAGGTGAGGACCTCCTCCACGGTCTGGACAAACTCGGGCTCGTTGCTGTGCTTCTTCTTAACATTCTCGATCACGCTGGCGACATAGGCATTCATTGGTAGTATCCTCCTCAAAATTTCCGTTACAGAGCGGGCGGGATATGGGCCCCGCCCAAGTCTCCATCCACCGATCATAGTACCACGCTTTTCCAGAAAACTCAATAATATTTTCGGGAAAACCTCTGGGCGAAGTGTGAAATTTTCCCGGGCTTTTTTGTGCAACTTTTTGGGCGGCGGTCCGGGGCGGACTATGCGCTCCAGGTAAGCGACAGATTCTCCGCAAAAAATCTCCCCGCGTCCCGGAGGACGCGGGGAGATTGAAGCGTGAAATCCAGCGAAGACGGCGCGGCCCTCAGCAGAGGGTGGCGTAGATCACCGCCTTGATGGTGTGCATCCGGTTCTCGGCCTCGTCGAAGACCACCGACTGGGGGGACTCGAAGACCTGGTCCGTGACCTCCATCTCTGTGATGCCGAATTTTTGGGCGATGTCCGCGCCGATGGTGGTGTTGGTGTCGTGGAAGGAGGGCAGACAGTGCATGAACACCGCGCCGGGGTCCGCCTTGGCCATCACGTCCCCGTTGACCTGATAGGGGCGCAGCAGCTTGATCCGGGTCTCCCACACCTCGTCAGGCTCCCCCATGGAGACCCAGATGTCGGTGTAGATCACATTGGCCCCCCGGGCCCCCTCGTCCACGTCCTCGGTGAGGCGGACGGTGCAGTGGTTCTCCCGGGCGATGGCCTGGGCCTGCTCCACCAGCTCAGGGGCGGGGAAGAGCTCCTTGGGCGCACAGGCGGTAAAATGGATACCCATCTTGGCGCAGGCGATCATCAGGGAGTTGCCCATGTTGTTGCGGGCGTCCCCCATGTAGGTGAAGCGCAGGCCGGGGAGGGAGCCGAACTTCTCCTCCATGGTCAGCAGGTCCGCCAGCATCTGGGTGGGGTGGAACTGGTCCGTCAGGCCGTTCCACACCGGCACACCGGCATAGGCGGCCAGCTGCTCCACCAGCTCCTGGCTGAAGCCCCGGTACTCAATGCCGTCGTACATCCGGCCCAGCACCCGGGCGGTGTCGGCAATGGACTCCTTCTTGCCCATCTGGGAGCTGCCGGGGTCCAGATAGGTCACCCCCAGGCCCAGATCGTTCCCCGCCACCTCAAAGGCGCAGCGGGTCCGGGTGGAGGTTTTTTCAAAGAGGAGGACAATGTTCTTGTTCTCCAGATAGCGGTGGGGTACGCCGCTGCGCTTGAGCCGCTTGAAGTCCTTGGAGAGCTCCAGCAGATAGCGGATCTCGGCGGGGGAGTAGTCCAGCAGCTTGAGGAAGCTCCGTCCTCTGATATTGACAGGCATGAATATGACCTTCCTTCTCTCTCTTTTTAGGTTAAACCGTTATTTCAATGATATTTTCTTCGATTCCTACCAGACAGCTCTCATAGTAGCCGTCCCCGGTGACCCTGGGTCCGCTGGCCACGCGGTATCCATCGCAGCGGAGCTGCTGCGTCAGCTTGTCCACCTTCTCCCTGCTGCCCACACTGAAGGCTATGTGGGCGTAGCCGGTCCTTGCCGGCGGCTTGGGGAGCTCCTCCGTGTCCGGCCTGGTCATGAGCTCCAGCCGGGATCCGCAGTCAAAGGTGATGAAGTAGGAGCGGAAGCCGGTGCGGGGATTGTAATAGCCGTCGTTGGATACGCCGCCGAGGTACGCTGTAAAAAAGCGGCGGGCCGCCTCCAGATCCTGAACATACAGCGCCACATGCTCAATGTTCATGGGCCTCGTTCCCCCTTTTTGGATTCCCAGGAGATTTCATCAGAACATCTCAATATACGCGTCCCGCTCCGGGCCCACGGACACATACTTGATGGGGCAGCCCACCGCCTTCTCCAGATATGCCACATAGTCCAGGGCCTCCTGGGGCAGGTCCTCCCGCTTCCGGCAGCCGGACACGTCCCCAAAGCCCGGCAGGTACTCGTATACCGGCTTGGCCTGGGCCAGACGGCGGCCGGTGGGGAAGCTGTCCGTCCGCTCCCCGTCCACCTCGTAGGCCACGCACACGGGCACCCGGTCCAGGGCGCTCAGCACGTCCAGCTTGGTCAGGGCCAGGAAGGTGCAGCCCTGGGTTTTCACCCCATAGCGGCTGGCCACCACGTCGAAGCCGCCCACACGGCGGGGCCGGCCTGTGGCCGCGCCGTACTCGCCGCCGGCCTCCCGCAGCTGCTCCGCCTCCTGGCCGAAGAACTCGCAGGTGAAGGGGCCCTCGCCCACGCAGCTGGAGTAGGCCTTCATGATGCCGATGGTCTCGTCCAGCTGCCGGCCCGGGATGCCCGCGCCGATGGGGGCGTAGGCGGCAATGGTGGAGGAGCTGGAGGTGTAGGGGAAGATGCCGTAGTCGATGTCCCGCAGGGCCCCCAGCTGGGCCTCAAAGAGGATGTCCCTGCCCGCCGCTGCGGCCTCGTCCAGAAATTCGGTGGTGTCGCAGATGTAGTCCCGCCAGGGCGCGCCGAACTGTCGCAGCCAGTCCATCAGCCCGGCGGCCTGGACGGGCTCGTGGCCGTAGCCACCGGCCACGGTCAGGTTCTTCCACTCCGCGATGTCGCCCACCCGCTCGGAGAGGTTCTCCAGCTCCAGCAGATCCTCCATGCGCAGGGTCTTCTTCATATATTTGTCGGCGTAGACCGGCGCGATGCCCCGGCGGGTGGAGCCGAACTTCTTCCCCGCCAGCCGGTCCTCCTCCAGGCAGTCCAGCAGCTTGTGGTAGGGCATGCAGATGGTGGCCTTGCCGCTGATTTTCAGCGTCTCCGGCGTGATCTGGATCCCCCCCTGGCGCAGACGCTCCGCCTCGGCGCACAGGTGCTCCAGGTCAATGACCATACCCGGCCCCAGCACGTTGACCGTGCCGGCGCGGAGAATGCCGGAGGGCATCAGGTTCAGGATGAACCTGCCCCGGTCGTTGACCACCGTATGGCCGGCGTTGTTCCCGCCCTGATAGCGGACCACGATGCCATAGCGCTCGCTGAACAGGTCCACCATGCGGCCCTTGCCCTCGTCGCCCCAGTTGACGCCCACAATTGCAGTAAGCATTGTCTTATCCCCCAAAATGTTCGTATCGTTTACGCGGAAGGCGCGGCAAAAACCAGCGCCATCTATTAGGATACCACAATTTTTGGAAAAAAACAACGCAGGATTCCCATTTTTCCGGTAAAAATCAGGGGGAGAGGGAAATGGAAGTTTATGCAAACTATACAGGGTTATAGTGAGAATTTATAAATACACTTCCGGGGCTCGCCCCGCAGGGCCATATCGTTGTCCGGGGGCAGGTCCACCACGGCCTCCAGCCTGCCGCCGGCAAATTCGCAGGTCCTGCGGGAGGGGATATTCTCAGGATTGCAGGTGATGTATAGATAGGTGAGGCCGTGGCGGCGGGCCAGCGCAAAGAGGAGCAGGCAGGCCTTTCCGGCGTAGTGACGGCCCCGGTGCTGGGGGTGGACCCGGTAGCCGATGTTGCCGCCGTAGTATACGCTCTCGTTGTGGCCAACGCGCAGATCGCACACCCCCGCCTCCGTGCCGTCGGGCAGGCAGATGCGGAAGTGGTAGGCGGGGAGCCAGTCTGGCCGGCCTGTGTCCGCCGGGTCCACGGTATGGTCCAGCTGGAGGAAAATCTCCTCGCTTTTCAAAAAGCATGTGTCCAGAAACTGCATGGTAGTCCGCCTCCAAAAAAATTTTCTCAAAAACCTCTTGACATTCTCACTGTGTCAAGGTGTATTCTATCACACAGGAGCCGGTTCCGCAACAAACAGATGCAAGGAGGATGCTATGCTGACCATCGGTGAATTTTCCCGGCTGAGCCGCGTGTCGCCCCGGATGCTGCGCCACTACGACGCCTTGGGCCTGCTGCGCCCGGAGGCGGTGGGGGAGAACGGCTACCGCTATTACCGGCAGGAGCAGCTGTCCGTCCTGATCCGCATCCAGTGGCTGAACGGCTACGGCTTTTCTCTCCACGAGATCGGCTCCCTGCTGGAGCTGGAGGACGGGGCGCTGCTGGAGCACCTGTGGCAGCGGCGGCTGGATCTCCGGCGGGAGCTGCGGGCGAAAAGGGCGCTGCTGGATCAGCTGGAGCAGGACATCCTCCGGCTGGAAGGAGTGGAAATCATGGAAAATACGTATCATGTCGTTCTGTTGGAGGACCCGGAGCAGAGGGTCTTCTCGATCCGGAGGACCATCGGCGTGGACCAGTACCACGTCCTCTTTGAGGAGCTGCGCCGGGAGGCGGCGGCCCGGGGCCTCCAGCAGGCGGGGCCCATCCAGATGCTCTACCACAGCCCGGCGTTCAGCCAGGAGAGCTCCGACGTGGAGGCGCAGATGGTGGTGGCCCAGGACGGGCCGGGCGTGACGGTCAAACCCCGGTTCCTGTGCGCCTCGGTGCGGCACAGGGGGTCCTATGAGAACCTGCACCGGGCCTACGAGGCGCTGTGCGGCTGGCTGGCGGACCATGTGGAGTACCGGCCCTGCGCGGCGGCCATGGACCGATATCTGAACGATCCCCACCAGACGCCGGCGGAGGACCTGGAGACAGGGGTCCTCTTCCCGGTGGAGCGGGTGGCGAAGTGACAAAAGGGGCCCGGAGGATCATCCTCCGGGCCCCGGTCTGTTATTCGATACTGATAATGTAGTAGTACACCGGCTGTCCCCCCGGCAGGACGGACAGCTCCGCGTCCGGACAGTGTCCGGCAAAGAGCTCCTGGGCCGACTGGGCCTGCTCCTCCGTCACATTCTCGCCGTAGAAGAGGGTGACGAACTCAGCCTCTCCGGCCTTCTCCGCCAGCTTCTCCAGCAGCACGGTGATGTCCCGGTCCGTGCCGAACAGCTTCCCGTCCAGCAGGGCCAGATAGTCCCCCTCGCTGATCTCGAAGCCGTCGAAGTCGCTGTTGCGGGCGGCGTAGGTGATGAGGGCGGTGGACACGTTCTGAATGGCCCCGCTCATGGTCTCCAGCAGCGCGTCGGGCTCCAGGCCCGGGTCCACGCTCATCATGGCGGTGACGCCCTGGGGGATGGTCTCGGTGGGCACCACCACCACCTCCCGGGAGGCCAGGCCCACGCACTGCTGGGCGGCCATGATGATGTTCTTGTTGTTGGGCAGGACAAAGACGATCTCCGCGGGGACCTTCTCGATCTCCCTGAGGATGCTCTCTGTGGAGGGGTTCATGGTCTGGCCGCCGGAGATCACCCCGTCCACGCCCAGATCCTGGAACACGGTGGAGAGTCCCTCCCCGGCGCACACAGCCAGAAATCCGTATCGCTTCTCCGGCGCGGCGGGGCCACTCTCCAGCTCCTCCTCCACCTGGTCCAGATCGTCCACGCTCTGGGCCTTCTTGCCGGCGGCCACGTCCTCGGCCTGGGTGCGCATGTTCTCGATCTTGGCCAGCTCCAGGGTGCCGAACTTCTGGGCCTCGCTGAGGGCGTCGCCGGGAATGTTGGTGTGGACGTGGACCTTGAAGGCCTCGTCGTCCTCGCCGATGACCAGACTGTCGCCGATGCTGTCCAGGTAGGCCCGCAGGGGGGTCAGATCGATATCCGTCCTGGCCTTGCGGACGATGAACACGGTGTCAAAGGCAAAGGTGATCTCCTCGGCGGAGAAGGCGTTGAAGTCCGCCTTGGCCGGCTTGGCAGCCTCGTCCAGCTCCGGCATGGGCTCCCCCCGCAGGGAGGAGAGCATCCCCTCCAGGATGACCAGATAGCCCTGGCCGCCGGCATCCACCACGCCGGCCTTTTTCAGCACCGGGTTCATGTCCGTGGTCTGGGCCAGCACCTCGTAGCCCACCCGGACGGCCTCGCTGAGGACGAACTCCACGTCGTTGTTCTCCGCTGCGGCCTCCACGGCCCGCTTGGAGGCCAGACGGGACACGGTGAGCACCGTGCCCTCGGCGGGCTTCATCACAGCGCCGTAGGCGGCGGCCACGCCCTCCTGCATGGCGGCGGCCAGCAGGGCGCCGTCGGCCTCGTCGTGGCCCTTGAGGGTCTTGGAGAGGCCCCGGAAGAGGAGGGAGAGGATGACGCCGGAGTTGCCCCGGGCCCCCCGCAGCAGAGCGCCGGCGGTGATGGAGGCGGCCTGCCCCACGGAGGAGGCGCCGCCCTTGCGCAGCTCGGCGGCGGCGGCGCCGATGGTGAGGCTCATGTTGGTGCCCGTGTCGCCGTCAGGGACGGGGAAGACGTTGAGGTCGTTGATCTGCTGCTTTTGCAGCGTAATGGCGGCGGCGCCGTGGAGCACCATCTGCCCGAACTGGGTTCCGTTGATTGAAAGCGTCATCTCCCGTTATACCCCCTTGGAATTGGACACAATATAGTCCACACACACATCCACGCTCTTCACGGGGATCCCGGTGTACTTGCTGACCTTGTACTGCACCTCGCTCATGATGGAGCGGCACACGGCGGTGATGTTGATGCCGTGCTCGACAATGATGTGCAGGCGGATGGACACAGTGGAGTCCTCGTTGTAGATCACCTGCACGCCCTTGCTCATGGCCTCCTTGCGCAGCAGGTGGACCAGACCGTCGGTCCGGGAGCGGAAGGCCATGCCCTTGACGCCGAAGCAGTTGGTGGCGGCGTTGCCGGTGATGTTGGCGAACACGGCCTCGCTGATGCTGATTTCACCCTTTTTCGTCTGTAGCTTTATCATACAAAACACCCTTTCAGCGGAAAAATCGGTTTATGCGGAAAATATTATATACTATTTTTCCAGGGATAACAAGTGGAAAAAGGAAAAAGAGCAAATTGTGTGAAAAAGGGGTCATCTGCCTATTGAAAAATGGGCCGGTTTGACATATGATCTTATCATTAGATTTTATTTGCCAAAAAGGAGCGACAATATGCGAGTGATTACAGGTTCCGCCCGGGGCCGCCGCCTGCTGGAGCTGACGGGCGGCGAGACCCGCCCCACCGCCGATCGGGTGAAGGAGGGCATATTCAATATTATCCAGTTTGACATCGAGGGCCGCCGGGTCCTGGACCTCTTCGCCGGCACCGGCCAGCTGGGCATCGAGGCCCTGAGCCGGGGGGCGGCGGGGGCGGTGTTCGTGGAGCAGCGCCGGGACGGGGCCAGGCTGGTGACGGAGAATCTGAAGCTGACGGGCCTCGCGGACCGGGCCCGGGTGGTCAACGCCGAGGCCCTGACCTATCTGAAGGGGACGGGGGAGCGGTTTGACATTATCTTCATCGATCCGCCCTATGCGGACCGGCTGTGGGAGAGCGCGATTTCTGCCATTTATCGGTTTGACATTTTGGCGAACCATGGTATAATAGTCTGTGAATCCCCGGCGGACCAGGAGATGCCGCCCGTGGAGCCGCCCCTGTTCCTCCACCGCACCTACCGCTACGGCCGGGTCAAGATCACCACCTACCACCGGGAGGAGGGGCGCGAGGCATGAGAACCGCCATTCTGCCGGGGAGCTTTGACCCCATCACCGTGGGACACCTGGATCTGGCGGAGCGGGCGGCCGCCCTCTTTGACCGGGTGATCCTGTGCGTCATGGTCAACGGCGAGAAGCGGTCCCTCTTTACCATGGATCAGCGTCTGGAGATGGCCCGCGGAGCTCTGGCGCACATCCCCAACGCCCGGGCGGAGGCCTGGGACGGGCTTCTGGCGGACTTTGCCAGGGAGCGGGGGGCTGCGGCGCTGGTGAAGGGCGTCCGGGGGGAGGCGGATTTCGGCTGGGAGGTCCAGCTGGCCCAGATCAACCGGGACCTGAACCCGGCGCTGGACACGATCCTTCTGCCCGCCCGGCCGGAGCACCTGCATATCAGCTCCACCATGGTGCGGGAGATGATCCGCTGCCATCAGAAGTTAGACGCGTATGTACCCGCCGGCGCGGCGGAGGCGCTGCGCGGGTTTTTGAAAGGGAAGGTTTGATGCGTTATGGCCAACGATGTGGAATATCTGATTAATATGCTCTACGAGATGGTGGAGGGGGCCAAGAGCGTGCTCATGAGCCCGGACAAGTGCACGATTGTCCGGGACGAGGCGCTGGACCTGCTGGACGAGTTGCGGGGCCAGCTGCCCCTGGAACTGAAGAAGGCCCAGGATCTGCTCCGCGCCCGGGACGAGTATGTGGAGAACGCCAAGAAGGAGGCCGAGCGGATCCGCCGTCAGGCGGACCAGGACGCGAAAACCATCGTGGGGGAGAGCGAGATTGCCCGCGTTGCCCGGGACAAGGCCCACGAAATCCTCCGGCAGGCGGACGAGCGGTCCAAGGCCATGATCGGTGTGGCCAACGAGTACACAGATGACGCCCTGCGCCGCACGGAGGAGGCGATCCAGATGGCTCTGGACGAGGTCCGGGAGTCCCGGGCCCGATTCCGGGCGGTGTCCAATGAGAAGCTGCAGGCCCAGCGAGCCCGCATTGAAGAGCAGGGCGGGGGAGCATAAGCTGTGCCAAATAAAAACGCCTGCGGAGAACCTTTTTGACAGGCTGCGATAGATGGTTTTACAGAGCTGTCCGGTGGGAAACCGGGCAGTTTTTTTGCGCTTCATTTCCTGGAACATGCGTTTGAAATCTTAAGAAAGGTCAGTTTTTGCCGAAAAATGCACTTTTTTTCTATAAAAAAATAAAAAATTTGTCCTTGCATTTCAGCCCGCTATGCCTTATACTAATCAGTGAAGTGGTGGGAAGTGGGGGAAAGTAGGGCAAATGCCCCGCAGAGACCACCGCCGGCCCACACGCCGGACGCCCTCTGACAGGGGGCGGAAGGACGAAAACGGGGCCGCCGCTGCGGCTGAGAGAGGCAGGTGGGAGCAGTGATCGGCCAGTATCAGCACAATATTGACGCCAAGGGCCGCCTGTTTATTCCCGCCAAGTACCGCGAGGAGCTGGGGGAGACCTTCTATGTCACCTTGGGCCTGGACGGCTGCCTCTCCGTCTACTCGGACGCCAAGTGGGCGGAGCTCACCGCCAAGTTCGACGCCCTGCCCCTGTCCAAGGCGCGGAGCATGCGGACCCTGTTTGCCAACGCAGCCAAGTGCGAGCCGGACAGCCAGGGCCGTATTCTGATCCCTGCCAAGCTGCGCCAGTACGCGGCCCTGGAGCGGGAGGTGGTCATCAACGGCGCTTCTAAGTGTGTGGAGCTCTGGAACCCGGAGCGGTGGGCGCCCATCGAGTCCGCCGGCCTGGATCCGGAAAATCTGGCCGCCGCCATGGAGGAGTTGGGCTTCTAAAAGATGTTTTCCTCTTTTTTCATAGGAGAAAGAGTATTAAAGCAATACTGTGATTATATTAAGTAAGTATGGATATCCCGGTCCGATGGGTCCGGCGGGAGATGTGATGCATGGTAGAGAAGGACTACGGACATAAGCCGGTGCTGCTGGAGGAGAGCCTCCGGGTGCTGGACATCAGGCCTGGGGGAACCTACGTGGACGGCACCCTGGGCCGGGCGGGACACTCTCTGGAGATCCTGCGCCGGCTGGAGGGGGGCCGCCTGATCGGCATCGATCAGGACCAGTCCGCCATCGACGCGGCCCGGGAGCGGCTGGCGGGTTTCCTGGACCGGGTGACTCTGGTCCACGGGAATTTCCGGGACCTGGGGGATATCCTGCGGGACCTGGGGGTCCGGGGTGTGGACGGGATGCTCTTTGATCTGGGGGTGTCCTCCCCCCAGCTGGATGAGCCGGAGCGGGGGTTCAGCTACATGCACGACGCGCCCCTGGACATGCGCATGGATTCGACGGCCGGCCTGGACGCGGCGGAGGTGGTGAACGCCTGGAGCTATGAGGAGCTGCGCCGGATCCTCTATGAATACGGCGAGGAGCGCTTCGCCCCCCAGATCGCCCGGGCCATTGTCCGGCGGCGGGAGGAGAGGGCCATCGAGACCACGGGGGAGCTGGTGGAGGTCATCCGCTCCGCCATGCCCGCCGCCGCCCTGCGGGAGAAGCAGCACCCGGCCAAGCGGACCTTTCAGGCGGTGCGCATCGCCGTCAACGGCGAGCTGGAGGCCCTGCCACCCATGCTGGAGGCGGCTGCGGAGGCCCTGTCGCCCTCCGGGCGGCTGGCGGTCATCACCTTCCACAGTCTGGAGGACCGGATCGTCAAGCAGACCATGCGCACGCTGGCCACAGGCTGCACCTGTCCGCCGGAGTTTCCGGTGTGCGTGTGCGGTAAGAAGCCGAAGCTGCGCCTTTTGAGCCGTAAGCCCGTCACGGCGGGCCCGGAGGAGCTTCAGGACAATCCCCGCTCCCGCAGCGCAAAGCTGCGCTGGGCGGAGCGGACAGGATATTGACCGGGGCCCGATAGGGCAGGAAGGGGGGGCCGTCTGTGGCGGACAGGAGAAATCGGACAAGATATCCCGGCGTCGTGGACGGGAACCTCGCCCGCAAGCTGGACAACCAGGAGCTGGAGCGCCGGCTGGAGCGCAGCGGTCAGCTGGACTTTGACCAGCAGTACCGCCGGCGGAAGGAGTCGGAGGCGGAGCAGCTGGCCCGCCGGCGGGCCAAGGTCAAGGCCAGCGTTCGGCCTGCCCAGAAGGTGAACAAAGGGGCGGTGCTGGGCTTTATGGCGGTGGCGGCCATGATGATGGTCCTGCTGCTCTGCTACGTGAAGATCAACGCCATCTCCCGCAGCATCGTGCAGATGAAGGAGGAGATCAAGGAGCTGCAGGTGGAGCGTGTGTCCCTGCTGACCCAGTATGAGCAGAAGTTCGATCTGGCCTCGGTGAAGGCGGCGGCGGAGGCCGCAGGCATGTCCCCGCCCAGCGAGAGCCAGATCTACTATATTGACCTGCCGGGGGCGGATCAGGCGGTGGCCCACGGCAGCGAGAGCGGCGGCGTACTGGACAGATTCTTCGCCTCCCTGGGCCGGGATGTGTACGCGGTTATGGAATATTTTCGGTGATGGAAAGTATACTCATTCTTGAGGAGCGCCGGAGGGACCGGGAAGCAAGGCGCGAACACATCCGACAGCCCGGGGAGCAGGAGGCCGCCTCTTGCTCCCTGTTTATTTGATAAGGGGATCAAAAGAGGGGCCGGGTCCCCTTTTGACAGTCCTGACGCCTGTGGGATTTCCTGGAAAAGGAGGAACTTGAGATGAAAAAAGCGCAGCAGACGCCGGCCTCCGGCGGGAAAAAGAAGAGAACGATCATCCAGTCCGCCCGGCTGGCCAAGCTGGTCATCCAGCGGCGGACCCTGGCGCTGATGCTGGTGTTCGGCGTGGCGGCCTTTCTGGCTCTTTTCGCCCAGGCCTACGATCTGGCCATCAACCAGCACGATGAGATGAAGCAGCGGGCCGCCAACCAGCAGATGCGCAGCACGGTGATCTCCGCCTCCCGGGGCTCCATCCTGGACCGGAACGGCACCATCCTGGCCATGTCCGCCTCCGCGGACACGGTGTTCCTGGACCCCCGGGCCATTGAGAGCCGGGCCGCCGAGCTGGAGACAGCCCGGGCAAAGGCCGTGGTGGCGGGGGTGAAGGAGGGGGAGAAGCTGCCCCTCAGCGGCCAGGAGTACAGGGACCTCATTGCCGTGAATCTGGCCCGGATCCTGGAGATGGACGAGGAGACGGTCCGGGATAAGATGAGCAAGACCAACACCGCTTACCAGATCCTCAAGCGGCGGGTGGAGAAGACCGTGGGGGATCAGGTGCGGGAGTTCATCACCACCAACGAAACCGGCTCCAATATCCAGGGGGTCCACCTGGAGACCGACTCCAAGCGCTACTACCCCTACAGCTCCCTGGCCTCCCATGTCATCGGCTTTCTGGACGCCGACAACCACGGGGCCTACGGCCTGGAGGCTCTGTACGATGAGGAGCTGGAGGGCAGCACGGGCCTGACCGTCACGGCCAAGGACGGCAACGGCTCGGAGATCATGTTCCAGTATGAGCAGTACTACGACGCCGAGGACGGCCACAGCCTCCAGCTGACCCTGGACAGCACCATCCAGTACTACGTGGAGCGGGGCCTGGAGGATATGATCGCCAAATACGGGGCCAAGAACGGGGCCGCAGGGGTGGTCATGGACCCCAAGAGCGGGGCCATCCTGGCCATCGCCGCCAGCCCCACCTACGACGTGAACGCCCACTGGGAGATCTACGACAGCCAGCTCCAGGCGGAGCTGGCCAAGGTGGACGAGGAGAATCCCCCCACCCCGGATCAGGAGCACTCCGACGCCTACAGGGAGAAGCTGGGGGAGCTGCAATTGAAGCAGTGGCGCAACAAGGCGGTGAACGACACCTACGAGCCCGGCTCCACGGCCAAGATCCTCACCCTGTCCATGGCCCTGGAGGAGGGGGCGGTGAATCCCAACAGCACCTTTGACTGCAGCGGCTCCGTGACCATCAGCGACTACAGCATTGGCTGCTCCAACCACAGCGGCCACGGGCATCAGGTGCTCAAGGAGGCGGTGGGGAACTCCTGCAACCCGGCCTTTATCAGCATCGGTCTGGCTATGGGCACCGACAGGTTCTACGACTACATGCAGGACTTCGGCCTGATGGAGAAGACAGGCGTGGACCTCCAGGGGGACGTGGGGGGCATCTTCTCCACCCGGGAGGCGTTTACCACCCTGGATCTG
>CANAZG010000053.1 GCA_947365965.1 uncultured Clostridia bacterium
CTCAATGATTTTCACTTCAACCATGCGGAAGAATTTGAAAGCTACACCGAGTATGGATGAACTGCATTCTCCCATTACCACCATTCCAGGCATTGGATGCCGCATGGGCGCCATGATTCTGGCCGAGATTGGTGACTTTTCCCGGTTTGACTCTGCCGACAAGCTGCTGGCCTACGCCGGGATGTCTCCCTCTACCTACCAGTCTGGACAGCTTAAAAACTGCTATCCTCACATGGAAAAACGCGGCTCACGGTATCTGCGCTATGCTCTCTACAACGCTGCCAAGTACGTCTGCCATTGGGACCCTACATTCGCTGCTTACCTTGCCAAGAAACGCGCTGAGGGCAAGCATTACAACATCGCCTTATCCCATGCCGCCAAGAAACTGGTACGGCTTATCTTCGCTCTGGAGAAATCCAGACAGACTTCTTTGATTCTTCTTTAGTTAGTCCATCTTTTATTAGATTATGTTCAAAATGTTGCCATTCATATTTTAGAATGTCACTGTAAAACCTTTCTTTCTCCTCTTGATTTCCTCTCTTGATTTCCTCGTCCAACATGTTTGACAATCCTACAAAATCTCGTACCGATGTAATTTTTGACTATTTTCAGACCTGCAACTATCTTCTGGCCAAAAACCCACTTTTATTTTCCACTTTATTTATTTTCTTTATTGTATATCGCGTTTAAGTGTAAAGGAAAAGTGGGAAAGTGGGCAGAAATATCCTGCTTTCCAGACCTGCAACTATCAAAAATAGCAGCAAATCAGGCACGCGGAATGCCCCGAATTCTATCTTAAGTTCTTAGAATTTCTATCCTAAGTTAGACAGAACCGGGGCAAACTGTGTCTTGCCTTACTTCAGATTCCGCAATTTTCTCACCTCTTGAACAGTCATAATGCCTCTTTCTGCCATACTCAGATATGCCCGTATACTTTCCTCAAACGGCTGCTGAGCCATCTGGATAAATAGACTCAACCATCTGCCTCAGCTCCTCCATGGCGATGTCGCCGCTGATGGCACACTCTGCGCAGCCCAAAGAACCCTCACCCACATAAAAACCGGCAGTCTATCTCTAGACTGCCGGCATCTGTATGAATATCCGGAGGGGTCTACTGCTTCACCACCGGGGCTACCTTGCCGTCGGCATGGATGTCCACGATCAGCTTTCTCGGGCACTTGGTCACGCAGGTGCCGCAGGAGGTACACTTGTCATAGTCAATCCGGGCCACGTTGTTGGTCACCGTGATGGCGCCGGCGGGGCAGTTGCGCTCGCAAAGCTTGCACCCGATGCAGCTCACCGCGCAGTGGGCCTTGGCCGACGCCCCCTTCTCGTGGTTGGCGCAGGGCAGAACCACGTCCACCGCATAGGGCATACTGACGATCACATGCCGGGGGCAGGCGGCGGCGCACTGCATACAGCAGGTGCACTTCTCCCGGTCCACCTCCGCCACGCCGTGGGCGTTGATGTGGATGGCGTCGAACTTGCACACCTTCACACAGGTGCCCCGGCCCAGGCAGCCGAAGGAGCAGTCCAGGGTGCCGTTGCCGGACACCTTCATGGCCGCCACGCAGTCCTCCAACCCCACATACCGCTCAAACTTGTGGCCTGCTCGGTCTCCGCCGCTGCAGCGGACAAAGGCCACCCGCCGCTCCACCGCCTGGACCTCCACGCCCATCACCGCCGCGATGCGGCTGGTTTGAAGGCCGGAGCAGCTGGGGCAGGCGTTCACCGGGGCCTTCTTCTCCAGAATGGCCGCCGCGCAGCCGGCGCAGCCGGGATAGCCGCAGCCGCCGCAGTTGGCTCCCGGCAGGCAGTCCAGAATCAGGTCCAGCCGGGGATCGGTCTTCACCTCAAACACCTTGGACGCCACCGCCAGCACCAGGCCGAACACGCCGCCCAGTGCGCCCAGAGTGAGCACAGCATAGAATATATTCACAGTCTATCTCCTCCTCTTTACCACGGGATCTGGAGCCCCTGGAAGCCCATGAAGCTCAGCGCCATCAGTCCCGCCGTCACCAGGGCGATGGGGAAGCCCTGAAAGGCCTTGGGCGGATCGGAGAACTCCAGCCGCTCCCGGATGCTGGCAAAGAGCACAATCGCCAGCAGGAAGCCCGCGCCGCCGGTGATGCCGTAGACCACGGACTCAATGAAGTTGTAGTGGTTCTGCACGTTCAGCAGCACCGCGCCCAGCACCGCGCAGTTGGTGGTGATGAGGGGCAGGTACACGCCCAGGGCCTCATAGAGGGAGGGCATGGACTTCTTCAGGAACATCTCCACAAACTGCACCAGAGCAGCGATGACCAGGATGAAGGCCACGGTCTGCATGTACTTCAGATCCAGGCTCTCCAGCAGCACGTTCACCGGGTAGCACAGCGCTGAGGCCAGGGCCATGACGAAGATCACCGCGAAGCCCATGCCCACGGCGGTGTCCATCTTCTTGGACACGCCCATAAATGGGCAGATGCCCAGGAACTGGACCAGAATAAAGTTGTTGATGAGAATCGCGCCCAGGGCGATATCAAACAATGTCGTCCACTCCATGGTCACTTACCTCCCTTTACCTTGGTCTGAGCCCACTGCATCAGGGCGATGAGCACGCCCAGGGTCAGAAAGCCGCCCACAGGCAGGGCCATCATCCCGGCGGCGTACTCGGCGGGGAAAATCTCCGCGCCGTTGAAGGTGCCCGCTCCCAGCACCTCCCGGATGCCGCTCATCACCAGCAGCACCACCGTGTACCCCAGGCCCTGGCAGATGCCGTCCACGGCTGCGGCCAGGGGCTTGTTCTTGCTGGCGAAGGACTCCGCCCGGGCCAGGATGACGCAGTTGACCACGATGAGGGGGATGAACACGCCCAGGCTCTCCGCGATATCGGGGAAAAAGGCCTGGAGCAGCAGATCCACCATGGTCACAAATCCCGCGATGACCACGATATAGGCCGCAATGCGCACCTGCTGGGGGATCACCCGCCGCAGCAGGGAGATGAAGATGTTGGAGAGGGTGAGGATGATGGTCACCGATGCGCCCATACCGATGCCGTTGGCGATGGTGGTGGTGATGGCCAGGGTGGAGCACATGCCCAGCAGCTGGACCAGCACCGGGTTCTGGGTGATAAAGCCTTCCTTTAACTGCTTACCGATATTCATTGCGCTTCCCTCCTCCTTTACTGCACGCCCCGCACGGCGGCCAGGGCCGCATTGACCCCGGCGGCCACGCCCTTGGAAGTGACCGTGGCGCCGCTGACGCCGTCAAAGCGGTTGGTTCCGGCGTTGACGGTGATGTCACCGCCCGCGTGGCTCATGCCGATGAATCGGTCCAGCACCCCCTGATCGCTGACCACCTTGGTGCCGATGTTCTTGGTCTCGCTGTGCTTGGTCACCGACACGCCGGTGACCGCACCGCTGCCGTCCACGCCCACCACCATGTCGATGGCCCCCTGGCTCCCGGTGGCGGACACCTCCGCCACAAAGCCCGCCGGGGCCCCGCCGGAGATGGCGCGGTACAGGGCCGTCACCCCGGGCGTCTCCCCCTCCACCTTCTCATAGGCGTCCGCCGGGAGCACCTGGGCCATGGCGGCCTCGGTCTTGGCCTTCAGCGCCGCGTCGATGCGGGGCTTGGTGACCTGGTTGACCGCCCCCAGCAGCAGGGCCGTCACCAGACAGATGCCCAGCAGGGTCCCGGCCAGCCGGCCTATGTATTTCGGGTCAATGGCGGTCTGGTTGAGGGCCTTGGGCTGAGGAGCGGGGGTTCTCTCCTCCACCGGCTCCTTCACGCTGTTCTTGCTGTTCTTGCTCATTTGCCCGCAGCCTCCTTTTTCTCGGATTTGGCCGCCTTCACCACGCCGAAGCGGTTGGGGCGGATGTTCTTGTCAATGAGCCACACCGTCAGGTTCATGACCAGAATGGCGTAGCACACGCCCTCGCTGTAGGAGCCAAAGTACCGGATGAACACGGTAATCAGGCCGCAGCCCACGCCGAAGATCGCCTGTCCCTTGTGGCTCACCGGGCTGGTGACGTAGTCGGTGGCCATGAAGAAGGCCCCCAGCATCAGACCGCCGCCCAGCAGGTTGTAGAGCATCCACTGCACCGGGTCGTTGCCCCGGGGGAAGAGGAAGGTGAGGGCGGCCACAGTGCCGATGTAGCTGACCGGGATGTACCAGGTGATGACCTTGCGGAAGATGAGGAACATCCCCCCCAGCAGCAGAAGCAGGGCGCTCACCTCGCCCATGGAGCCGCCGGTGAGGCCCACCAGCATCTCCGGCAGATCGTACATCTGGGTCAGGCCCTCCAGGTTGTTCTCGTGGAGCAGGGCCATGGGGGTAGGGTAGGTGGCCGCGTCAAAGGCCCCCGCAATGGGCACAGCGGCCCGGGGTCCCACCCAGGTGGTCATCTCCCCGGCCCAGGAGAGCATGAAGGCCCGGGCCGCCAGGGCGGGATTCAGGAAGTTCTTGCCAATGCCGCCGAAGAGCTGCTTGACAAACACGATGGCAAAAAAGTCTCCGATAAGGAGGATCCAGTAGGGGATGGTCACCGGGCAGACAAAGGCGATGAGCACGCCCGTGACGGCGGCGCTCAGATCCCCCAGGGTGTTGTCCTTTCTCAGCGCCGCCCGGTAGAGCCATTCAAAGCCGCAGCACCCCGCCGCGCTCACCAGCGCCGTGGCCAGGGCCCGGGGGCCGAAGTTGTACACCGCAAAGGCCAGGGGCAGGGCCATGGCGATGAGCACCTCCCCCATGATGTGGCCCGCGCCGTCCTTGGTGCGGATATGGGGGGAGGAGGAGCCGATGAGGTTGAGTTCCTTGTAATTCATGCCTTGGCCTCCTTCTTCTCAGCCTTCTCGGCCTCGGCCTTGGCCGCGGCCTCCGCAGCCGCCTTGGCGGCCGCTCTGGCGTTGTTGATCTTCTGCTTGCCCGCCCGGAAGGACTGGACCAGATACAGCCTCCCGGGACAGATATAGGTACACGCGCCGCACTCGATGCAGTCCAGGACATTGGCCTTCTCCAGCTCCTCCAGCATCCCCGCCTGCTCGTACTGGTACATGAAAACAGGCTGGAGGTGCATGGGGCATACGCTGATGCACTTGCCGCAGCGGATGCACGCCGGGTGCTCCACCGTCCGCTCCTCCTTCTCGCAGAAGGCCAGAATGGCGTTGGTGCCCTTGCCGATGGGGGCGTCCATGTCGTACTGGGCGTGGCCCATCATGGGGCCGCCCATGAGGATTTTGAAGGTGGACTTCTTCACGCCCCCGCAGGCGTCCAGCAGATCGCTGATGGGGGTGCCGATGGGGCAGAGGAGATTTTTGGGCTCGTTGACCCCGGAGCCGGAGACGGTGACGATCCGGTGGGTCACCGGCTTGCCCTGGTACACGGCCTCGTAGATGGCCATGGTGGTGACGATGTTGAACACCGCGCACCCGATGGAGGCGGGCAGGGCCCCGGGGGGTACCTGACGGCCGGTAATGGACTGGCACAGCTGCTTCTCCGCCCCCTGGGGGTACCGGGTCTGGAGCACGTCTACCACCGCCGGTGCCTTCTCCTCGGCGATCTTCAGCCGGAGCATCTCGGCGGCGTTGGCCTTGTTGGCCTCAATGGCGATGTGAACCCAGTCCACGCCAAAGAGCTTTGCCAGGATGCGCACGCCGCCCAACACCTCATCCGGGTGCTCCAGGAGAGTGCGGTGGTCGCTGGTGATGTAGGGCTCGCACTCGGAGGCGTTGACGATCACCGTGTCCACCTTGCCCAGGCCGGAGGAGATCTTCACGTGGGTGGGGAAGGTGGCCCCGCCCATACCCACGATGCCGGCAGCCTTGACGATGTCGCTGATCTGCTCTGGCGTGAGGCTCTCCGGGTCCTTGGGGGGGTGGAGATCGGGACAGGGGGTATTGTTAAAGTCGTTTTCAATGACCACGCTCATCACCGGCACGCCGGAGAAATGGAGCCGGGGCTCCACCGCCGACACGGTGCCGGACACGCTGGCGTGGACCGGGGCGGAGACGAAGGCCGTGGCCTCCCCCACCATCTGCCCCACGGTCACGCTGTCCCCCACCGCCACGCAGGGCTTGCAGGGGGCCCCGATGTGCAGGGACATGGGGATCACCACCCGGGCGGGAGGCGGAAGCGTTTCGATCGGCTTCTTATTGGTAGCGGCCTTCTGGTCGTTGGGGTGGATGCCGCCAAAAAAAGATTGTGCCATATCTTCACCTCATTCTTTTCTCACATGGGCCCCAGGGCCCAATTTTTACGCATACCATCATACTCCCATCTTCCTCCGCTGTCCAGCCCTTTTCCGCTTATTTTCTCATTTTTTTGCGGCAATGACTGGGAATATCCGGCAAGGATTGTTAATTTCTAAACATGCGGAGGCTGTTCCCGGGCTTGCGTTTGGCTCCGGTTCATGGTATGATGGACTGGAAATACAGGGAAATCCCCATATTTTTCTGATCGGAGGTATGAAATCATGATAAATCGCGTTGAAATCAAGCGGGACGCAAAGTCCCTCGTCTCCACGGCCCGGGTCTCCCCCCTGGTGGTCACGGCCATTGTCATGGCCATCTGCTTTGTGTTGGACCGGGTGGTGGATCTGGTGGAGGGCGGGTCCCCCTTCTACACCTACTCCCTGAACTGGGATTACTTCCAGGCCGCCCTCGCAGGGGACGTCTACGCCATGGATATGCTCCTGAACACCCTCCCAGCCAGCACCGCCGCGTCCTTCTTCTTCTCCACCCTGGTGACGCTGTTCACAGTGGTGCTCAACGGCGGTTACTACATCTACTGCATGGGCATCCGCCGGGGCGCGGAGATGCCCTACGCCACCCTGCTGGACGGGCTGAGCGTGGCGGGGAAGCTGATTTGGTGCTGGCTCCAGATGACCGTGAAAATCTTCCTGTGGTCTATGCTCTTTGTCATCCCGGGGATCATCGCCGCCTACCGCTACCGATTCGCCTATTATAATGTTCTCTCCGACGACGCCCTCTCCGCCGGGGACGCCATCCGTCTCAGCTGCCGTCAGACCCAGGGGCGCAAGGCGGACCTGTTTATGCTGGATTTGAGCTTCATCGGCTGGAGCCTGCTCTCCGGGCTCACCATGGGCCTTCTGAACATCTGGCTGACCCCCTACATGACTCTGTGCGATCTGGCCTATTATGAGGAGGCCCAGGGCCGCCTGGGCGCATCGCCCTATCGTGAGATGTAAGGCGGTGAGCCCCATGTGGTTTCTATTCGCCCTGCTCTCCGCTCTCTTTGCGGCTCTCACCTCCATCCTGGCAAAGATGGGCATTAAGGGCGTGCCATCCAATCTGGTCACCGGCATCCGGACCGTGGTGGTGCTGGCCATGGCCTGGGGCATGGTGTTTCTCACCGGGGAGCAGACCGCCCTGGCCCGGGTGAGCGTCAGGAGCTGGCTCTTTCTCATCCTCTCCGGTCTGGCCACCGGGGCCTCCTGGCTCTGCTACTACCGGGCCCTGCAGCTGGGCGAGGTGTCAAAGGTGGCGCCGGTGGACAAGCTGAGCGTGGTCATCACCCTGGCGTTGGCGTTTCTCCTCCTCCACGAGCCCTTCACCCTCAAGTCCCTTGCCGGCTGCGCCCTGCTGGGGCTGGGAACCCTGCTGCTGGTGCTGTAATTCCCCTTTGCACCTTGCATCGGCAGGGGCTTCATGGTATAATGCTTTCATCATCCCCTAATCAAAAGGAGGACCTGACATGCAGCAACTGGAGAGACAGTACCATATCAACTGCGTCCAAGGGGACGTGGGACGCTACTGCATCCTGCCCGGCGATCCGGGCCGGTGCGAGTCCATTGCGGCGCTCTTTGACGGAGCGGCGTTTGTGGGGCAGAATCGGGAGTATGTGATCTATACCGGCTCCCTTCTGGGTGAGAAGGTCTCCGTGTGCTCCACAGGCATCGGCGGGCCCTCTGCCGCCATTGCCATGGAGGAGCTCACCGCCATTGGCGCGGACACCTTTATCCGGGTGGGCACCTGCGGCGGCATAGACCTGAGCGTCCAGTCCGGGGACATCGTGGTGGCCACCGGGGCCATCCGCTTCGAGGGAACCAGCCGGGAGTACGCGCCCATCGAGTTCCCGGCGGTGTCCGACTTCGGCATCGCCGCCGCCCTGGCGGACGCGGCCCGAGCCATGGGAAAGACCTGCCACACCGGCGTGGTCCAGTGCAAGGACAGCTTCTACGGCCAGCACTCCCCGGCCCGTATGCCGGTGAGCTATGAGCTGCTCAATAAGTGGGAGGCCTGGAAGCGGCTGGGGGTCAAGGCCAGCGAGATGGAGTCCGCAGCTCTGTTCGTGGTGGCGGCGGCCCTGGGCGTACGGTGCGGCAGCTGCTTCCACGTGGTGTGGAATCAGGAGCGGGAGGCTGCGGGCCTGGACCAGCAGATGAGCGAGGATACCAGTGCCGCCGTCCGGGTGGGCGTGGAGGCCCTGAAGCTGCTCATTGAGCGGGACCGGGCCGCCCGGAGCTGAAAAATTTTTCCGCCCAGGGGTTGACATCCGTCCCTGCATCCCGTATACTGTGGGCAGCAAGAGGGAGTAATCGGCGTCTTCGGGCGCGGTAAAGGCCGTCAATACGGGGCAGCCCCGTCTTTACCTGAAATGATGAGACTTTTGCGGTACAATCGTACCGCAAAAGTCTCTTTTTTTCGTCCATACTCCCCAAAAGGAGGTTTTTCCCATGGAGCTGTTCTCAGATTTGTTTGGCAATGTCCTGCGCTTCACCTGGCAGGAGGGGGTGATGCTCCTCATCGGCGGCGTACTGATCTATCTGGCCATCCGGCGGAAGATGGAGCCGGCCCTGCTGCTCCCCATGGGCTTCGGCGCCATCCTGGTGAACCTGCCCTGCGTCAGTACCGGGGCCATTGAGACCCTCTTCCAGGCCGGCGTGGCCAGCGAGCTCTTCCCCCTGCTGCTCTTCATCGGCATCGGGGCCATGATCGACTTCGGCCCCCTGCTCAGCAACCCCAAGCTGCTCCTCTTCGGCGCGGCGGCCCAGTTTGGCATCTTCTTCACCCTGGTGCTGGCCGCAGCCCTGGGCTTCCCTCTGGTGGACGCGGCCTCCGTGGCCATCATCGGCGCGGCGGACGGCCCCACCAGCATCTACGTGGCCAACTACTTCTCCAGCCAGTACCAGGGGGCCATCATGGTGGCCGCCTACTCCTACATGGCCCTGGTGCCGGTGGTCCAGCCCCCCATCATCCGGGCCGTCACCACGAAAAAGGAGCGGCAGATCCGGATGGACTACGCCCCCTCCGGCGTCTCCAGAACCACCCGTATCCTCTTCCCCATCCTGGCCACGGTGGTGGCCGGGGCCCTGGCCCCCAAGAGCGCGGAGCTCATCGGCTTTCTCATGTTCGGCAACCTGCTGCGGGAGTGCGGCGTGCTGGAGAGCCTCAGCCAGTCCGCCCAGCACGAGCTGGCCAACCTCATCACCCTGGTGCTGGGCCTCTCGGTGTCCTTCCAGATGCGGGCCGAGCTCTTCATCACCTGGCAGACCCTTCTGATCCTGGCCCTGGGTCTGGTGGCCTTTGTCTTCGACACCCTGGGCGGCGTCCTCTTCGCCAAGCTCCTCAACCTCTTCTCCACCAAGAAGATCAACCCCATGATCGGCGCGGCAGGGATATCCGCCTTTCCCATGTCCTGCCGGGTGGTCCACAAGTTGGGCCAGGAGGAGGACCCCTCCCTGTTCCTGCTCATGCACGCGGCGGGGGCCAATGTGGGCGGACAGATCGCCTCCGTCATCGCCGGCGGCCTCATCATCACCCTGGTGGAGGGGCTGCTGTAGGCTTTGGTGTATTTCAATTAGTATAAACCGCAAAAATAATACAAACAGGAGTTGATCGAATGGATTTCTCTCTCGTTCTGGCCTGTCTGGGCATTATGGGTAAAGGGATGCTGGGCATCCTGCTGGCCATTGTGGCGCTGTGGGCCATCGTGGCCGGCCTCAACCGCCTGACCCGGCCCAAGTAAAGAATCCCTTTTTGACGTAAGGAGCGGGGCCCCGCAGGGCCCCGCTCCTTACCGCGCTTGCGCTATATGGCGAAGTCCTCCTCCTTGAGCTGGGAGGTCTTCAATTTTACCGGCCTGGGAGGGACCCGCTTGAAGGGGTCATACTGGAACCGCCGGCAGTGGTACTCCCCGGCCACCACGCCCTTCCGGGCGCAGACCACCTCCCGGTCATTGATGACCGTGCCCTTGGCGCAGTAGACGCACCGGGGCTCCATATCCTTGCGAAACAGCACCATTTCCGCCTCTCTCCTTTGCACACACAGGCTCCTACAGCGCCCGGACCGCCACCTTGTCCTCCTCCGCCGTGACGGAGAGGTGGGTCACCGGGTGATCGTAGCTGTTGATGATCTCCACGGCCAGCACGTCCTCCACCTCCTTCTGGATGGTGCGGCGGAGGTTCCGGGCCCCGTAGGCGGCGGAGTAGGATTTCTTCACCAGCCACTTCACCAGCTCGATGTCGTAGGTGAGGGTGAAGCCCTTCTCCTTCAGGCTCTCCCGCAGCTCATCCAGCATCAGCTGGGCAATGGGCTGGAAGTTCTCCTCCGTGAGCTTGTTGAAGTACACGATCTCATCCACCCGGTTGAGGAACTCCGGCCGCAGGAACTGCTGGAGGGCCTTCATGGCCCGGTCCTTGCCCTGCTCGTTGACCGACTTATTGAAGCCCACGCTGCCCTCCTTCCGGTCACTGCCGGCGTTGGAGGTCATGACGATGACCGTGTTCTCGAAGTTCACCTTCCGGCCGTGGGCGTCGGTGATCTGGCCGTCGTCCAGAATTTGCAGCAGCACGTTGAGCACGTCCGGGTGGGCCTTCTCGATCTCGTCAAAGAGGACCACCGAATAGGGCTTTCTGCGGATCTTCTCCGTGAGCTGGCCGGCCTCGTCGTAGCCCACATAGCCCGGGGGCGAGCCGATGATCCGGGACACGGAGTGCTTCTCCATGAACTCCGACATGTCCAGACGGATGAGGCTCTCAGGGGCGTTGAAGAGGTCCTCCGCCAGCTGCTTGACCAGCTCCGTCTTGCCCACGCCGGTGCTGCCCACGAAGATGAAGCTCACCGGCTTGTGCTTGGGGGAGATGCCCACCCGGTTGCGGCGGATGGCGGCGGACACGGCGTCAATGGCCTCATCCTGGCCCACGATCTTGGTCCGCAGCCGCTGGTCCAGCTCACTCAGGCGCTTGAACTCCTCCTCCCGGATCTTGCTGGCGGGAATCTTGGTCCACAGCTCGATGACCCGGGCCAGATTTTCCATGGTCAGCTGGGGCTCCCCCTGGACGGAGAGCTCATCCAGCTCGGTCTGCAGCTGAAGCTCCCGGCTCTTGATCTCCGCCAGCCGCTCGAAGTTGGGCTCCTCCACCGCCTCCAGCAGCTCCCGCTCCTTGCCGTAGTCCGCCAGCTCCCGGCTGATCTCCTGGCGGCGGTTGATGCCCGCATCCTTCAGGTTCATGTCCGAGCACGCCTCATCGATGAGGTCAATGGCCTTGTCGGGGAGGAATCGGTCCATAATATACCGCTCGCTGAGCACCACCGCCTGCCGGAGGATGCCCTCGGGGATCTTCACCCCGTGGAAGCTCTCATAGTAGTGGGCGATGCCCCGGAGAATCTTCATGGTATCCTCCAGGTTGGGCTCGTTCACCGTCACCGGCTGGAACCGGCGCTCCAGGGCCGTGTCCTTCTCAATGTGCTTGCGGTACTCGGTAAAGGTGGTGGCACCGATGACCTGGATCTCCCCCCGGGAGAGGGCGGGCTTGAGGATGTTGGCGGCGTTCATGCTGCCCTCGGCGTCCCCGGCGCCCACGATGTTGTGGACCTCATCAATGACCAGGATGATGTTGCCGCACTTGCGGATCTCCTCAATAAGGCCCTTCATCCGGCTCTCAAACTGGCCCCGGAACTGGGTGCCCGCCACCAGGGCGGTGAGATCCAGCAGGTACACCTCCTTGTCCCGGAGCTTGAAGGGCACCTCCCGGTTGGCGATGCGCTGGGCCAGCCCCTCGGCAATGGCGGTCTTGCCCACGCCGGGCTCGCCGATGAGGCAGGGGTTGTTCTTCTGGCGGCGGTTGAGAATCTGCACCACCCGCTCAATCTCCTGTTCCCGGCCCACCAGCTGGTCCAGCTTGCCGGATCTGGCCCGCTCGGTGAGGTTGATGCAGTAGCTGTCCAGATACTTCCGCTTGGGGGGCTTGTCGCTTTTGCGCTCCTTGGTCTCCTTGGCCTCGTGGCCCCGGGTGGACTCGGAGGCCGCCGGGGGCTCGCTGCCGCCGGTGACGCTGTTGAAGAGGCGGTTGAGGAAGGGGAAGGTGGCCGTCTTGCCGTCCTCGCTCTCGTCCTCCTCATCGTCCCGAGGGATGAGCCCCTCCATGGACTCCGCGCCGCCGAAGGCGTGCATCATCTCATCGGAGATGGCGTCCAGGTCCTCGTCAGTGATGCCCATGCGGCGCATCATCTCGTTCACCTGGGGCAGGCCCAGCTCCTTGGCGCACCGCAGGCACAGGCCCTCGTTGACGGTCTCGCCCTTTTCAATTTTGGAGATGAAGACCACGGCTACCCGCTTCTTGCATCTCGTACACAGGGTCGGTTGCATAATTTTCTACCTCCATGGCCGGCGGCGTCCTGAGCGGAGCGCCCAGGAAAGAGGGCCGGCATACGCATTTTCTCGTATCCTTTTATATCAAAATGGCGGGGCATTAACATGAACAATTTGAAAATTTTCGCCTCTTGGCAGAAATTTTATACCGTCCAGCCGGTTCCGAAGGCACCCAGCCGCTCCGCCAGGGGGGCGAAGAGGATACTTCCCTCCGCCATCTCCGGCGTGACCGCGCCGGTGCGGCCCAGGACCCACACCGCCAGACAGATGACCACGGCCCCCTTCACCATGCCCAGCAACGCGCCGCCGGCCTCGTTGAACTGCCGGAGCACCGGCAGGCGCAGGGCCGCCGACACCAGCCGCACCACCAGGCGCAGCAGGGCGGTGAGGACCATAAAGGCGATCAGGTACACAATCGAGTGGACCAGGCTGTAGGCCACGCCGTCCAGCACCGCGTCGGCGATCTCCTTGCCCGCCTGCTCCAGCCGATCCTGGGCGGGGGTCAGAAGGTCCGCGCCCTCCAGACTCTCCAGCAGGCCCTGGGCCTGCTCCCGGACGAAGCGGTTGGGAATGCTCTCCACCACCCGCGCCAGCTCCTCCCCGGGCGCGGCGGCGGAGACGCTCTCCGCCATCATCTCGTCCACCCGCGCCTCAATGGCCCTGTGGGCGGCGGGCCGGAGGACCCTGTCGATCACCTCCGGCGCGGCGGCGGCCGCAATCTGGGAGGCCAGCAGCAGGGCCAGCACCATGGCCGCCAGCTCCGCCAGACTGCGGAACAGCCCCCGCTTCCACCCCAGAGCAGCGAACAGCACAAACACGGCGGCAATAGCAATATCCATCACAATGGAAACCGGCAATCCGATCATCCCCTTTCACTGGAGATTGTTTATTTTTGTATTCCTTATGAACAAAGCAAAGAAAAACCTCTATACAATTTTTCACGACACTATGGCAAAAACCGCCACGCGGACGCGCCGGCAATGAGCAGCACCGTGCCGTCATCCTCCATCTCCACCTGACCGGCGTAGTCCGTGCCCTCCATACGGGCGTGCTCCGTCAGGTCCTTGTTGTAGACCACCACACTGTTGCCGTAGAGCACCGCCAGATAGTCCCCGGCTGCGGAGATGTCCAGCACCTCCTCCGTCAGGGACAGTCTGGCCAGCTCCTTCCCGTCCAGGTCATAGGTGGTGAGGGTGCAGATGTTGCCCGCCTGATACCGGCCCAGCAGCAGGGCGCAGAAGCCCCTGCCGGTGAGGGTGTAGTCGTGGAGGTACAGGTTCCCGTAGGGCCGGTCCAGCAGCGTCTCCCCCTCCAGGGAGGTGATGACGAACCGCTTGTCGCACAGGGAGAGGATCCGGTCCCTGGTACAGCGGAGGTCCAGAACCAGCCCGTCCCGGATCACGCCGGAGCCGATGGGCTCCGCAGTGTCCAGATCATAGGCCAGCAGCCGGGTGGCAAAGGCCCCCTCCTGGGTCTCCAGGCTGGCCATCACCACGCTGCGGCAGTCCTCGGTCACCGCCGCGTCGCTGATGTAGTTGTCGTAGGAGTCAAAGTGGAACTTCAGCTCCCCCTGGCTGTTGTACACCGAGACTGTGGCCTTGTAGCCGCTCTTCTGCTCCGTCACCGCCAGATAGTCGCTGCTGTTGAGCCGGGCGGAGTAGTAGAGCTGCCCGGTTCCCATGGTCCGGCGCACGCCGGCCTGGTCCATCAGATACAGGGCGTTGCCCCCCACGTCGCACACCGCCGCCTGCCGCGAGCCCACGGTGAGCTGGGGGCTGGCCATGTTCAGGCGCTGCTCGTAGGCGATGGCCCCATCGCTGTCGATCATCTGGGCGGTGTTGGGACTGACCACCAGCAGGCCGTCCCCCAGCCGGCCGTAGCGGTTGGCCGGGTCTGCGGCGTAGACGTACACGTCCCGGCTGCCAGAGCTCTCCCCATACATGAGCCACCGGCGCAGCGCGGCGAAGTGGCGTCCGTCCTCCATGGCCGTGAGCGTCACCACCGCCAGCACCACGCACAGCACCAGCGCCAGCCTGCTCAACCGCCGCCCCAGGCAGCCCTTTTTCTTCGCCGGCGTCTGACCGGCGGGGTTTCCCTTGTTAGCCATTGAGCCGTTCATCCTCATACCACAGTTTTGTCAGGTACAGTCCCCCCGGCGGCACGGTGGGGCCCGCCAGGGTCCGGTTGCCGCTGGCCAGGATGGCCGGGATGTCCTCCGCCGTCAGCTTGCCCTCAGCGGCATAGAGCGCCGTGCCGGTGATGGCCCGTACCATATTATACAGAAATCCGTTGGCGCATACCTTCAGCTCCAGAAGATCCCCGTTTCTGGTTACATAGCAGTAGTAGATGGTGCGCACGGTGGTTCGGGTCTCCGTGCCCACGCTGCGCACGGCCCGGAAGTCGTGGGTCCCCTCAAAGGCCCGGGCCGCCCGGTCCATCACCGCCTCGTCCAGCCGCTTGGGGTAAAAGTAGGCCCGATGGACATAGAAGGGGTTGCGGATGCGGGAGTTGAAGATTCGATAGGTGTACTCCTTTTTCAGGCAGGAGCCGATGGCGTTGAAGTCCTCCGCCACGTCATAGGCCTCCGAGACCACGATATCCTCGGGCAGGCGGCCGTTGGCCGCCAGGGGGAACCGGTCGCAGGGGATGGAGGAGCGGGTGCGGAAGTTGGCCACGTACCGCTCCGCGTGGACCCCCGCGTCGGTGCGGCCGCAGCCGGTGACCTTGATGGGCTCCCCGCACAGGGCGGTGAGGGCCCGCTCCAGGGTCTCCGCCACCGTGGCCTGGGTCTTCTGCACCTGCCAGCCGTGGTAGGCCGTGCCGTTGTACATGAGCTTGAGGGCGATGTTTCTCATAGCCAGTCCCCTACATTCCCAGCCGGGCCAGAATCAGCACCGCCGCCAGCACCCCGCCGTAGGCCGCCAGCACCAGATAGTCCCGGAGCTGATAGCGGAGCACGTGGAGCTTGGTGCGCCCCTCGCCGCCGTGGTAGCAGCGGCACTCCATGGCCACCGCCAGCTCGTCCGCCCGGCGGAAAGCGCTGATGAACAGGGGCACCAGGATGGGCACCAGGGCCCGGGCCCGCTGGAGCAGGTTCCCGCTCTCAAAGTCCGCGCCCCGGGCCTTCTGGGCGGACATGATCTTGTCCGTCTCCTCAATGAGGGTGGGGATGAAGCGCAGGGCGATGGACATAATCATGGACAGCTCGTGGACCGGCACCTTCACCCGCTTCAACGGCCCCAGCAGGGTCTCCAGACCGTCGGTGAGGGCGATGGGGCTGGTGGTGTAGGTGAGCAGGAAGGTGCCCATGATGAGCATGGTGATGCGCAGCACCATAAAGAAGGCTGTGACAATGCCCTCCTTCGTGATGGTGAAGATCCAGAAGGAGGCCAGGGCCTCGCCGGGGGTGTAGAACAGGTTCAGCACCGCAGTGAAGCAGATGATGAACAAAATCGGCTTCAGCCCCCGCACCAGGGCCCTGGGGGCCACGCCGGAGACCTTGATCCCGGTGAGCAGCAGCAGGGCCACCACGCCGTAGGAGACAAAGCCCTTGGCGCAGAAGAGGATCACAATATACAGGACCGTCAGAATGAGCTTGGTCCGGGGGTCCAGCCGGTGGGCCAGGGAGTTCCCGGGGAAGTACTGTCCCAGGGTGATATCCTTGAGCATCAGCGGTTCCCCCCTTTCAGCGCGGCGAGGCCGGCGCGGAGGTCAGCCACCGTGTACACGGCGGGGTCAATGTCCACGCCCCGGCGCTTGAGCTCCATGGCCACCTGGGTCACCTGGGGCACGTTGAGCCCCACGTCCATGAGCTCCTGGGCCCGGCTGAAGACCTCATGGGGCGCGCCGCTCATGACCACCCCGGCGTTGGCCAGGACCACGATCCGGTCCACATTCTCCGCCACCTCGTCCATGCTGTGGCTGACCATGACCACGGTGGTGCCCTTCTCCCGGTGGTAGGCGCGGATATTCTCCAGCAGGCTCCGGCGGCCCGCAGGGTCCAGGCCCGCCGAGGGCTCGTCCAGGATGAGCACCTCCGGCTCCATGGCGATGACACCGGCAATGGCCACCCGCCGCTTCTGGCCGCCGGAGAGATCGAAGGGGGACTTCTCCAACAGCTCCTCCCCCAGCCCGGAGAAGGCCAGGGCGGCGCGGACCCGGCGGTCAATCTCCTTCTCGTCCAGGCCCATATTTTTCGGGCCAAAGGCCACGTCCTTGTACACGGTCTCCTCAAAGAGCTGGTACTCCGGGTACTGGAACACCAGCCCCACCCGGAACCGCACGTCCCGGATCTTCTTGGGGTCCTCCCAGATGTCCCGGTCCCCCAGGAGGATTCTGCCGCTGGTAGGCCGCAGGAGGCCG
This sequence comes from uncultured Clostridia bacterium, assembly GCA_947365965.1. Taxonomy (GTDB): domain Bacteria; phylum Bacillota; class Clostridia; order Oscillospirales; family Oscillospiraceae; genus Pelethomonas. Next base: position 16,958 of record CANAZG010000053.1, read on the forward strand.
TTGAGGTGCTGGATCAAGGTGGATTTCCCGGACCCGGTATGGCCGATGACCCCCAGGAACTCCCCCTCCATGATCTCCATGTTCACGTCTTTGACTGCACTGCGGCAGAAGGGCGTATTTTCGCCGTAGGTGTGGGTCAGGTTTTCCACACGAATAATTGGTTTCAATGTCTATACCTCGAATTGTTCTTGAGATGATTCAGCAGCTGTATCAGCAGGTATAAAGTTTTTCTTTTGCTTCTTTTCTTTGTTCACAAAGAAAAGAAGAGAAAAAGGTAATAAGAAAACGGAACAAAAAACAGAAAAGAGGAACGAAAAGCATCAGAAACAATCTGATGACGTTACGCCAGCGCCCGGAGGATCGCCTCCGCGCACTCCTGGATCCCCAGGGCGTCCAGAGGCACGTCAAAGCCCTCCTGGCGCAGGCCGTGGAGGAGCTCCACGGTGTGGGGCGCGTCCAGGCCGATCTCCCGCAGCTCCTCCATGCGGACGAGAATCTCCCGGGGCGGGCCGTCCATGACCACCCTGCCCCGGTCCATGACCACCACCCGGTCCGCCATGGCGGCCTCGTCCATGTGGTGGGTGATGAGCACCACGGTGATGCCCTTGTCCCGGTTGAGGGTCTTTACCGTGTCCAGCACCTCCCGGCGGCCCGCCGGGTCAAGCATGGCCGTGGACTCGTCCAGCACGATGCAGGCCGGCTCCATGGCGATGACCCCGGCAATGGCAATGCGCTGCTTCTGTCCGCCGGAGAGGTGGTGGGGCGCGTGGAGGGTGAACGCCTCCATGCCCACGGCCTTCAGGGCCGCCGCCACCCGGGCCTGGATTTCCGCCGTGGCCACGCCCAGGTTCTCCGGGCCGAAAGCCACGTCCTCCTCCACCACGTTGGCCACGATCTGATTGTCCGGGTTCTGAAACACCATGCCCACCCGGCGGCGGATCTCCAGGAGCAGGGCCTCGTCCAGGGTGTCCATGCCGTCCACCCAGACCCTTCCGCCCCCGGGGAGGAGCACTGCGTTCATGTGCTTGGCCAGGGTGGACTTGCCGGAGCCGTTGTGACCCAGAATAGCCACAAAGCTGCCCTGCCGGATGGACAGGTCCACCCCGTCCAGAGCGGGCACAGGGTCCTTCCCCTCATCGGGGGGATAGGCAAAGGTCAGATGTTCTGTTCGGATAATATCACTCATGTGTTGTCCTCATGATTTGTTCAGGGTGATCCGGTACCGCTGGATTACATTTGATTGGCCCAGGCTCGGCTCATCCGACACCTCGTTCTCCAATACGCCGCCGTTGGCCAGGATGGTCCTTGCCGATGGGATGTTGTCTTTGTCGCAGGTTATCAGGACCCGCGCCTCTCCGGCCTCCCGGCACTTGTCCAGGGTCAGACGCAGGGTCTCCCTGGCGTAGCCCTTCCGCCGCTGGGAGGGGCGGACGCTGTAGCCGATGCTGCCGCCGTACTGGAGCAGGAAGTCCGTGAGGGGACTGGGGCGGCAGTTGACAATAGCCACCACCATGCCGTCCCGCTGCCGCACGGAGAGCCAGACCCGGGAGGGGGACCGGCCCTTTGCGGCGCTCCTGCCGTCAAAATCCAGCTACTCCCGGTAGGTCTCCACCTTACTCAGGCCGGCGCAGCCGTCGAAGGCGCCGTTCTCCGCCAGCAGCTCCGCCTTGAAGGCCATCGCCTGGGACTCATGGGCCGGGGCTGGAGAGACCAGCTGTAAAATATCCATTGGGTAAAACCTCCCTTCCAGGTTGGGAGCGGACATGCAGACCGCGCCCGGGCTATCGGTCCCCTGTCCAGCGTCCGGTGGCCCCGCAGGGCAGAACCAGCCCCGTCTCCGTCACCGGCAGGCCGATCTCATCGCTGACTGTGCGGCCGCCGAACTTCCGGGAAACCACCGTCTCCAGGATGTAGGTGAGCACGCTGGGGGCCAGACCCGTGGTGTAGGAGTTGATGATAATGAACAGGGGCTCGTCGGAGAGGGCCTGGGCGCACAGCTCCACAAAGGGGTAGAGGCTGTCCTCCAGCTTCCACACCTCGCCGGTGGGGCCCCGTCCGTAGCTGGGCGGGTCCATGATAATGGCGTCGTAGCGCCGGCCCCGGCGGATCTCCCGCTCCACGAACTTGGCGCAGTCGTCCACGATCCAGCGGATGGGGGCCTCCTCCAGGCCCGAGGCCCTGGCGTTCTCCCGGGCCCACTGGACCATGCCCTTGGCCGCGTCCACATGGCAGACGCTGGCTCCGGCGGCGGCGCAGGCCACGCTGGCCGCCCCGGTGTAGGCGAAGAGGTTCAGCACGCTCACCGGCCTGCCGGCGGCCCGGATCCGCTCCTGGGCAAAGTCCCAGTTCACCGCCTGCTCCGGAAAGAGGCCGGTGTGCTTGAAGTTCATGGGCTTCACCTGGAACGTCAGGGCCTTATAGCGCACCTGCCACTGGCCGGGGAGGCCGGCCTTTTTTTCCCAGCTGCCGCCGCCGGTATTGGAGCGGAGGTATCGTCCGTCGGGCTTCCGCCAGCCGGCGTGGTGCCGGGGGGTGTTCCAGATGGCCTGGGGGTCCGGCCGCACCAGCAACTGCTTCCCCCACCGCTCCAGCTTCTCTCCGCCGCCGCAGTCCAGCAGCTCATAGTCCTTCCATCCGTCCGCAATCCACATGGCCGTCCCTCCCCAGCTTATCCATAAAAAGTCATCCTATTATATACCACTACCGCCCGGCAGTCAACAAAGGAATGGGACTCCTTCACGCCTGTCTCACAAAAATATGGTATAATGAGGTAGGGTGATGATATGGACGA
>CANAZG010000054.1 GCA_947365965.1 uncultured Clostridia bacterium
CGGGACCGGGGGACCATGGAGGCCCTGGAGAGGGAGGGCGTCACGCCCATCTTCGAGGGGTTTGTGCCCTGACGTACAGGCTCCCCCGCCGCCGCTTTGGGGAAAGGCGGCAGCCCCGGGAGGCGCGGCCGCGCCTCCCGGGGCTGTGTTCCTACGGATTGGGGTCCTCCTCTTCCTCCTCCGGCAGGGTCATGAGCACCATCTGGGGGCCGCCCATGCCGCCGGTGAAAAGAGGGGTCACCTTCCACTTGTCCCTGTTCTCCGTGGGCTCCTCGTCCAGCGGGAGCAGGCGTGTTCTCTCTGCCATCTTCTCTCACCTCAGCCTTAGCTTGCCCCGACGACGGCAGACTATGCGAGCAGCCGGCAGTCTTGTCCAGACTGCCGGCTGCCGGTATATCGTCTCTGAGGTTCTTCTTTTCACTCTTTTTTTCTTTCACGAAAAAGGAATGAAAGGGAAAGCATTAAAACAGGGGCACCACAGCGCCGTCGTAGGTGCTCTCGATGAAGGTGCGGACCTCGTCGCTCTGGAGGGCCTTCACCAGGGCCTTGACGGCCTCACTGTTCTCATTGCCCTCCTTCACCGCCACCACGTTCACATAGGCCTCCGCGGCCGCGCCGTCGGCGGCCTCCACGGCCAGGGCGTCGGACACCTTCAGGCCCGCGTCAATGGCGTAGTTGCCGTTGATGACCGCCGCGTCCACGTCCTGGAGCCGGGCGGGCAGCTGGCTGGCCTCCAGCTCCACGATCTCGTAGTTGTGGGGGTTTTCCGCAATGTCGCTCTTGGTGGCGTTCAGGCCCACGCCGTCATTGAGCTTGATGAGCCCCTCCTGCTCCAGCAGCAGCAGGGCCCGGGCCTCGTTGGTGGCGTCATTGGGCACGGCGATCTGCGCGCCGTCCGCCAGATCGGAGAGGGAAGCGGTCTTGCCGGCGTAGAGGCCGAAGGGCTCGTAGTGGATGCCCGCCGCGTTCACCAGATGGGTGCCGCTGCTCTGGTTGAAGTCGTTCATGTAGGTGATGTGCTGGAAGTAGTTGGCCAGCAGGGAGCCGTCCTCCACGGAGTTGTTGGGCTGGATGTAGTCGTTATACTCCACGATCTCCAGGGTGTAGCCGTCCTTGGCCATGAGGTCCTTGGCGATCTCCAGGATCTCCGCGTGGGGGGCCGGGGTGGCGCCCACCTTGACGGTCTTGTCGCCGCCGCCGCAGGCGGTGAGGCCCAGGGCGAGAGCCAGGGCCAGGGTCAGAGCAAGTACTTTCTTCTTCATTTCCGTTTTCTCCTTCTGCTTTCGGTTGGATTAATACGCCTGTCGGTTTTCACGGACAGGGCGGTACCGATGGACTGAATGAGCTGCACCAGCAGCACCAGCAGGATGACCGAGCCCCAGAGCATCACCGTCATCTGCCGCTGGTAGCCCTTCATCAGGGCCATGGAGCCCAGGCCCCCCGCGCCGATGGCGCCGGCCATGGCCCCGTAGCTGAGGATGGTGATGGTGGCGGTGGTGAGGCCGTTGATGAGGGAGGGGCGGCACTCGGAGAGCATCACCTTGGTGATGATCTGCCAGGGGGAGCAGCCCATGGCCTGGGCCGCCTCCACCACCCCGGCGTCCAGCTCCCGCAGGGAGCTCTCCACGATCCGGGCCACAAAGGGCGCGGCCGCCGCCACCAGAGGAACGATGCTGGCCGGGGTGCCCACGCTGGTGCCCAGCAGCAGCCGGGACAGGGGGATGACGATCACCATTAGAATAAGGAAGGGCACGCTGCGCAGCAGGTTCACCGCCACGTTCAGGGCCGTCATCAGGGGCCCGGGGACCTTGAGGATCCGTCCGTTCTCCCCGGCCACCAGCACCACCCCCAGGGGCAGGCCGATCACGTAGGCCAGGGCGGTGGCGATGAGGGTGGAGTAGACGGTCTCCCAGATGGCGAAGGGGGCCTCCTGGAGAAAGCGCAGGACCTGGGGATCAGCGAAAAAATCAGCCATGGTAGTCGGGCACCTCCTCCACAGTAATATCCTTCTGGCTTCTGATGTAGGTCATGGCCTTGTCGGCCCCCTCCCTGGGCAGGCCCAGGAGCATGGTGCCAAAGGCCCGGCCGTCGATGTTCCGGGTGTCCGCCCCCAGGATGTTGGCCTTGACGCCGCAGTCGATGGCCAGGGTGGCGATGAGGGGCTGGTAGGAGGTGCCGCCGTTGAAGGCCACCCGGATGACCCGGTCCCGGTCCGCCGCGCTGTAGAGGACCTCCGCAGGCACGCCGTCCGGGTACACCAGCCGCCGGCCGGCCTCGCTCCTGGGGCTGGCGAAGATCTCCTCCACCGTGCCGGTCTCCGCCAGATGGCCGTGGTCCAGGATGGCCACCCGGGCGCAGATCTCCTCGATGACCTTCATCTCGTGGGTGATGACCACCACGGTGATGCCCAGCCGCTTGTTGATGTCCTGGATGAGCCGCAGGATATCCCGGGTGGTCTTGGGATCCAGGGCGGAGGTGGCCTCGTCGCACAGGAGGACCTTGGGGTTGGTGGCCAGGGTGCGGGCGATGGCCACCCGCTGCTTCTGGCCGCCGGAGAGCTGGGCGGGATACGCGCCGGCCCGGCCGGCCAGATCCACGATCTCCAGCAGCTCCTCGGCCCGTCGGACAGCCTCCCTCCGGGGGGCGCCCGCCAGCTCCAGGGGGAAGCAGATGTTGTCCAGGGCCGTGCGCTGCATGAGCAGGTTGAAGCTCTGGAAGATCATGCCGATGGACTGGCGGACCTTCCGCAGCTCCTTCTCCGTCAGGCGGAGCATGTCCCTGCCGTCCACGATCACCTCACCGGCGGTGGGCCGCTCCAGGAGATTGATGCACCGCACCAGGGTGCTCTTCCCGGCCCCGCTGAGACCGATGACGCCGAAAATCTCGCCGGCGCGGACCTCGATGGACACGTCCTCCAGGGCGTGGACCTCGTTCTCGCCGCCGCCGAAGCGCTTGGTCAGATGCTTGAGCTGAATAATGGGTTCCGCCATAGGGCTCCCCTCCTTTTGGGCAAATAAAAAGCCGTCCCGATGTACGATTCCTCTTCCCTGGGAAAAGGAATCAACCATCAAGGACGACGCAGAACGCACCGTGTTACCACCTTGCTTCGCCTCCCGCCTCGCGGCCGGGGGCCTCACGGAGTACCAGCATACCCCTGCGCTGTAACGGGCGCCCCCGTCGCGGCCTGTGCAAACCTGCCTTAGCGCGGTTTTACAGTCGGTGCGCGGCTCCGAGACCATCTTCAACGGCGTCCTCCGTGCCCTTTTCCATCCTCCGGGCTCTCTGTGACGTACCCCGCCGTTTACTCTTCTCTTCGCTGCCTTTGCTGTGGTTTATGGAGTTGCGATTAGTTTACGACAAATCAGCCCCCGCGTCAATTGGCATTTTTGCTGTAATTTTTAGGCAAAATCCGTGGTAAAATGGGTAATAATCCACAACAATAGGCCCCGGCGGCTTCCACAGAGGCCGGTTGATTCGGCCCAAATTGTGTGCTATAATTCCTACCATCCTGCCCGCGCAGGGCAGAGTAAGAACCGCACAGGGGTATAGACCGGCGGCGTCCCATGATTCCGGCATTAACCTCCGGTTAATTTTTTCAACACCTATTTTAACAACGGCTCCATTGCTCCTGGCATCCCATTCTGCTATCATAGGGACAAAGGAGGTGCGCTATGAAAATCAATGAGATCATCCGTGAAAAGCGGAGAGAGTTATCGCTAACCCAGGAGCAAATCGCGGAATTTTTAGGCGTATCCACGCCGGCTGTCAACAAGTGGGAGAAGGGCAGCACCTATCCCGACATCACCCTGCTGCCGGCCTTAGCCCGTCTGCTGAAAATCGACCTGAACACGCTGATGTCCTTTAACAACGATCTGTCAGACATCGAGATCGGGAATTTTGTGAATGAGCTCGACCAGACCATTCGGGAGCGGGATTATGACGCGGCGTTCCAAAAAGCAATCCACAGGATACAGGAATATCCCACCTGTGAAAAGTTGATATATTCCGCTGTTCTCTATCTGGAGGGGGCCCTTATCCTCTACAATGTATCAGAAAGTGAGAAATACAGGGAAACCTATGATTCCTTTTACAGGCGTTTGGCTGCCAGTGAAATTCCAGAAATCAGAGATACCGCCACCGGCATGTTGATTTCCTATGCGCGGAATCGAGGAGATTTTTCCAAAGCAGAGGAGTTGATCCACGCCCTGCCATTCTCCACGCTGGATCGAGAGGAGCAGCTCGCCATCCTTTATCAGCAGCAGAAACGATACGGGGACGCGGAAAAAATCTGGGAGCGCCGGGCGCTTCGGGGCATAACGGAGATACAGACCGCCCTGCTGAACATGCTGGAAACCGCGCTGCTGGAAAAGCGGGAGAGTGACGCGGCCTTTTTCGCAGACGCGTATGAGGCCCTTGCCCGGCATTTTTGTCTTCCGGAGTGGATGCGCTGCAATGCCCATTTGCAGCTTGCCCTGGCAAAGAAGGACCGGGAAAGGAGTCTGGCTGTTCTCCAAAAGATGCTGCCCGCCATGAAGAGCGAATGGCGGCCGCAGGACTGCCCGCTCTATCGCAGCGCAGAGGGCGGCGCTTTCGCGAATTTTTCGAGCAAGCTGGCGCAAAAAATCTGCGATGAGCTGATGAACAGTGAGGAATACGCGTTTCTACGCGGCGGTGCAGGACTTGAGGAGCTCATCAGACAGTGAGGGGACTGCGCGTTTCTTCCTGTCAGAGAGCGCCGCACACCCGTGAAATCAAAGGTGATACAGGAGGATTCCTATGCTTGACACAATCCCTGCGCCGGAAGAGCTGACCGCTCTGGTTGGAAAATCCCTGTACGATGTATGGAACAGGCTCTGCGCCTCCATTGATGAGAAATACGATATGGAGCGCCTGTGGAACAAGGGCGGCAAGGCATGGAAATATGAGTATAAATACCGCCGCTGCTGTCCGGGGGAGCCGAAACTGGTCCTTTGCAAATCGTCCCATTCTGTGCTATACTGCCACAATACACCTGAAAACGAAAGGAGCTGACGGCCGTGCCGCCCCTCTTCGGCGCTCTGGAGGCCGGCGGGACCAAGATGGTCTGCGCCGTGGCCACGGCCCAGGGCCAGATCCTGGACCGGCTGACCATCCCCACCCGCACGCCCCGGGAGACCGTCCCGGAGCTTCTGGCCTTTTTCCGGGGCAAGGACCTGTCCGCCCTGGGGGTGGGCAGCTTCGGCCCCCTGGAGCTGGACCCCCGGAGCCCGGACTACGGCGTCATCCAGGCCGCACCCAAGGTGAGCTGGCGGGGCTGTCCCATCCTGGCCCTCCTCCGGGACGGCCTGGGCCTCCCTGTGGGCCTGGACACGGACGTAAACGCCGCAGCCCTGGGGGAGACCGTCTGGGGCAGCGCCCGGGGGACCGCCTGCAGCGTCTACATCACCGTGGGCACCGGGGTGGGCCTGGGCGTCATCATCGGCGGCCGGCCCCACCACGGGATGCTCCACCCGGAGGGGGGCCACGTGCTGGTGACCCGCCAGAGCGGGGACCCCCTGGACCCCGGGGTCTGCGATTTCCATCCCAGCTGTCTGGAGGGTCTGGCCAGCGGCCCGGCCATCGCCCGCCGGTGGGGCCGGCCCGCCCAGGAGCTGGGGGACCGGCCGGAGGTCTGGGCCCTGGAGGCGAACTATCTGGCCCAGGCGGTCTGCGGCTACATCATGACCCTCTCTCCGGAGAAGGTCATCCTGGGGGGCGGGGTCATGCACCAGCCCCAGCTCCTCCCCCTGGTGCGCCGGGAGACGGCCCGGCTGCTGGGGGGCTATCTGGCGGGCCGGGGCCTGGCGGATCTGGATACCTACATCGTCGCCCCCGGCCTGGGGGACGACCAGGGGATTCTGGGGTGCGTGCAGCTGGCGGCGGACGCCTATCTTGCGAGCGGAGGTGCGCTTTGAACAGAAGAGAACCGATTTTCTTAGAGCCCGTGTTCCAGGAGAAGATCTGGGGCGGGGACCGGCTGCGGACCGGCTTTGGCTATGACATCCCCAGCGGACATACCGGGGAGTGCTGGGCCATCAGCGGCCACCCCGGCGGCGACTGCCGGATCAAGGGCCGCCCCGGCCAGACCCTGGGGGGCCTGTGGCGGGATGAGCGGACGCTGTTCGGCGGCCTTGCGGGGGAGGGCTTCCCCCTGCTGGTGAAGCTGCTGGACGCCCGGGAGGATCTGAGCATCCAGGTCCACCCGGACGACAGCTACGCCCGCCTCCACGAAAACGGCGCGTCCGGCAAGACCGAGTGCTGGTACATACTGGACTGCGATCCCGACGCCACCATCATCATCGGCCACAACGCCCGCACGCCGGAGGAGCTGCGGCAGATGGTGGAGGAGAAGCGGTGGGGGGAGCTCCTCCGGCAGGTCCCCATCCGCCCGGGGGACTTCTTCCAGATTGACCCGGGCTGCGTCCACTCCATCCGGGGGGGCACCCTCCTGCTGGAGACCCAGCAGAGCAGCGACGTGACCTACCGCTTCTACGACTACGACCGCCTCTCCGGCGGCAGGCCCCGGCCTCTCCACATCGAAGAGAGTCTGGCGGTGACTCGGTCGCCCTTCCGGCCCCGGGAGATCCGGCCCTGGACCTGCCGGGAGGGGGACGCCCAGGTGACGGAGCTCATCCGCTGCCCCTGCTACACCGTGTACCGGGCCGCGCTGGAGGGGCGCTGGCAGCGGGACTGGGACGCGCCCTTTGTCAATGTAAGCGTTCTGGACGGCCAGGGGACCCTGGACGGCGCGCCGGTGAACAAGGGGGACCACCTGCTGCTGCCCGCCGGGTATGGAACCATGACCCTGGAGGGGCGGCTGGAGCTGATCTGCTCCCACCTGTGACCGGCCCCAAAAAATAGAAAAGAGGACATCATACGCGCCATGGTAGAAAAAAAGCAAGACCAAGTGGAAGAGAAACGGGAAGCCGCCCTCTCCGCCGTCCTGGAGGAGAATGTTCAGGGCCTGCCCCAGGCGGTGGAGGCGGTGGGCGCGGCCCTGGCGGAGCGGTACTACGTCCGTCTGGCGGAGCAGGCCCTTCCGGAGGACCGGCCGGCGGAGGACGAGGCCCTGGAGCAGGCGGTGGAGGCGGAGCTGGAGAGCCTGCGCCGGTCCTCCCGGACCCTGGCCCAGGCCTATCAGGCGGCGGACAACGCCGCCGACGAGCTGGGGGCCCGGCTGCGGGACATGCGCACGGCCCGGGACCGGAAGTGGTACGCTCCCAACCCGCCGGCCAACGCGGCCATTGACCTGGAGGAGGCCAAGCAGGACCACTTCGCCCAGGGGCTGGGCCTGTACAAGATTCTGCTCATCTGCATCGTCGGCAGCTTTGCCGGCGTGGTGGTGGAGATGCTCTGGTGCCTGATTACCAACGGCTACATTGAGAGCCGGGCCGGTCTGGTCTACGGGCCCTTCAACCTCCTCTACGGCGCAGGGGCGGCGCTGCTGACCCTGTGCCTGTACAAGTACCGCAACCGGGGCTATCAGCTCTCCTTTGCGGGGGGCTTTCTGGTGGGGAGCGTGCTGGAGTACGTCTGCTCCTGGGGCCAGGAGGTCCTGCTGGGCTCCCGGTCCTGGGACTACAGCCAGATGCCCCTGAACATCAACGGCCGCATCTGCTTCGTCTACTCCCTCTTCTGGGGCGCTCTGGGCATCTTCTGGATCAAGGACCTCTACCCCCGCATGGCCAAGTACATCCTCAAGATCCCCAACCGGGCGGGCAAGGTCCTCACCTGGGCCCTGACCGCGTTCCTCATCGTCAACGCCATCGTCTCCTGCGTGGCCGTGGGCCGCTGGTCCGGGCGGGTGGAGGGACAGCCCCCCGCCGGCCCCTTCTGGAACTTTGTGGATGAGCGGTTCCCGGATGAGCGGATGGAACGGATCTTCGCCAACATGGACTTTGGAAAAAAGTAACAGACCGGCCTCAGCCAGTGACAGAACGGTAACAAAAAATTTTTCGATTTTCCGAAAAATCTCACGCCCCGCCCCCCGGGAGGACCCCGGGCGGGCGGTTTTTTCGTCCGGACGCCAGGGGAGAGGCTCCCAAAAATTTTGTGTAATCGCGGCTTTTTTCTCGGGTTTTGTCACTATTTTTTCAAAAACGGGAGAAATCTGGGGCGCGGAAATTTCCTTGGAGGGAATTTCGCAGGAAGTGTTGACAGATGGAAAACAGTATGTTACAATTTGGTTACAAAAATGACAAACGAAGAAGGAAGGTTATAGCCGCATGCCTCAGAAAACGGAAGGTCTGATGTACAAGAATCATCCCCTGCGCCGTATCGACAAGATGATCTACTACGGCTCCATGGCGGATTCCCATATTATTGTGATGCAGGTGAAGGAGACCCGGCGGGAGAAGGATCTGGATATTGCCAGCAAGATCTCCGTGGAGCTCCAGCGCACGTCCCCGGATCTGAAGAGCAGGGACCGGGTTGTCAAGCGCAGCGAGAAGAGCAGCCTGTATGACGCCATGGATATCTCCGCCATCTGGCTGGAGCGGGCCCTGGCGGGCAAGTAATCGTCACTTCACCAAAGATACGACAGGGAGACAGTACACATGAGAAAGATGCTCAGCAAGGCAGTTGTCCTGGCCGCTATGGCCGCCATTTTCCTCACCGCCACCGCCGCTGCCGCAGAGACCGGCACCGTTACCGGCAGTTCCCTCCGCATCCGTCAGGAGCCCTCCACCCAGGCCCAGGCTTTGGCCCAGCTCAACGCTGGGACACAGATCCAGATTCTGGACGATCTGGGGGACTGGTACCAGATCACCTGGGGCAGCTACACCGGCTACGTCTCCGCTGACTACGTCAGCCGCTCCGCCACCTCTACCAGCACCCCCGCCGCCCCGGCCCCCTTTGCCCAGGCGGCCATCGGTCAGATGGGCGAGGTCACCGGCACGGGCGTGAACTTCCGCTCCGCCCCCTCCACGGACGCCGCTGTCTACTACATCCTCAACCAGGGCGCTCAGCTGACCGTCACGGGCGTTTCTGAGGGCTGGTGCAAGATGAGCGACGGCAGCCAGGAGGGCTACGTCAACGCCGACTACGTGTCCGTCAACGGCATCCCCCTGGTGGACCCCAAGGGCATTGTCACCGGCGACTGCGTGAACATCCGCTCCATCCCCTCCACGGACGGCGACGTGGTCTCCAAGGTCTACGGCGGCTCTCTGGTGGACCTGCTGAGCCTGGAGAACGGCTGGTACGCCGTGTCCTACGGCGGCAGGGCCGGTTACATAAGAAACGACTGTCTCTCTGTCTACACGGGCAGCAGCAGCGCCAGCGGCGTGGGCGCGGCCATCGCCGAGACCGCCCTCCAGTACCTGGGGACCCCCTACTCCTACGGCGGGGCCTCCTCCAAGGGATTTGACTGCTCCGGCTTCACCATGTACGTGCTGAGCAAGCACGGCTACAGCGCCCCCCACTCCGCCACCTCCCAGTGGAACAGCACGGGCACCTATGTGGAGCGCTCCGACCTCCAGCCCGGGGATCTGGTTCTCTTCTGCGACCCCTCCCGGAGCAATGGCAAGGCCTGCTCCCATGTGGGCATCTACATCGGCGACAACGAGTTCGTCCACGCCTCCTCCGGCTCCAGCGGCAAGTATGTACGCATCAGCAGCCTCAGCGAGGACTACTACAACGGCTACTACGTGGGCGCCAAGCGGGTGGCCTGAGAGCCGACTCTCCTTATCTGAAAATGGACATGCCGCGCCCCGTGGGGCGCGGCATGTTTTCCACATTGGGAGGACAGGGCGGCCCCGGATGGGCTGTCATACGGGAAACATGCCGCCGCGCTCAGAATCCCCCTCATGGGTGCGAGTGGGATTCTGAGCGCGTTTTTCTCTTGGTTGCTTTTTCCTCTGGGCTGTGGTAAGATGGGCCAAAGGCCCCGGAGGAGCCGGGGAGATCAATTCACCGGATGCAGGAGGAATAAAAGCATATGGAGCGCATACAGGAGTTAGTGGATTTCGCCATGGAACAGGCTGTGGACCTGCTGATCGTGGACAGCCCCACGGGCTACACGAAGAACGCCGCTGAGCACGTGATGGCCGCCTACCGGCGCATGGGCTATACCCCGGAGATGACCGTAAAGGGCGGCGTGCTGGTGTGCCTCAATCCGGACGCGCCGGAGGAGAACAGTATCATGCTGGACGCCCATCTGGACACGCTGGGCGGCATGGTGCGGGAGATCTCCTCCACCGGACGGCTGCATCTGACCAATCTGGGGGGCATGAACCCCAACAACGGGGAGGCGGAGAATGTGCGCATCGTCACCCGGTCCGGGAAGACCTACACCGGCACCTTCCAGCTGAAAAACGCCTCCATCCACGTCAATACCAAATACAACGACACCCGCCGCAGCTATGACGATATGGAGGTGGTCATTGACGAGGAGGTCTACACCAAGGCGGATGTGGAAGCCCTGGGGATCATGGTGGGGGACATTGTGTGCTTCGATCCCCGGACGGTGGTGACCCCCTCCGGGTTCATCAAGAGCCGGTTCCTGGACGACAAGCTGTCCGTGGCCATCCTGCTGGCCCAGGCCAAACTGGCCGCCGCCGGGGACGGGAATCTGAGCCGCCGGGTGTGGCACCACATCACCGTGTTTGAGGAGGTGGGCCACGGCGCGTCCGCCAGCGTGCCCGCCGGGGTCACGGAGGCCCTCAGCGTGGACATGGGCTGTGTGGGCGCAGGCCTGGGGTGCAACGAGTTCAAGGTGTCCATCTGCGCCAAGGACAGCCAGGGCCCCTACCACTACGAGGTGGTCAGCGGCCTCATCGACGCGGCCCGCCGGGCTGGGGCGGACTTTGCCGTGGACGTGTACCCCTCCTACGGCTCCGACGTGGAGACCACCCTCCGCTCGGGCCACGACATCCGCCACGGCCTCATCGGCCCCGGCGTGTACGCCTCCCACGGCTATGAGCGCAGCCACCGCCGGGGTGTGGAGAACACCCTGAAGCTGCTGGACGCCTACCTTGCGTAATCTCTCCCCTGATCAAACAGACCCCGCCGTCTTCTCCAAAGACGGCGGGGTCCTTTTTGCTATTTTCCGATCCGGGCCTGGAGCTCCGCCAGGGTCACCCGGTAGGCCTCCCGCTCGTGGGGCAGCACAGGCAGCTGCTCCGGCGCGTCCCAGCCCTTCCGGGCAAAGAGGCGGCGAAGAATGAGATCCAAAAAGTCCGGGTTCTTCACCAGCGCCGGGCCGGTGATGTGGGTGGCCAGCACGTCTCCGGACACATAGCCCTCCGGCCCGTGGTCCGCCTCGTTGCCAAAGCCCAGGGGCAGCTCCCGGAAGAGGGGGGTGGCGATTCCCCGGGTGAGGCTGCACTTGTTCATAAAGCCCACCGCCGGCGCGTCCCACAGCGCGGGCAGGGCCACCACGTCCTCGGGCGCCCGCCTATCCGTCTCCACGGTGGTGAAGTCCGCCAGGGCCAGACCTGGCCAGACCTTCCCCGCCGCGTCGGTCACGGACGCGCCCAGGGTCTCCATGGCGTTTCCGGTGAAGAGGACCAGGGCCCCCCGTTCCACGGCCGCCAGAAGGGCGTCCCGGTGGGGGAGCAGGCCCTCCATGGCCCGCTTCTGTCCCCGCTCCGTGCCCGCGCCCATGTAGATCATGTCCGCTCCGGCGAGGTCCGGGGTCTCCCCGGCTGCCGCAGCCCGGAGGGATACGGTCACGCCCAGGGCCTCCAGGTGGCGGCGCAGCACCGCCAGATTGGCGTACTCGCCGTAGAGGCTCATAAACTCGGGATACAGGTGCAGAATGGTCAGTTCCATGGTGATCTCCTCCTCACTGGTCCCGCCGGACCAGATTCAGCAGCTTGTCCCGGTCGGAGAAGCAGGTCACCACGTACAGCGGCTCCTGCCCGCCGTCCTCCGCCAGCGCGCCGGCGGCCTGGGCCACGGCGTCATAGCAGGCGATCCTCTCCGGCGGTATGCCGGTGTAGTCGAACCGCAGGGCCAGATCGTTGACGTACTTCCCGCACAGGATCACCTTCTCCACGTGGTCCCGATTGAGCAGGTCAAAGTCGATGTCCCAGAGCCAGCTGGTCTCGCCGGTGAAGTACTTCCGGCTGATGGCGTCCACGATGATGAGCACGCGGCAGGGCTCCTCCGTGCGGGCGATATAGCCCAGGTTGGTGTCGTAGGCCACGGAGTTCTCGTGCTTGCTGGTGAGGAGGGTGCCGCAGTGTCCGCCCAGGGTGAACTGGACCATGCGGCCGTTTTTCAGCACATAGTTGTTGATGACCCTGGCCATGGTCTCCCGGTCCGCCCCGGCCAGGGAGCAGACGGACCACGCAGCCAGAATGTTGTAGACGTTGTAGATGCTCTTGAAGGCCAGGGAGATCTCCGTCTCCCCGTCCAGGGTGAGCGTCCCCGCCGAGAGGTCCAGGGCCGTGACGGCAAAATCCGGGTCATGGCGGCAGTGGCCGCAGCTGCGGCAGCGGTAGTGGCCGATGTGCTCGTAGTGGTAGCAGCTGTAGTCCATGGGTCCGCCGCAGAGGGGGCAGCGGGCCCCGTCGTGGTACACGCCCCGGTGATCTTTGGCGCTGATGGAGCACTCCTCCAGGCCAAACCACTTCACCCTCCCGTGGTCCCGGGCAAAGCAGGACACCAGGGGGTCGTCAGCGTTGAGGACCAGGGTGGTATCCGGATGGATGGCGGGGAGGATGGCGTCGTAGACCCACTCCGGATGGCCGTTACGGGTGAGCTGGTCCCGGTAGAGGTTGGTGATGACGAAGTGGGTGGGGTGGAAGAAGCGGAAGGAGCGGCGGGCGTAGCGCTCGTCGCTCTCCAGCAGCAGCACGTCCCCCCGCATCCGGCCGGAGAGGGAGCTGCTGCACAGGATGAGGGTGGTCACGCCCTCGATCTGGTTGGAGCCCTCCTCGTTGTACACCACGGTCCTGCCGCTTGCGCGGAGGATGGCGGCAATCATCTCCACGGTGGAGGTCTTGCCGTTGCTGCCGGTGACGGCGATGATGCAGCCGGGCAGCTTCACCCGGCCCAGCACGTCCGGGCAGATTTTCAGGGCGTACTGGCCGGGCAGGCTGCTGCCCTTGCCCACCAGCTTGCCAATGAAGCGGAGGAGCTTACAGACGATAATTGCCAGGATCATTCTCATTGGGGTAACTCTCCCTCTGTTTTTTGTAATCATTGCTTTGTGGGCCAGGGCTTGTTTGATAATTGGCGATATGCCCAACAGCGAGGAAATTTTTTGCCAGACAAGGCAAATTTTCGCAGGCATCCATATCGTGCAATGACCCCATCGAGGGGTCATGCACGATTATTCTGCACGGGCGCTCGATGCGCCCGTTGCAGAATCTGACGGATGGCAAGAAAATTTAACGCAGTATGGCAGAAAAAGGCCCGCTGTTTGGGCGTGTTGACAATTTTCAAACATGCCCTAGGGCGAAAGCGGGGGCGATATTACCCCCATCGCTGAAGCCCAGGGCGGAGATAGGAAGGCGCCGCTCACCGCTCCAGCCAGATCATCAGCGCCGCCACGTCCGCCGGGGACACGCCGGAGATCCGGGCCGCCTGCCCCAGATTCAGCGGCCGCACGGCGGCCAGCTTCTCCCGGGCCTCCAGCCGCAGGCCCTGAATGGAGCCGTAGTCCAGCTCCGGCGGCAGGGCCCGCCGCTCCATGCGGCGCAGCTCCTCCACCTCCTCCATCTGCCGGCGGATGTACCCCTCGTACTTGACGGAGATCTCCACCTGCTCCGCCACCTCGGCGGGCAGATCCGGCATGTCCGGGTCAAACTGCCGCAGATCCCTGTAGCGGACCTGGGGCCGCCGCAGCAGGGCCGCCAGGGGTGCGCCGTCGGAGACGGGCGCGGTGCCCCGCTGGGTAAGGAAGTCGTTCAGGGCCGGGGAGGGGGCCGCGCCATGGGCGTTCAGCCGCTTGATCTCCCGGGCCACGGCGGCGTACTTGGCCTCCACCCGGGCCATCCGCTCCTCCGATACCAGCCCCAGTCGGCGGCCCACCGGGCAGAGGCGGGCGTCCGCGTTGTCCTGGCGCAGCAACAGCCGGTACTCGCTGCGGCTGGTCATCATGCGGTAGGGCTCGTCCGTGCCCTTGGTGACCAGATCGTCGATGAGCGCGCCGATATAGCTCTGACCCCGTGAGAGGATCAGGGGCTCCCGGCGGTCCAGGGCCAGGGCGGCGTTGGCCCCGGCCACAAAGCCCTGGACCGCCGCCTCCTCGTAGCCCGAGGAGCCGCAGAACTGCCCCGCCCCGTACAGGCCCGGGATCCGCTTTGTCTCCAGGGTGGGGCGCAGCTCCAGGGGGTCCACGCAGTCGTACTCAATGGCGTAGGCCGGGCGCATCATCTCCGCCCGCTCCAGGCCGGGAATGGTGTGGAGCATCTCCAGCTGCACCTCCTCCGGCATGGCGGAGGAGAAGCCCTGGATGTACAGCTCCTCCGTGTCCAGGCCCATGGGCTCGATAAAGAGCTGGTGGCGGGGCTTGTCTGCGAAGCGGGTCACCTTGGTCTCAATGGAGGGGCAGTACCGGGGCCCCACCCCCTCGATGGCCCCGCTGTGCATGGGGGAGCGGTCCAGGTTCCGCCGGATGATCCGGTGGGTGTCCTCGTTAGTGTAGGTGAGGTAGCACACGGCCCGGTTGACCGGGGCCTCCCTGGTCTCAAAGGAGAAGGGCATGGTATCCAGATCCCCGTCCTGGCGCTCCATTTTGGAGAAATCCACGGTGCGGGCGTTGACCCGGGGCGGGGTGCCGGTCTTGAACCGGCGCAGGGAGAGGCCCAGCTCCCGCAGGCAGTCCGTCAGGGCTGCGGCGGCGAACATGCCGTCGGGCCCGCCCTCCCGGACGCACTGGCCCACAATGGTCCTGCCGTTGAGGTAGGTGCCGGAGCAGACGATGGCCGCCCCCACCGCGAACACCGCCCCGGTTTGGAGGACCACATGGCTCACCCGGCCCCCGGTGAGGCGGATGGCGGTGACCTCCCCCTGGCGGAGGGTCAGGTTCTCCTGGCGCTCCAGGGTGCGCTTCATGACCTCCTGGTACCGCCGCCGGTCCGCCTGGGCCCGGAGGCTGTGGACGGCGGGGCCCTTGCCCCGGTTGAGGAGCCGGTACTGGATGCAGGCCTCATCGGCGGCCCGGGCCATCTCGCCGCCCAGGGCGTCCAGCTCCCGGACCAGGTGGCCCTTGCCGGTGCCGCCGATGGCGGGATTGCAGGGCATGTTGCCCACCGCGTCCAGGTTGATGGTAAAGCAGATGGTCCGCTTGCCCATGCGGGCGGCGGCCAGGGCGGCCTCGATGCCGGCGTGGCCCGCGCCAATCACCGCGATATCGTATTGTCCGGCGGAAAATTCTCTCATGGGCGGTTCCCTTTTTCGTCTGGTATGGGGAGTATCCTTTGGTGATGGTATAGTATACCACAGCTTTTCGGAAAAAGAAAGGCCCGGATCACGGATTCTATTCCCGTGGAGGCAGGCTTTTATGACGAGCTCATGGGTTATCCGCTCTTTTCTCGGCTCCGTGACTTCCTCCGGGCCAGATTGACAAGGAATCCCGCCGCTGATATAATACTTACACAGATTCAATCCCCCAGAAGGGGGGAGCCGCTGCCCCAGGCCGGCGGCTGTCTGCAAAACAGGATCAGTGGGCAGAGGACCGCCCCTCTGCCTCCCACTATCACCGGAACACCCGGTCTGTCAAGGGGCTCTGCCCCGCCGGAGGAGGCTCGCCATGGATACCCTCGATTTTCTCCCTGTCAGTCAGGAGGACATGCACCAGCGGGGCTGGTGGTACTACGACTTCCTGGTGGTCACCGCCGACGCCTACGTGGACCACCCCAGCTTCGGCACGGCCATCATCGCCCGCTGTCTGGAGGCGGACGGCCACCGGGTGGCCGTGCTGGCACAGCCGGACTGGCACAGCGCGGAGGCCTTCCTGGCCATGGGCAAGCCCCGCTATGGCGTGCTCATCGGCGGCGGAAACATCGACTCCATGGTGGCCCACTACACCGCCGCCAGGAAGCGCCGCTCCGCCGACGCCTACAGCCCCGGAAACCGGATGGGCCTGCGGCCGGACCGGCCCACCATCGTCTACGCCAACCGGGCCCGGGAGGCCTTCCCCGGCACGCCGGTGGTCATCGGCGGGCTGGAGGCCAGCCTGCGCCGCTTCGCCCACTACGACTACTGGGACGACAGCGTGCGCCGCTCCATTCTCTTTGACGCCGGCGCGGACCTGCTGGTCTACGGCATGGGGGAGCGGGCCACCCGGGAGATCGCCCGGCGGCTGGCCGGCGGCGAGCGGGTGGAGGCGATAACGGACGTCCGGGGCACGGCCTACGCGGCCAGGGACCCGGCGCCCGGTCCCCACGGCCTGCCGGCGGTTCCCGTA
Organism: uncultured Clostridia bacterium; assembly: GCA_947365965.1. Lineage (GTDB taxonomy): Bacteria > Bacillota > Clostridia > Oscillospirales > Oscillospiraceae > Pelethomonas. Next base: position 16,376 of record CANAZG010000054.1, read on the forward strand.
CCCTCCTATGAAGCGGTGTGCGCCAGCAAACGGGACTACGCCCTGGCCACCAGAACAGAGTACGAGGAGCACGACGCCGTCCGGGGCAGGACCATCCTCCAGCCCCACGGGGAGCGGACCCTGGTGGTCAATCCCCCCGCCCTGCCCCTGCGCCAAGAGGAGCTGGATTGGGTATACGCCCTGCCCTACGCCAGGGAGGTCCACCCCATGTACGAGGCCCTGGGGGGCGTGGCCGCCATTGAGGAGGTCCGCTTCTCCGTCACCCACAACCGGGGCTGCTTCGGCGGGTGCAACTTCTGCTCCCTGGCCTTCCACCAGGGGCGAATGATTACCTCCCGCAGCCACGAGAGCGTGGTGCGGGAGGTGGAGATCTTCACCAGAGACCCCAAGTTCAAGGGCTACGTCCACGACGTGGGGGGCCCCTCGGCCAACTTCCGCCACCCCAGCTGCAAGAGCCAGCTGAAAAACGGCATGTGCAAAAACCGCTCCTGCCTGGCCCCCACCCCCTGTAAAAACCTGGACCCCAGCCACGCCGACTACCTGGCCCTGCTCCGGAAGGTGCGGGCCGTGCCGGGGGTGAAGAAGGTGTTCATCCGCAGCGGCATCCGCTACGACTATATGCTCTCGGAGAAGAACGGCGAGTTCTTCTCCCAGCTGGTGAAGCACCACGTGTCCGGCCAGCTGAAGGTGGCCCCGGAGCACTGCTCGGCCCGGGTGCTGGACTACATGGGTAAGCCCCACTTTGATGTGTACGAGCGGTTCCGGGACAAATACCAGCGCCTCAACCAGCGCTACGGTCTGGAGCAGTATCTGGTGCCCTACCTGATGAGCAGCCACCCGGGCTGCACGCTGAACGACGCGGTGGATCTGGCGGTGTTTCTCAACAGGACCGGCCGTCAGCCGGAGCAGGTCCAGGACTTCTACCCCACCCCGGGGACCCTGTCCACCTGCATGTGGTACACGGAGCTGGACCCCCGGACCATGGAGCCGGTGTACGTGGCCAAGAGCCCCCACGACAAGGCTCTTCAGCGGGCGCTTTTGCAGTGGAAGCGGCCGGAAAAGCGCCGTCTGGTGGTGGAGGCCCTCCACCGGGCGGGGCGGACGGACCTGATCGGCTTTGGCAGGGACTGTCTGGTGCGGCCCCTGGGGGAGGCTAGAGCGCCGGCGCAGCGGGAGAGCCGCGCCCGCCCCGCCAAGGGGGCGAAGCCGCCCGCCAGGGGAGCGGAAAAGTCCGGGGCCAGGGGCCGTCAGGGCCGGGGCAGAAAAAAATAAGGAAAACGGGGAACAGCAAAAATATTGTTTGCAATTTAACAATATATCTGGTAGGATAGGGGACGGAATCATTTCAGAAACAGGAGGTCTTCCTCATATGAAAAAATTAGTGGTCAGCAAAGAGAATCCCTGCATGGCGTGCCTGAGCTGTGTGCGGGCCTGCTCCGAGGCGTTCTACAAGACGTTTGACCCCGAGCTGAGCTGTATCCGCATCACCGCCAAGCCCGACGGCGAGCCCAAGGTCAACAACTGCATTATGTGCGGCAAGTGCGCCCGCACCTGCCCTGAGGGCGCTATCTCCCAGAACGCCAAGGGCGTGTACATGGTCGACAAGAAGAAGTGCGTGGGTTGCGGCAAGTGCGTGGAGGCCTGTCCCATGCACGTGATGGTCCTGGCCCCGGGGGCGGACAAGGTCAGCAAGTGCATCGCCTGCGGCATCTGCGCCAAGGCCTGCCCCATGGGCATCCTGGCGGTGGAGGAGAAATAAGAGGGTTCTACATAGGGGGGAGGGCCTGACCCTCCCCCGCCATGGAAGGACGGCAGGATGGGATTTCCTCGGAAAAGGGGACAGGGCCGGTTGACAACCGGCCTCTGGTTGGGTATAATAGTCATGTTCGCGGATAAGTGCATATGCCCCCGTAGCTCAGCAGGATAGAGCGTTCGCCTCCTAAGCGAAAGGCCATGCGTTCGAATCGCATCGGGGGTGCCAAGCTGTAAAGGCTGATGGATCATAGGGATCACGCCGGTGTGATGGAATGGTAGACGTAGCGGATTCAAAATCCGCCGCTGGCAACAGCGTGTGGGTTCGAGTCCCACCACCGGCACCACGATAGAAAATCCCGCAACATCAACAGTTGCGGGATTTTCTCTTTATTTGCAACGGTTTGTGCTGTTTCATTTATTTTACGCACAGCAAAAAAGCAAGACTATGGATTTCATTGTTTTGAGCATGGGAAACATTTTTTACACATGGAATTTCACACAAGGAAGTGCGCCCCGGCCATGCTGGGGCGCACTTCCTCTAATTCTTTTCCGATCATCTGTAGTACCGCACCATCGTGTACCGCTGTGCGTCCTTGTCATCCA
>CANAZG010000055.1 GCA_947365965.1 uncultured Clostridia bacterium
GTGCCATCTGTTTCAGGTTAAAGAGGGTCGCCCACCGCTGGTATCCGGCGCCCTTTCCCTCGTTCAGCTTCGCTTGAATGTCAATGAGAAGGGAGAACTTCTTGTCGTGGACCTGCTGGCTTTTCCCCGCAGACCGCTCTCTGCGTTTTCCGGCAATAGCGTCTTTCAGATCGTCCACCGTATAGCCATCACCCAACGAACTGAACCGGGCAAAACGGTCCTGCCCCCTGCATCGGATAGATGGCCGCTTGCCCGGTTTGTACTCGCACCCGGCCTCCTTCAGGAAAGAGATCAGTTCTTCAAAGTCCTTTGGTTTTCTCTGTAATGCCGCATCAATGATGGCCCGCAGGTCATCACGGTTGGAAGTCCGCTTGGGATACTCAGTGCGTTTTTTCCGTTCCCGGTAGGGGCGCGGCTCTATGACAGAAAGCCCATGCTCCAAACACAGACGGTCACTGACCCGTTGTAGAGCCAGCCCGGACAAAAAGAAATCCCTGAACTTCCGGGTGCAGTCCAGGGCGGTGGAATTGAAGATGATGTGGTTGTGGATGTGCGCCCGGTCGGTGTGGGTGGCAACGATAAAAGCGTGTTTCCCCTTGGTGAAGCGCATCCCCAACTCATAGCCGATACGGTTGGCCTCTTCCGGCGTGATCTCGCCCGGTTTGAAGGACTGCCGTATCTGATAGGCGATGACATCATGCTCCTGGCGGCGGCCCGTCATGTGTTCGTACTGCCGCTTTGACAGAAGGAACTGCTCATCCGCTGTGCGGGCGTCGCACTCATAACTGGAGATATATTTTCCGCCTTCGGTCTTTTCCTCATTTTTGGAATAGTCCGTCCTGTCCGCCAGCGTCTGGGCGATAGTCTTGCCCTTATTGATGTGGAGCGCGATCAGCCGTGTCGCCGCCATAGCCCACCTCCCTCGTTCAAAAACTTACATTGCCAGTTCCTCCGGGAACCGTGTACTCCTCATCTTTCCGGGGAAGCTGTCCCTCTGCGGGTCGGCTGTCTCCCTGCGGTCGAAAGCGGCGATCTTCTTTTCAAGGCCGGACAGTTCCTTCTCCTTTTCCTTCACGATGGCGGTGCGCTCCTCCAGAGTGCCGGAAATCAGCTCGTCCAGCAGATACTCCACATAGTCCGTTTTCTGCAAGGCTTCACAGAACAGGGGATGCCAGTCCTCGTCCTCCGGCTGCGGCGCGTATTGCTCCTTCCAGTCACGGAGCAGATGGAGGTACTCGCACAGCACACGGTAACAGCGGTTCTCCTTTTTGCGGTACTCCTGCGCCGCCGCCAGCTTGGAAATGACGGACGGCCTCCTCTGGGGCTGCCATGTTTGCAGGCCCTCATACCGCACCCCGAAATCCTCCGCCAGCTTCTCGGCGGCCCTCTTGGGGGAGAGGCCGAACAGCTTGCCCACAAAGTCGATCACATCCCCGTCCTCCTGACAGCCGAAGCAGTGGAACCGCTTATCCACCTTCATGCTGGGCGTCCTGTCATCATGGAACGGACAGCAGGCCATGCCGTTGCGCTTGACCTCGATTCCGTAATGCTCCGCCGCCGTTATCGTTGGTACGGCGTCCTTGACTGCTTCAAATAAATTCATTGTCATGCCCCCTTTCCCGGTATGTAGAAAGGGCAAAAAAGAAGGAGCGGCAATCGCCGCCCTTCCCATCTGTTGACCATGGTGTTATTGTAAAGCAATTTATTCTATCACACCTTGAAGCGCAAAATTTGATATGGTATAATCTGACCTAATACAGCGAATTTTTCATTGGGAAGCTATATTGATGCTTCACACTATTGGATTAAAGGAGAATAAATCGTGCCAGAAGAAAGAGATTATGACTTAGCGATTTATAAAGTCCCTCGTAAGGATAAAGACGGCAGGGATATAACAGGTGACAAAATTGGTCCCGGTGGTCGGCACCGAGGAAATGGTACATACTCTGGTGTTGCATATGATCCTGAACTTCTTGATGAGGATGCAGAACGCAGATTGTCAGGCCCTGTACGTTACGAGGATTTGTCTCCAGTTGGACAAATCATTGTCGATGGTTTTGAAATTGCATTCACACGACTTATGGATTATGCTTCTGAACGCATATTAGTAGGCTTTGACAATTGGTTATCCTCCAGGCAAAGAAAAAAAGAACAAGCTCAGCAAGCCAAAATAAAAGCAGCCTCAAAAAAGGAACGTATACCCATAACTAAAACCGAACGCATCTTGCAAGAGGAAAAAGCAACAAAATCAACTTCTATACCTATGGAGGCAACTACAATAATACTGCCAGGTGAATTTGATTTCGCCTATGAGCAATACTCGACGAACATGACCAGTGAAGAAGCGCAGAAAGAATTATTGGATGCCTTTATCTTATATGTGCTTGCTGTTAAGAAGATAAATAAGGTAGCCCACGCAAACGTAATCAACTCGGTCGGAAGCATCACTGATGGAAAATCTGTCATAGATAAAATCAGTGCATCGGTTGTTATTGAAAAGATAAATGCTATTTTGGCGCACAATCCAAATCTACTTGAAGAATGGCAAGCATTGGCTCTTTCTTGTATTTTGGGAAGGACTTTGATAGAAGGAGAAAAATTTATCCCAATCAATAGAGACGAATTGCAACAAGGTCTCCTGCCCTAAATCAATACGGCCAGTTATAGTTATTTATAGTCAATAACTGTAACTGGCCGTATTCTTACTAATAGTCCTCAATTGTCTATCCGCAACAGCAGACTGTCCAGAAAATCCGCCGCCTCGCTCATGCGGTCATGCTCGTTTCCATAGGTCCACTCGGTCACGGTATCTCCGTACATCTGCCCCCGCATCCAGTCAAGCAAGGTCTGCACCTCATTTTTCGGAAAATCCATCTTCGCACATCCCTTCAAAGGTTTATGAGTGGAGGAAAGCCCCAAGGCTGCCGGCCCACTCGCCGGCCAGTTCCACCAGGAGCATGGCGGAAAACTGGAGCGCCACACAGACCGCCTCCACGCCGAACAGGATCGCCACATTCAGCCAGTCCCGGACGCACACCTGATAGATGCCGCAGGCCAGGATCACCAGCATGAACAGCCCGACAACATAGGCGGAGAGGTTGGATGCCAGCCTGCCTACAACATGGAATGTATAGAGTACCAGCATCAAGGGGAGCGCCAGCAGTTTCAAAGGGAGTTTCAGAAGCCTCATATTTTGTCCCGTCCTTTCCTGTTTCCTGAGTACAGTTTACCGCGCTGGCCCGCTGTCCGGCAAGGATGCCGCCTATGTAAGCGGGCGCGGAACCGCTCCGCGCCCTTTTGCAAAACTTTTTAAGCCCCCAGCCGCTATCGGATATTGGCAAGGCGGGCAAGGGACTGTCTGGAAAGCTCCCATATCTCGTCCAGCCGGGAGCGCAGGTCCTCAATGTCGGCGGCATAGACGCTCCCGGTCTCGTTCGCCCTTTTCGCGTACTGGTTCAGGTTGGTGCTGCACCGCTGGAGCAGGACGATGAGCTGGCGCACATCTACCAGGTCCAGCCTCACGCAGATACCGTCCAGAGCCATCTTGCGGACATAGGCGCTCATGTTCAGGATGCCGGCCTCCTCCATCTTGGAGCGGATGCGCTCCTTATCTTCGGGGGAGATACGCACCTTCAGTTCTTCCTCTTTCTTCATTCGCGCTCCAGCTCCTTTCCGGGCTTTTTGTCCGGGGGTATCTCCGCCGCCCGTTTTTTCAGGTCCTCCAGAACAGAGGGCCGTTCGCCCTCACCGACCTCCTCACTGACCTCCGCCTCATCCTGGGAGATGCTCTCGTCCATACTGAGGGCGGCGTCCAGCTCCGCAAGTCTCGCGCTCTTTTCGGCAAGCTCCGCCTCCTGGGGGAAGGGCTTTGTCAATTCCACCTGTGCGGCTGCCTGCTGGTTCCGCAGGTTCTCCAACTGCTCCTGTCCCCGCTCCAGCCGTCCGGGGATACCGGCGAGGGCGTTGTCCAGCCGGGTCAGGTTGCCCCTTGCGTCCGTCCCCAGGCTGACACGGTAACTCATCTCGCCCTTCAAGGTGATCTGGAACTGCTTCTCAAAGGTGTTGTAGGAAAGCTCCATCTGAAAGCCCCGGTAGCTGCCAACGGGGATGCCCTCGGTGCTTTTGATCTCCTTGCAGAGGGCAAGGAGCGCATCGCCAGCGTCTGCCTTTTCTGCATAATGCTTTCCGGCCAGCTCTATCCCCACAAAGCCCTCCTCCGGGAGCGGGTGGGATTCCATCGTCTGGATGTCTGCCTTAAAGCCCTTGTTGCGGCTCTGCTGGGCCTCGATCTCGGCGGGGAAGTATTTCAAAAGCTGGTCCTCCAGCCGGAAGTGCTTGCTTTGATGGTCGGCCCGGAGGACTTTCAGCTTCGCCACATCCACATCAAGGTCCATCTTTTCCCGGATCAGCGGATTTCCGGCACACAGTGCCTTGATCTCCGCGTAACTCAATGCCTGCTCATCCACATCGTCACAGCTTCGGACGGGGGACTTGCTCGTCATAATCTGCGAGATAAATTTCTGCTTGTTCTCCAAAGTCTGGTAGAGGTAGGCGTCAAAGGTCCCCTCCGTCACATACTGGAATACCTGCACCTGTTTGTTGCGGTTGCCCTGCCGGATGATGCGCCCGTTGCGCTGGGTCATGTCGGCGGGGCGCCAGCCCACATCCAGGTGGTGGACAGCCACAAGGCGATCCTGCACATTGGTCCCGGCGCCCATCTTCTGGGTGGAGCCGAGCAGGACGCGCACCTCCCCGGTACGGACCTTGCCGAACAGCTCCTTCTTCTTCGCCTCGGTGTCGGCATCGTGGATAAAAGCGATCTCCTCACGGGGGACGCCAGCCGCCACCAGCTTGTCCCGGATGTCCTCGTAGACATTGAAAGTCCCGTCCCCCTTGGGCGTGGAGAGGTCGCAGAACAATAACTGGGTCAATTTGTCCGCCTGGCCCTCCTCCCAGATACGGAGGACATTCTGGACACAGGCGTTCAGCTTGCTGGTCGGGTCATCGGGCAGGAGCGGGTTCATCAGCCGCTGGTCAAGGCCGATCTTGCGCCCGTCCGAGGTGATCTTGAGCATATTATCCACCGAGGGGTCTATATTCCCACTGTGGACAGCGGCGGCCCGTTCGGACAGGTCGGCCACCATCTCCTTCTGTATCTCCGAGGGCTGCACCACAACGGTCTCAAACTTTGCCTCCGGCACAGGGAGGTGGAGCTGGTCGGCGGTCTTGATGTCGGCTACCTCCTTGAACATACTCATCAGCTCCGGGAGGTTGAAGAACTTGGCAAACCTCGTCCGGGCGCGGTAGCCAGTCCCTTCCGGGGCAAGCTCTATGGCCGTGGTGGTCTCGCCGAAGGTGGAGGCCCACTGGTCGAAATGGGTCAGCCCCTTCTGCCGGAGCGTACCATGCTGCAGGTAGCGCATCATGGTGTAAAGCTCTGTCATACTGTTCGACACCGGGGTCCCCGTGGCAAAGACCGTACCCTTCCCGCCAGTCAGTTCATCCATATACTGGCACTTCATGAACATATCCGAGGACTTCTGCGCCTCGGAGGTGGAAAGCCCCGCCACATTCCGCATTTTCGTGTAGAGGAACAAATTTTTGAACGCATGAGCCTCGTCCACAAAGAGCCGATCCACACCAAGCTGCTCAAAGGTTATCACATCGTCCTTGCGCTCTGTGGCTTGCAGTTTCTCCATCCGGGCCTCTAAAGATTTCCGGGTCTTTTCCAACTGCTTGATGGTGAAGCTCTCGCCCCGCATGGCCTTCATCTCCGCTATGGCGTCGGTGATCTCGTCGATCTGCTCCTGCAAGATGCGCTCCTGCCGCTCGGCGGATATGGGTATCTTCTCGAATTGGCTGTGGCCGATGATAACGGCGTCATAGTCCCCGGTCGCTATCCTCGCACAGAACTTCTTGCGGTTGGCCGTCTCAAAGTCTTTTTTCGTGGCGACCAGTATCTTCGCGCTGGGGTAGAGCCGCAGGAACTCGCTGGCCCACTGGAGGGTCAGGTGGTTCGGCACGACAAAGAGGGACTTCTGGCACAGCCCCAGCCGCTTCGCCTCCATAGCCGAGGCCGCCATCTCAAAGGTCTTGCCCGCGCCCACTTCGTGGGCAAGCAGGGTGTTCCCGCCGTAAAGCACATGGGCGATGGCCCCCCGCTGGTGTTCCCGCAGGGTGATGTCCGGGTTCATGCCGCCCAGGACGATGTGGCTGCCGTCATACTCACGGGGGCGGGTGCTATTAAACAGCTCGTTGTAGGCCCTGACTAAATCCTCCCGCCGCCTGGGGTCACGCCACACCCAATCCCGGAAAGCGTCCTTGATGGCCTGCTGCTTCTGCTGGGCGAGGGTGGTCTCCTTCTTGTTCAGCACCCGCTTCTGTTTGCCGTCCGCGTCCTCGATGGTGTCGTAGATGCGGACATCCCGGAGGTTCAGGGTGTCCTCCAAAATGCGGTAGGCGCTGGCCCGGTCTGTGCCGTAGGTCATATACGCCATGACATCGTGCCGCCCTGTGGCGTTCTTGCCCGTGACCTGCCACTCGGCGGTGGAGGGCGAATACTTCACCTGTACCGCGTTCCGAAGCCGCCACGGGGTATCAAAGGTCTCCTCCATGAACTGCTGGATATAGTCCTTGTCGATCCAGGTCGCCCCCAGGCGCACATCGATCTCAGATGCGTCCAAGTCTTTGGGCTGCGCCTGTTCCAGAGCCGCCACATTGACGGCGTAGGCGGGGTCAGTGGCCGCCGCCATCCTCGCCACCATCAGCTTGTCCCGGACATTGCCGGAGAGGTAGTCGTCAGCGGTATGCCAGCCTCGGAGGGGGTCGTCCGCCACAGCCTCACGGGGGTCACGGAAGATCACGCCCCGCAGCTCCTCGGTGATGCGCCCGTACTCTCCAGGCGTCCCCAGCAGCTCGGACATGAACCGCAGATCGACCCTGCCCCGCTCTCCAATAGAGACCGCCAGCGCCTCGCTGGGCGTGTCCACACTGGTGATATGGCGTTCCGGGCGGATAGTCCTTTTTGTGAACATATCCGCCTTGCTCTCCAGCCGCCCGTCCTCGTCGATGTTCTCCAGGGAGCAGAGCAGATAGTAGGAGGAGTCCTCGTCAAACACCCTCGCGTTGGCGCTGGAATTGATGGTCCCGAACTTTGCGTAAAAGGTATCATAGGCGGCGTTCAGCTCCGCCTGCTTCGCCTGGATGTCCCCGTCCGGGTAGTCCTCAAGCTGGTACTGGATCAGGTCGTTCACGAGCTGCCGCAGGCCGATCATCCCGGCCACGCGCCCCTTTGCCGTGTCGCTCAGCTCCACAGGCTTCATCACGCTGTTCTCCCGGAAGTAGACCTCCCCGTCCACCAGGGCATAGGAGAAGTTCTTTACATCCGGGTCAGCGGGGATAGCGCCCCGCTCCGCTGCCTCGTCCGCAATGTCCGCCTTGTCCCGCTCCACCGCCTGATAGCTACCGTGGATATGGGAAACGGCCTCCCGGAGCTGTTCCGCAAGGTCGGCGCCGGGAGTGGGGGCAACGGTGCATTCCTCCCGCCCGTACTGTGTGCTTTCGGTCGTCAGCTCGCCCAGCACCATCTCAGGATGGTCTACAAAATAGCTGTTGAGGGTAAGGCCCTCCGGGGTCTGCCCCAGGTGTACCCAATCCGGCTCGATGTCGATGGGACGGTCCCGCTTTTGCAGGAACAGGATGTCCGATACCACCTCCGTCCCGGCGTTGGCCTTGAAAGCGTTGTTGGGCAGGCGGATCGCCCCCAGCAGCTCCGCCCGCTGCGCGATATATTTCCGGGCGTCGGGGCTTTTGGCGTCCATCGTGTAGCGGCTGGTGACAAGGGCCACCACGCCGCCCGGACGCACCTGGTCGATGGCCTTGGCGAAGAAATAGTTGTGGATGGAGAAGCCCAGCTTGTTATAGGGCTTGTCGTTCACCTTGTAGTCGCCGAAGGGTACATTCCCGACACAGAGGTCGAAGAAGTCCCGCCTGTCGGTGGTCTGGAAACCGGCCACCTTGATGTCCGCCTCCGGGTACAGCTTCTGGGCGATGCGCCCGGTGATGGAGTCCAGCTCCACACCGTAGAGGCGGCTGCCCGCCATGCTGTCCGGGAGCAGGCCGAAGAAATTGCCCACGCCCATCGAGGGTTCCAGGATGTTGCCAGTGGTAAAGCCCATATTGCCCACAGCCTCATAGATGGCCTTGATGACGGTGGGGCTGGTGTAGTGGGCGTTGAGGGTGGACGCTCTGGCGGCAGCGTATTCCTCCGGGGAGAGGGCGGCGTACAGTTCCCTAAACTCGCCTGCCCAGCTATCCTTTTTCTCGTCAAAAGCATCCGCCAGACCTCCCCAGCCCACATAGCGGGAAAGGACCTCCTGCTCCTCCGGCGTGGCGTCCCTGCCGTCAAACTCCAGCTCATGCAGGAGGTTGATGGCGTCCATGTTGGCCCGGAACTTCGCTTTGGGTCCGCCCTCGCCCAGATGGTCGTCCGTGATACGGAAATTGCGGGCGGCGGGCTGTTGGGTCTGCTCCGGCTGTCCGTGTTCCGGCTCCCCAAAATGCAGCCGTTCAACGACCACATCAAAGGGCAGGCCGTTCTTATCGCCGGGATAGATGGTCTCGGCGGTGACGGTGACTTCCGGCTTCGGGCCAACCTGGTCTGAAGCTGGCCTTACATCTAACTTGTGCGCGTTTTGCGCCCAAGTTGGGTCTGGGTGGAGAACTGATTGGACCTGTTCCCGCAGTCCGGGGGTATCTTTCAGTTCGGCCCCGTCAATGAACGCATACGCCTCGTCCCATGTCTTGAAGGAGGTGGGATACCCGCCTGTCAGGTCTCCAGCGCGGAAGATAAGGGGGTCCAGGGCGGTATTGGAAAGCGGGTCATAGAAAAATCCTGCCGTCTGCATGGCATCCACGATACGCCGCTGTTCAGGCTCCAATGCGGCAATGGCCGTTTGCGTCTGACGCTGGTAGTCCGCCGCCCATTTTTCAACATCCGCAAAAGGATTTTCTTCCCTCTGTACGGAAAGGATATGCTCGACCGCATCCCGGTCATCCTCTGAAAAGCTGAATGTGACATCGCCGTTCTCATGGACGAACCGCGCCGTGGAGATGCCGGCCTTGCCCATCTGCTCCTCCAGGATGGGGGCCTCCTCCGCCGTGACCTTCACCCGGTAATTGGGGGTCGTGACCTCGATCTTCGCACCGGGCAGGAATGCGTTGTTCCTGACATCCGCCCAGAGCATCCGCTCCAGCCTCTCCTTGCTCTCAGCGCGGAGGACGGGATAGGCCAGCGTCGGGTCACGGAGCTGGACATCGAACAGGCCGATCTCCTCCACGATATAAGCCGTGTCCTCCAGATAGACGGTATCGCCCACCTGGTAGGTCGGCTCCTGCGGTGCGGCAGTGCTTTTTGCATCGGTCCCAGGGGCGGCAGGGGCAATATCCTCCCCGGCTCCTTCATAGGTCTCGCCCTCCGGCGTTTGCCCCGCTTCTGTGCCGGGAACAGGCTCCTCCATGACCCTCTCAGCCTTGGGGCGGTGTGAGCGGAGCGCCGCCTCCGCCTCCTCAAAGGTAGCGAAACCGCCAGCCGTAGCTATAGCAAAACGGCGCTGTTCATCGTAGCCGTAGTGGTTGTAGAACTGCCCGTTGGGGTACTGCTGGATGACGATGGCCTCATCACCGCTGCGGTAGCTGGCGGCAGTCTGCACCGCTTCTTTCGGCTGGGCATCCCGGATGTGTCCGGTCCGCAGGCTATGCTCGAACGCCTCCCGGTCCATGAACACCTGGTCCCGCCCCGGCTCGTCAGGATAGACATAGAAAACATCGTGGTCCGTGACGCCCGTCAGGACGATCTCCTTTGTACCGTCCTCAGAGTAGAGGGTGAACGGATCCCCGATGCCATATTTCAGCGGCGGCAGTTTTGCCTCCTCCGTTTTGAGCCAGTCGGCGGCCTCCCGCCTTGCGACATCCTCCTTGACCTGGAGCAGATAGTCCTCGGCCTGCCACTCGCTGGTGAACTCCTCGGAGACGCCTTCCGGGTCAACATATATCTCATCCCGGATGTCATCCCAGACGGCATAGCCATTATCGGTCTCGATCAGGAAGAACCGCTCTGGGGCGGCATAGTTGCTGCCGTCCGCCATCCGCGCCGCCTGTGTCAGCATCTCGCTTGTGCGGTCGGGCGGGTCCGGCAGTTCTGGGGCGGCGGTCATGGCCTTATAGGTCTCGTCCAGCAGGGACTTGTGCAGACGGTCATGGTACTCCGGCACATCGTAGTACAGCCGCATGAAGCCCGTGTCCTGAATGGTGAGCGCCGCCTGTTCGATGGCCTTGCCGCCCTCCACATAGGCGGTCTCTTTGTCATTGTTGCCGCAGGCGTTCCGATAGGCTGTGTCCCGCAGGAGGGCGTCCCGGATGACAGGGTAATACCGCTCATAGATGTCTGCCGGGGTAGGGGGAAAACCGTGTCCGGGAGCAGGGAGAGGGACGGCGCCGAACTCGGCGTAATTCTTCTCAAGGGCGGTATACCGCTGTTTGTCCGGGCCGCTCAGATACTGGCCGTTCTGGATGAGCGCGCCGAGCCGCTTCTCGACCTCGGACCAGCGTAGCCGCACCTCCGCGTTGTGGCTGGCGTCACGGATCACCAGTCCCTGGGGACGGGTCTGCACACCGCCCCGGTTGCCATCGGAAAATTGCCAGCTCTGCCCACTGTTGGTCCCATACTCGCCTTTCAGATACTCTACACGCTCATCCGGCGTGTTCTCCTGCGAATAAAGGGCAGCGATACGCAGTTTGCCGCCGTCATAGGGGGAGCCGTGACGGAGGATGCGCTCGATCTCCGCGTCAGGAATAGAAAAAGCGGGGGCGGGAGCCTCTGCCGGGGCCTGTTCCTCTTTTTGGGGCATAGCAAAGACGGAGGGCTTTTCGCTCTCCGCCTGTCGGTCTATCATTGATATCTGTTCCATCTCGGAGGGGAACAGCCCCTCCAGCGTCAGTTGTTGATAAGTTCCGCCATCACGATCTCCTCCACCTGCGCTTTCAGTGCGTTCATGTGCCGCACCCAGTCCATCTGCCGGGTCTTTTTGTCCGGCGCCGGGTCCGCCGCCAGCAGTTCCTCCATCAACTGCTTCATCCGGGCGGTGGCCGTCTCCTGCACCTCCCACAGGTGCGGGAACAGTTTCCTGGTCAATGTCAGGTGGTTGTAGAGGAGCTTGTTGTTCTCCTCCAGATATGCCCTCCGCATCCTGCCGTACTTGCCCAGCGGACGGTCCTCCATTTCCTCCAACTGGATGTCCGGGATCAGGTAATCCCCGGCCTTCGTGTAAGTCAGTTCTGTCATTTTTCCGGCTCCTTTCCTCCGTTTGTTCGACCTGTTTCGTCCTCTCGTAGGTTCGGATGGCCCGTTCCACTTCACGGAAAACCTGGGAGGATGCCTCGCTGACCGCCGCACCCAGCACATTGGACGCCGCCTGGGTATTGAAGTCGAACACATCCATGAAATCTTCCGGCTCAAAACAGCTCTCCGGGTCCTCCACACAGCGGGAGCAGAGCATATACTTGATGCTGGTCTCCGCCGCCCTCCGAAAGGACACCCCTACGTTGAACTCATCATACCCGTAAAGGAAGGAATCGTCAACGATGCCGAGGATGCTGTCCTTGTTCTCCTCCCAATACTCGGCGGCAAGGCGGGAGGCGATGCCCCCGATCTGTTCCTCCAGCCCCGCGCCGGCACCCACGCCATAGGACCGTTTCAGCGCATCCTGCACAGCAGGGACATACTCCTCCCGCATGGACCAGAGGTTGACCGGGCGGGAGTTCTCCCTTGCCCCGGTATCCGACACATCGAACACATAGCGCAGCTTCGGGCGGCTGCCCGTGTTGTCCACCAGGGCGATGCCCTTGGAGCCGCGGCGCACGTAGCGGCGCATGGTCTTGTTCCAGAGGTCATACTCGGCGCAGGCCGTGGCGTCCGGGCGCTGCTTGTAGATCATGAGCTGCTCATTGTAGGGGTATTTATAGAGCCGGGCCGCAGTGGTAAGGAAGGCTGTCCACTGCTCCCGGCTCCCGGTCACTTGTCTGGCGGCTTCTTCCGCCATCTGGGTGTAATAGGCGACTTTCGAGGGGAACGGTATCACCGCCGCCCCGTCCGCCCGCAAGGGTTCATTCAATGCCATAGGTTGCCTCCATTTCCTTTAGATTTGCGTGTGCGGGAATCAGACATCCGGGTACAGGTCCAGGCTGTCAAATTCCGTGTCCGTCATGCCCTCCAGTTTTTCCAGGACACTTTTGGAGAGACGGCCCAGCCGCCGCTCCGAGGGTGTAAGCTGAAGGCGCATGGCTTCCAGCTCCGCCACCAGCCCCGCCCGTGTGCCGGGATTGTAAAGCATCATCATAATCCGCTCGTCCCTTGTGAACTCTTTCATCTCTCATCCCGTCCAGCCTGCTTCTGGGGCGGCTTTCGCTCCGGCTGCTCCGCACCGGAAAGGGCTTTCAGCGCGTCCAGGACGGAGTGCCGCTCCGTTTCAGGCTCATCCTTTCTCCCGTTATTGATGATCCCATCAATGGAGTTGTAGTCGTCCTCCATCGCCATCTCCGCGTTTTTCAGGTAGTTCTCCCGGAGGGCGAAGTCCTCCAGCTCCTTGAAGCCGATGGAATCCACATAGTGGCAGGATACCACGCCGCCCACCTTTAACGCCACGATGTCGCTGACCGACAGGCTGTGTCCCCGGAAGTCATCCGGGTGGGCGGTATTGAACTGGACATAGAGGGCCTCCAACTGCGCCATCACCGCCTCCGGTGTGTCGGGCTCCTTCGGGAGGTCCCCGTGGTAGACCACCTCATAGTGGTCGATGTCCGGCTCCTTCCCCTGCCGCTGGAGGCTGGAATAGGACTCGAACCGCTCATAGAGGGTGTCGTCCGTGTGGCGCAACTGCAAAATGGCGTAGGAGTCGGTGGCGCTCTCCAGAAACGCCGCCAGGTGGCCGGGGGCCTCGTCCACGCCGTTCACCTCGTCCCATTTCCTGATGTCAGACATTCTGTTCCTCCTTCCTCAAAAAAGGCGGGCCGTTCTCCTTTGCGTCCTGCCTCTGCCGCTGTCTGCGTTCCTCGCTGTACGGCGGGCGGATGCCCACGCACCGCTTGGGGACCTGATAGGTCACGGACCGCCCCGGCCCGGAACGCTCCAGAATATAGTCCTCCGGGAACCGCTGGGAAAGCTCCCGGAGTTTATTGATGAGCCTTGCGTCATGGGTGTAGACCTCCGCCGTGTCCAGCTCATTGTCCCACAGGATGATGGTCTCCTGCTCCGCAAGGGTCAGCTTCTGGCGGCTCATAAGCTGGCCTCGTCCCGCTTCTTCGCCGGGGCGGGGGCGGGGTGTTCCTTTGCGCTGGACTTCAGGGCGGAAAGCTGGCCCAGGACGGACTCCCGCTTCTCGGCTGCCGCCTCCTGCTCCCGCATGGCCGCCTTCTCCATGAGCATCCCGTGGTCGGTGGGGGTCATGGAGCGGCGCTCCAGCTTGTTCTCAAAGAGGACCATATCCCGCACCTCGTTGATGGAGCAGCCCACCACCTCCAGCTCGCCGCTCTTGGTCTCGTTGAACTTCTCATCATACAGGTGGTAGTCCCAATGGCCCGCCCCGCATTCCACGGCGAGATAGGCGTTCCAGCCGATCTTCCACGCCGCCTGCTCCGCCTCCAGCTCCGGCTCCGGGCGGCAGACCCCGCCGCCCCGCTCCAGCACCTCGGCGAACTGGCAGATGTGGTAGACCTCGCTCCCGATATAGGTGTGGTAGTCGTCGATATACTCACACTTGGCGGAGAAAGTCCTGTCCGGGTACTCCACCTGGATCGTGCCGCCGTCCGGGATGCGGAACTGCTCCTCATAGCCGCTGTTGATGAAGCGGATGTCGTCCTTCGGCAGCGTCTCCGGCTCCCAGACGGAGCGGCGGCGGATGTCTGAATCGCGGAAGTCTTTCAGGGAGGTCAGGCCCACCTGTGCCACATCGCTGCCACCCAGCGGCCCGCTTTGCAGCCCCGCCTCTCCAATAGCGGCTGCCCTCGCCGCCGCAAGATGGCCGTGGGTGGGGTCGATGCCGTCCAGCACATCGTCCAGGCTGATCCTGCCCTCGGCGGTCTTTTGCCTGGTCTGCCTGTCAAACACGGTGTACTCAAAGTCCCCGCCCTGGACCTCTTTCAGGTGGAGCAGGGAGGAACGGTCCACAAGGTACACGGCCTCCAGTTTTTCCTGCGTCTCCATTTCCGTCTGGACAGCCTCCTGCACCGCCTGTTCCACAGCCTGTTCCATACTTAAAGTGGCCGCCCGGTCCTCGATGCTCTCCCGGACCACATCCATATGCCCGGTATCCGCCATCTTGGAGAAGGTCTTGTAGATGTCCGCTATCGTGTCCGGGGAGGCCAGCAGCGCCCTCGCCTGATCGTCAGGCAGCTCCAGCGCCCCGATCTCCATCAGGATGTCCTCCCGCACCGCATACTCGACAGCGTGGTTCAAGATGTCGGCGGGCGGCTGGTCCATCAGCCATGCCCTGAACTTGTCCTGCTCCGCCGACGCTTTCTCATACAGTTTGCTGCTCAGTTCCGTATCAGCCATTCTATCAGTCCTCCTGTCTCAAAATTTTGACCCATCTTGTTTTCATCTGGCGGGGATACTGCCCGCTGTCCTTCGGCTTGCGCCTGCCCGTCCACTCCAAGCCCCCGGCAGGCCCCTCACACACGAAGCCGGAGGCTTTCAGGGAGGCGCCGCACTCGCTGTCCAGGATATAGGTGATGACCTTTTTATAGCCCATCGCCCTCGCCGCCCGGACCGCCGCCCCATAGAGCATACTGCAAGCGTTCCGCGCCCCATCGGTGCAAAGGCGGTTGACCTCCAGCGTATAGCCGTCATCCAGGAAGCGGCTCACCGGGCGGCCGCAGATGGCAACACCGGCGAGCCGCCCGTCCTCCCGGACACCGATAGAGAACTTGTGTCCCACCGTGGGCTTGTGGTGGCGGTGGTGCCGGCGCACGAACTCGTTCGCCTCCCGCAGGGAGACGGGGACCAGCGACAGCATATCACTCACCGCCCACAGCGTCACGGATGCCCTGCATGATATACGCCACGCAGGGGACGGCCACGCTGTTGCCGAGCATCTGGTAACGCTTCGTGTCGCTGATGGCTTTGCCGCCCGCGCCGGCCTCCGTCCAGCCGTCCGGGTAGCCCTGCAAACGCTCCGCCTCGGTGGGGGTGAGCCTCCTCACGCAAAGCCCGGTGCGGACGGGGTTCTGGTAGTTCAGCGAGTAGCCGCCGGAGGCCGCCTTTGCCAGCAGTGTGCCGCTGACCTCATCTGTCTCCCGGAGATTGCGGCAGTCCACGGCGGCGGTCTCCGCACCATCTGCGCCCTCCACCACAGCCACGCCGCCCTGATTGCAGCAGGGGTTCCCGCCGTTCAGGTCCAGCGTCCGGGAGGTGTCCGCCTCATAGAAGCCGCTCTTTGGGTTGTCCGACAGCATCCCGCCGGAATGGTAGGCGCCGATCACATAGGCTTTCATCACGGCGCTCTGCTGGCCCGCCAGGAGGGTGGGGGCGGTCTCCTCCTGGAAACCGATGCTCCCGGACTGGCTGCCGGCCTTGTGCTTGAAGCCCGCGCTCACCACGCAGAAGTCCAGCTCGTTCCCCTGTCCGGCAGGGCGGGAAAGCCCGGCGCCGGAGGCACAGAGCGTCCCGGCGATCTGCGGGTGGGTGACGATGGGCTGCTCATGGGCGGCGGTCAGGGTGGGGGACTGCTCCTCCAGGATGCCGGCGTTGGCCTGCCCGGTCCCCATGCAGACGGCGTGGCGGTCGATGGTGTTGAGGGTGAAGGAGACGTTCTCGTTGATGCCGTCCCCCTGCGGCCCGTTCCCGTCCGCCCTGCCGATCATGGAGCCCTGGATGGCGTATGCGGTGATGGGCAGGTTGCCGTGGGTCTGGCTGCGGAGGGTGGGCGATACGCCGCCCTTCTCCACATTGAGGGAGTCGCCGCCCTGGTCGTTCAGTATCTCGACCTTCGGGGCAAAGAGGTACTGGTCGTTCCCGGTCGCCAGTGTGCCGCTCTTTTCCACCTGGAGCAGAGGCCCCTTGCCCCCGCCCTCACAGCCGCAGCGGATACGCATGGAGATGGCGGGGACCGCCGCCCCCACGCCGTCCGGCATCTCGATCACGCCGTTGCGCCCGGTGGACATCCCGCAGTTCGTCCCCAGCGTGGCCGCCACATGGCCGGTAAGCTGGGCATTGTAGCCGTCTATCCCCGCGCCTGCTGTTCCAGCGCCGTTTTGAGCATAGGCGGCAAGTCCTTGCCGCGGCGTTCCGCCCGCCGCAAAATACCCTGACAGGCTTTTGGGGACAAAGAGTATCTCGCCGGCGCGTTCGCCTCTAAAATCTGCGATAAGAAAGATGCGCCGGCGCCGCTGTGCTGTTCCGAAGTATTGGGCGTCGTACACGCACCAAGCGAGGTCAACGCCTCGGCCTCGTACCATCCCGGCGTTTGCCCACCGTCCAGAACCAGGCATTGGAACTTCGGCGTCTGTGAACGCTTCCAGCACAGCCTTAAAGTCACGCCGGGAAGAACTTGACAAGGCTCCGGGGACATTTTCCCAGAGCGCGAATTTCGGGTATTCTCCATTGGTTGCCTCCTGCATTTCTCTGATAATCCTGACAGCCTCCAGAAAGAGGCCGCTCCGCTCCCCGGCAAGGCCGAGCCGCTTGCCTGATGCCACGCTCAGGTCCTGGCAGGGGGAGCCGAAGGTGATGATGTCCACGGGCGGCAGCTTGCCGCCGTGGAGCTTCGTGATGTCGCCGACGTGTTCCATGTCCGGGAAGTGCTTCTTCGTTACGGAGACGCACTCCGGGACGATCTCGCTGGCCCACATGGGCCTGATCCCATAAAAAGAGGCGGCATAGGGGAAACCTCCTATGCCGTCGAACAGGGAACCGAGCGTAAGCTGCCCTCTATTCAATTCTTCTTTCCTCCGCTTTTCTTCCCGCTGTTGTCGAACTCCATCTGGAACTTCGCCCGGCCGTCCTCCTCGGTGGTGAGCAGGACATCGGCGTTGTAGGTCTTGCCCGTCCGCTGGCTCTTGCAGTCCTTCAGCTTGATGCGCCCCTCCTTCACCAGCTTCTCGGCCATGCCAGCGGTCAGGTGCTTGCCGATCTTCTTGAAGTAGGCGTTGTCCTTCCAGAGGACGAAACGGCACTCCCGGCTGGCGCAGAACCAGCCCTTGTCACGCTCCACCACATCCGCCCCACAGTGGGGGCAGCTCCCGATCACCTTGCTGTTGCCCGGCATATTGATCTCCACTCCTTTCACCGTCTCATAGTTCTTCACGAGGTCCGTCACCATCCCGGCGATCTCCCGCATGAAGCTGTCCGGGGCATACCCGCCCTTCTCGATGCCCAGCAGCTTCTCCTCCCACTCCGCAGTCATGGAGGGGGACTGTATCTGCTCCGGCACAACGGCGGCCAGGGCGCGGCCCTTGTCCGTGGGGACCAGCGCCTTGGCCTTCTTGTCCCCCTTGCGCTCCACAAAGCCCTTCTGCACCAGCTTCTCGATGATGGCGGCGCGGGTAGCAGGGGTTCCGATGCCCTTGCGCTCCACATCTTCGGGCATCTCCTCGGCCCCGGCAGACTCCATACTTTGCAGGAGCGTGTCCTCCGTGAACCGCTTGGGAGGGGTCGTTTTGCCCTCTTTCAATTCTACTTTGGCGAGGGGCAGCTCCGCATCCTCCAAGAGGGCGGGGATGGGCTGGGCATCGTCCCCGGCTTTCTCCTCATCAGCGGCAGTAACATACGCCCGCCAGCCGGGGTCCGTGACCGTTTTCCCCTTGGCCTTGAACTGGTGTCCGGCGCACTCCAGCGTGACGGCGGTCTCCGAGTAGCGGCAGGGGTCGCCCACGGCGCAGACGAGGCGCAGTGCGATCAGGTCCAGCACCGCCAGCTCCCCGGAGGGCAGGGCGGCAAGGTCGGCGGACTCCAGCGTTTTCGTAGGGATGATGGCGTGGTGGTCGCTGACCTTCTTCCCGTTGATGACCTGGGCGGCGTTCACGGGGGCGGGGGCGTCCGGGGAGATATTACGCTTTTTCTGCACCATAT